>JANOCL010000099.1:0-1768 GCA_031412135.1 Variovorax sp. | reverse complement strand
ATTTCCTGAAAGCGCAATATGCGCGGCCGGAATTCTGGGGCGGCACAATCGCCAACCGCGCCCATCCTCCAGAGAACCCACGATGACACTCGAAGCCATCCTTGCCTATGTGCACATCCTCGCCATCCTCACGATGGTGGTCTTTGTCGCCAGCGAGGCGGCGCTGTGCCGCGTCGAATGGCTCAACGCGGCTGCCGTCGAGCGGCTCGCCAAGGTCGACATGATTTACGGTCTTGCCGCCATCGCCGTGCTGGCGACCGGCATCGCGCGGACCTGGTGGGGCATCAAGGGCACGGCCTGGTACTGGACCAACCCGCTGCTGCACGTGAAGCTCACGCTGTTCATCGTAATCGGCGTGATCTCGATCTTCCCGACGCTGACCTACTTCCGATGGCGCAAGGCGGTGCGTTCGGGCGGCAGCCTTCCGGCCGAGGCCGAGATCAGGAAAACGCGCCGCCTGGTGATGGTCCAGGCCCACCTGATCGCGCTGATTCCGCTGGTCGCGGTGTTCCTGGCGCGCGGGTTCGGCGCCAAGGGCTAGCAGCCGCGTCTCAGGCGGCCGGCTTGCTGCTCAGGCAGCTTTTCATGAAGACCTTGCGCTCGTCGCCTTTCAGCGTCTTGGCCTGCGTGTCGGCGTTGCAGGTCTTCATCCTGTCCTGCTGCGTCACCGGCTTGGCCGACAGGCAGGTCTTCATGAAGGCCTTGCGGTCGTCGCCCTTCTTGTCGGCGGCATCCTTGTTGCAGGTTGCCATCTTGTTCTGCTGGGTCGTCGGCGCCTTGTCCTGCGCGTGCGCAATGCCGAACGAAAAGCAGGCGCCGATGACCATCAGGGAGAAAAATTTCTTCATGGTGTTGTTGTCCTGGAAGGTTGGTTGTGTCAGCTGCCCCGGTGGGGGCGGTCGATCCTAACGTGCCCCCGGTAAAATCCGGCGATGCTATTGGTCAAACAGGAGCTGCTCGCGGCGCTCGCGAACACGCTCGAATCCTTCTCGCCCGGCACCGGCGCCAAAGCGGCCTTCGAGTCGCCCAAGGTCGCGGCGCATGGCGATTTCGCCAGCACCGCAGCAATGCAGCTCGCCAGGCCGCTGGCGCGCAAGCCGCGCGAGCTGGCCGACGACATCAGCGCCGCGCTCCAGGCCACGCCGGCTTTCCGGCAATGGGTCGATGCGATCGAGATTGCCGGCCCCGGCTTTCTGAACATCCGCCTCAAGACCGCGGCCAGGCAGCAGATCGTTCGCGAGGTGCTGGCCGCCGGCCAGGATTTCGGAAGCCAGCCCCGGCGCGACGACCGCGTGCTGGTCGAGTTCGTCTCGGCCAACCCGACCGGCCCGCTGCATGTGGGCCACGGCCGCCAGGCGGCGCTCGGCGATGCGATCTGCAACCTGCTCGCCACGCAGGGCGCGAGCGTCTGGCGCGAGTTCTATTACAACGATGCGGGCGTGCAGATCCAGACCCTCGCCAACAGCACGCAGCTGCGCGCCAGGGGTTTCAAGCCGGGCGACGCGGCGTGGCCCGAGCAGGCCTACAACGGCGAATACATCGCCGACATCGCCGAAGATTTCAAGGCGGGGAAGACGGTTCGTTCGGACGACCGCGAATACACGGCGAGCGGCAACGTCGACGACATCGATTCGATCCGCCAGTTCGCCGTGGCCTACCTGCGCCACGAACAGGACCTGGACCTGAAGGCGTTCCGGGTGCAGTTCGACAACTACTACCTCGAGTCGAGCCTCTACACCAGCGGCCGGGTCGAGGCGGCGGTGAAGAA
>JANOCL010000098.1:0-33658 GCA_031412135.1 Variovorax sp. | reverse complement strand
CACCGCCGTGGTCGCCATGCCCAACTGCCACTGGTCCGACGGCAGCCTGATCGATGGCGCACAGGGCGGCAACGCGATGCGCCACCTCAACCACTCCTGCGCACCCAACGTCGAGGCGATCGAGCGTCAGGGTGCCCGCGGTCAACTGGTCATCGTCGTGCGCGCGCTGCGCCGCCTTCGCGCCGGCGAGGAGCTGTTTCTGGACTATGCGCTGCAGATCGACGGTGACGACCCGAGCGCCTATGCGTGCGCCTGCGGCGCCCGGGAATGCCGCGGCACGATGGCCGAGCGGGTTGGCGCCAGGCGCCGCGGCCGGATCAGGCCTCGAGACGGAAGCCCACCTTCAACGTGACCTGGTAGTGCGCCACCTTGCCGTCGGCCACATGGCCGCGCGTCTCGATGACTTCGAACCAGTGGATGTTGCGCACGGACTCGTTCGCCTTCGAGATCGCCGTTTGCACGGCTTCCTCGATGCTGTTGGGCGAGGAGCCGGTGAGTTCAAGCAGTTTATAGACGTGGTTGCTCATGAGGGTCTTTCTTCGAAGTGCCTCGACAGGTATCGAAGGCACGCGAAGAGTGTAGTGCGCGCATCCTTGCGTGAGTACCGGGCAAGCGCAGCCCGAGGCGGCTTGCCTGCACTACAACTGCACCGACGCGCGGCCGATGCCCGGGAACTCGGCCGTGACGAGATCGCCCGCGGCCGCATGAAGAATGCCCACCCAGGTGCCGGTGGTGACCACCGTGCCCGCCGCCAGGCCGCGGCCTTCGCGCGTGGCATGACGCAGCCAGGCTGGCAGCAGGAAGGCGGGGTCGCCGAGCGAATGCGTGCCGCGCCGCTCGACCGGCGGCTGCGTGCCGATCTGCACTCGGCAGGACTGCGCGCTCCAGTCGCGCGCAGCAAACGGCACCCAGGGGCCGAGCACCAGCGCGCCATGCGACTGCAGGTCTGCCAGCTTGCACAGCGCGGGCGCGTCCAGCGCTTCCCGCCAGCGCGAGTCGACAACTTCGATCGAGACGGCCATCGCATCGACCAGGGCGCTCGCACTGCTCGCGTCCAGCGTCGCGGCCAGCGCGCCATCGACATCGCGCGCCAGTCGCAGCGCGACCTCGGCCTCTATGCCGCGCAGCTGAAAGGGCCAGGCGCCGCTGGTTGCCGGGCTGGTCCACACGCCGGCTGGCGGCAGCGGTGCGTGGGTGAGCACCGCGTCGCGCGACGGTCCCCCCGACTTCCAGTACTGCGGCGATGCGCCTTCGAACCAGCCGAATGCGCGGGCCACCTGCTGCTGCACCGCGTAGGCATCGGCGGCGTTCGTCAGCGCGCCGGCGAGCGGCGCGGCCTGCGCCAGGGTGTTCTCGCGGCGCGCGCGGACCAGGGCGTCGGCCAGGTCGTCGATCTTCGAAAGGGTCATATCTCCATTCCTTCTGTCTGTCGGGAAGCTCAGAACGACACGCTCAACGGCGCCAGGCCGACGATCTCGACCTGCACGGCAGTGCCTTGCGAAGCGAACAGCATGCCAGTGCACGAGCCGCTCGTGATGACCTGGCCCGCCTTCAGCCCGGTGCCGCGCGACGAGCAATGGTTGGCCAGCCACGCCAGCAGGCTGCCGGCGTCGGGGCTGGGGTGCTCGCCCATGGTGTGGGCAACGACCTGCTCGCCGAAGCGCAGCACGGCTTCGACGTTCGCGAGATCGAACCACGCCGGCGCGAAGGGCCGGCGCCGGCCCAGCACGAGCGCGCCGTGGCTCAGGAGGTCGGCCAGCTGCGTCTCCGACCCGGCACCGAGCCAGTCGGCCAAGCGGGTCTCCACGACCTCGATCACGGGCAGCACCGACTCGACGGCGAATGCCATGTCGTCCACGGTGTACGGCACAGCGCGGGGCGGCAGGTCGACGCCGAGCTGGAATCCGACTTCGGCCTCGATGCCGCGCAGCCGCCAGGCCGGACCCTTCAGCAACGCACCGTCGGGCAGCAATCCTTCGGCCGGCAATGGCGCGCAGGTCGGCTCCAGGCCTGGCGCACGCGCGCCGACCTTCCAGCCGCCGATGGCGCCGATGGCGGCCAGGGTCGCGTCCTGGATTGCATAGGCCTCGTCGCGATCCACCGGCTGGAGCAGCGCCGAAGGCACGCGCCGGCCGTCGCGCCGCGCGAGGTACAGGACGCGCGCTGCGCTGTCCGGCGTGACCGTCGCCGCGGCGGCCGCCGCAGGCGTCAAAGCTCGGGGAAGCGCTGCCATGGATGAGCTCGCTCGAACGCAAGGGCCAGGGCGAGCAGCGCGTCGTCGCCACCTTCGCGGGCGACCAGTTGCAGGCCGACCGGCAGGCCTTGGACAAAGCCGCAGGGCAGTGCGATCGCCGGCAGGCCGGCCGCATTGGCGAAGCCCGCAAAGACCGCGTGGCCGCGCGGTCCGACCTCGCGGCCGGCGATCCGGGTGGGATGCGTTTCGTTGGCCGGCCAGGGCAGCGCCGCCGCCGCCGGCGTCAGCAGGAAGTCGTAGCGCTCGAACTGGCGGGCCAGTTCGCCGCGCAGCAACTCGGCTTCGAGCATCAGGTCGAACAGCGCGAGCGCCGACGCGCTGCGGCCGGCCTCGGCATTGGCCTGCATCGCGGGGCCGAACAGCGCTGGATCGAACGGCCGGCCCGGCAGCGCCCGCGGATGCTCGACCAGCCATGCCAGTCCCACCTGCGCCAGCAAGGACCAGCGCTGGTTGACCGCCTCGGCCAGATCGAAGTGCTGGGCGGTCGTGACTTCGTGGCCCAGCGCGGCGAGGTTCTGTGCTGCGGCGTCGGTCAGCTGCGCGATCTGCGAATCGACCGGGTGATCGGCAAAACGCGGGATGTACAGGATGCGCGCGGCCGTCGCTGTCGCCGGCTGCACCGTTGCGCGCCCGATCACCTGCATCACCGCCGCGACGTCGTCGACGCAGCGCGCCACCGGCCCCGCGACCTCGAAGTCGAGAAAGATCTGCGGCAGCCCGTCGCGGCGCGGCACGCGCCCGCGCGAGGGCTTGAGGCCAACCAGGTTGGTGTGCGACGCCGGCCGGCGGATCGAGCCGCCGCCGTCGGTGCCGAGCGCGATCGGGCATCCGCCCGCGGCGACCAGCGCGACCGCGCCGCCCGACGAGCCGCCGGGCGTCAGCGCCGGGTTCCACGGGTTGCCGGTGGGGCCGAACACCGGGTTGCCGGTGTAGCCCTGCATGGTGAACTCGGGGACGTTCGTCTTGCCGAAGATCACGGCGCCGGCTTCGCGCAGCCGGGCGACCGGAAGCTCGTCGCGGTCCGCCACGTAGCCGGCGAGGGCGCGGCTGCCCCAGTGCGTGGGCAGGCCGCGCACCTGCATGTTGTCCTTGATCGTGATGGGCACGCCGTCGAGCGCTCCGAACGCACGGCCCGTGCGCCAGCGTGCGCTGCTCTCCTGCGCGGCGTGCGTCGCGCCCTCGGCGTCGAGCGCGACCAGCGCGTTCAGGCGCGGGTTGACCTCCGCGCTGCGCGCCAGGCAGGCCTGGAGTGCCTGGGTCGGCGTGAACGCAGCGTCGCGAAAGCCGGCCGCGAGCTGCGTCGCCGTGAGTTGCCAGAGCGGCTTCATCTCAGTGGACCATGGCGCAATACGCCCTCCGCGACGCATGAAACGCAGCGGCAAGCGAAGCGATGCCCGTTCGGGGAACACTGGGGGTGTGCTTCATTTCACGCCCACCACCGGGCCGACGACCTGCTTCCAGATTGCCGAGCACTTGTCGTAGGACTTGTCGCAAAGCTCGCCCCAGGTCGGCAGCGACACGGTCGTCAAGGCGTCGCGGATCATCTGCTCGTCCGCCGGCTTGACCGGCACATCCTTCATGTTGAACTTCTTCACCGTCGTGCACGGGTCCTTGCCCACGTTGCAGCGCGAGGCATCGTCGAACAGCTCTTTCGAATAGGCCCAGAGCTCGGTCTCGAACTTCTTGAAGGCTTCCGTCAACTTCGCCTTCTGGTCGGCCGGCAGCGCGTTCCACTTGTTCAGGTTCATCGCATAGGCGTTGAGCGCGATCTGGAAGCCGATCGGCATGAAGTGGGTCGTGACCTCGGGCCAGCCGGCCGAGTTGGCCGAACTCGGGCCGGTGATGGCGCAGTCGGTGACGCCGCGTTCCAGCGCCTGCTGCGTTTCGCCGAAGGGGATGGTTACCGGTATGCCGCCGAGCTTCTCGATGAACTTGGCCAGCGACTGGTCGTACACCCGCACCTTGCGGCCCTTCAGGTCCGCGAGGCCGGTGATCGGCACCTTGCAGAACACCACCTGCGGGCCGAAGGGATAGATGCCCAGCAGCTTGCCGCCATGGCGCTCCTGCAGGCGCTTGTCGAAAGCCTCGCGGTAGGCATCGACGACCTTGCGCGCAACGACGTAGTCGGTCGACAGGCCGACGATGTCGGGCCCGAGGAAGAAGGGCTCGTCGCGCGACACCTGCGCCAGGCGCAGCGTGACGATGTCGAACAGGCCCGACTTCAGGACGCGCAGGCCGTCGGCGTCCTTCACGCCCAGCACGTCCATCGGCTTGTAGTCGGCGTCGATGGGCAGGCCTGTGTTCTTCGCGAAGTTCTCGAAGAAGGGCTGCTCCCTGGTCTGCTGGATCAGCCCGGTGGCGACCAGGTTGCCGGCAACGCGCAACTTGGCGTTGTCGGCATAGGCCGGCAGAGCCAGCGCGAGGGTTGCGGCGAGCAACGGGAGAACCGACTTCAGCTTCATGGCATCACTCCTGTAAAAATTGATTCACCGGATTCCGACCAGCGGCCCGATCGTCTGCTTCCAGGTCGCAGAGCACTTGTCGTAGGCCTTGTCGCAGACCTCGGCCCACAGCGGCAGGGAAACGGTGCCCACCGCGTCGCGCACCAGCTTCTGGTCCTCGGGCTTGACCGGCACTTCCTTCATCGCGAACTTCTTGCCGAACTTGCAGGGGTCCCGGCCGACGTTGCAGCGCGATGCGTCGTCCCACAGTTCGCGGGAATAAGCCCAGGCCTCGGTCTCGAACGTCGCGAAGGCCTGGCTCATGCGGGTTTTCTGTTCGGCCGGCAGGGCATTCCACTTCTTCAGGTTGATCGCGTAGGCGACCAGGTGGATCTGGAACCCGATCGGCATGACGTGGTTCGCGACCTCGGGCCAGCCGGCCGAGTTGGCCGAACTCGGGCCGGTGATGGCGCAGTCGGTCACGCCGCGTTCGAGCGCCTGCTGCGTCTCGTTGAAGGCGAGGGCGACCGGGATGCCGCCGAGCTTCTCGATGAACTTGGCGAGCGACTGGTCGCTCACCCGAACCTTCTTGCCCTTGAGGTCGGCCAGACCCGCGATCGGCGTCTTGCAGAACAGGATCTGCGGCCCGAAGGGATAGGTGCCGAGCAGCTTGGCACCGTGGCGTTCCTGCAGCCGCTTGTCGAAGTCGCCACGGTAGGCGTCGACAACCTTGCGTGCGGTGTCGTAGTCGGTTGACAGGCCGACGATGTCGGGCCCGAGCAGGAACGGATCGTCGCGCGACACCTGCGCGAGGCGCAGGGTGACGATGTCGAACAGGCCCGACTTGACGATGCGAAGGCCGTCCGCGTCCTTCACGCCCAGCACGTCCATCGGCTTGTAGTCGATGTCCATAGGAAGGCCCGTGTTCCTGGCGAAATTCTCGAAGAACGGCTGCTCCTTGTTCTGCTGGATCAGGCCGCCGGACACCAGGCTGCCGGCGACGCGCAGCTTGGTGTTCTGGGCCTGGGCCGGCAGCGCGAAGGCGAGCGCGGCGGCAAGGATTGCGAGCTTGAGTTTCATGGCTTCTCTCGTGGGTCGGGCATCACTTGCCGAACATCAGGTTGGGCAGGTAGGTGGCGATCGAGGGGTTGTGAATCAGGATCGCGGTCATCACGATCATTGCGGCGAAGAAGGGCAGGGTGCCCTGGAACACGTCGTTGATCGAGCCTTCGCCGCGCACGCCCTGGATCACGTACAGCGTCATGCCGATCGGCGGGCTGATCAGCGAGATCTCGCACATCAGCACCATGAAGACGCCGAAGAAGACGGGGTCGATGCCGGCCGCCTGGATGATGGGGAAGACCACCGGCAAGGTGCCGACCAGCATCGGCATCGTCTCGAGCGCGATGCCGAGCACCAGGTACATCACGGCCAGCATCCAGAGCAGCATGATGGGCGAGACGTCGGCCGACTTGATCAGGCTGGCCAGGGCCTGCGGCACGCCGAGCAGGGAGAGCACGAAGTTGAGATACAGCGCTGCGACCAGGATCAGCGCGGTCATCGCGGTGAGCCGCATCGTCGAGCGGAAGCACTCGTGCAGCATCGGGATGGTGAGCTTGCGGTAGGCCGCCGCGATCGGCAGGCACACGATCACGCCGAGCGCGGCGCTTTCCGTCACGGTGGCCCAGCCGGTGTAGATGCCGCCCATCACGACCGCGAACACGGCCAGCGGGCCCAGCAGGTGCACCGAGTTGCGCAGCTTCTCCCGCAGCGCGGTGCCGGCCTCGCGCGTGCCGGCCACCGAGGGCTTCCAGAGGCAGATGACCAGGATCGTGAGCAAGAACAGCACCGTCATGATCAGGCCGGGCATCAGCCCCGCCATGTACAGCCGCGCCGCCGAGGTGTTGGTCATCGAGCCGTAGATGATGAAAGCCACGCCCGGCGGAATCAGGTTGCCCAGGCTGGCGCCGGCGGCGATGGTGCCGAGCACCATGCGCTGGTCGTACTTGCGGTTCTTGAAGGCAGGCAGCGCGACGGTGGAGATCGTCGCCGCGGTCGCGACGGACGACCCGGACACCGCGGAGAACAGCGCCGAGGCGCCGATGTTGGTGTGCAGCAGGCCGCCCGGCATGCGGTTGAGCCACTGCCCGAGCGACTGGTACATCTTGTCGGTGGCGCCGCCGCGCATCAGGATCTCGCCGAGCAGGATGTACAGCGGGATCGACAGCAGCAGATAGTCTTCGCCGGCGGCCCAGAGCTGCTCGCCGACGGCGTTGATCGCCGGCATGCCGAAGTGCAGCATCGCCCCGATCAGTCCGACGACCAGCATCGTGGTGGCGACATGGAAGCCGATGAACATCAGGCCCAGCATGATCGCCAGTCCGGCCAGAATTTCGAGGGGTCCGATCATGATGCGGCTCCAGCGGGGGTGGTGTGGGGGGGTGCCGTCTCGATGGGCTTTTTCAGGTGGATGTCGGTCTCCGCCTCGATCTCTTCCTCCAGCGTCTGCGGGCCGAAGCGCGCGTTGAGCTCCTGCGTGCGGCGCGTCGCGAACAGGCGCAGCGCGTCGAGCGCGGCCCAGCCGGCGACGAGCGCGAACATGAGGTAGCCGCCGAGCCAGATCGATTGCGGAATCCACATCGGCGTCGCAAGCGGCGTGGCCGCAGTGCTGCCGAGCTCGATGCTTTCGGCCAGCACGTGGTAGCCGCGCCAGAGGCACAGGAACGACAAGGCGGCGAGGCTCAGCATCGCGAGCAGGTTGAGCAGCGCGCGTGTCTTCACCGGAAAGCGCGACAGCAGGAAGTCGACCCGCGTGTGGCTGCGCGTGATCAGCGTGTAGGCAAAGCCGAACGCGCCGACGATGCCGTAGGTGTACGAGCCGATCTCGTCGATGCCCTGCAGGCTGAAGGACAGCACCTTGCGCCCGAGCATCTCGACGCAGGTCATGACCGAGAGCGCGATCAACCACCAGCCGCAGGCGATCACGGTCCAGTCGCAGACGCGCGCCAGCAGGCTGCTGAAGCGGTGCGGTGGGAGCAATGTTTTCATGGGTTCGTTTTGCGTGGGACCGCAGTGAAGGTGCATGCCATTGAAGCGCGCCGGAGGGCCGTGCTGCGGACTATTCCGCTGCGCGGGACAAGGGGAAAAAGCGTTTTGCAATCAAGCACTTGACGCTGCCTGCCAATGGAAGATGCGCGTCAGCGCACCCGTGCGCCGTAGGCGGCGGTGATCTCGTCGGCGGCGGCGCGCACCGTGGCGCCGAGCTGCGCGAAATCGGCGCTCTTGATGCGCTGTGTGGGCCCGACGATCGAGATCGCGCCGAAGGGCTGGTCGTGCTCGTCGCGCACTGCGGCGGCGATGCAGCGCAGGCCGACCGCGTTCTGTTCGTCGTCGACCGCATAGCCGGCGCGGCGGACGCCGCCGAGCGTCTCGTGCAGCCGCGATGCGCGTGCGATCGTGTTGTTGGTGAGCTTGGGCAGCCCGTAGGTGCGCAGGTACTGAAGCACGTCGTCCTCTGCCATTGCGGCCAGGACCGCCTGCCCCATCGCGGTGCCGTGCAGTGGTGCGCGAAAGCCCGGCTTGCCGATGGCGCGCATCAGCTCGCGGCTCTCGACCTGGGTCACGAACACGATGTCGCCGAGGTCGGCGATGCCGAGGTTGATGCTCTCGCCGGTGCTGTCGCGCAGTCGCCGCATCACCGGCAGCGCGAGATGCGCGATGCGGCGCCGGCGCGCGAAGGCGGCGCCGACCGAGAAGCAGCGCACGCCCACATGCCAGAGGTTGGTTTCGCGGTCGAACTGGACGAACTGGCGCTGCTCCATCGTGGTGAGGAGGCGATGGGCGGTGGACGAGGAGAGCCCGCTGTGCGCGGCGATGTCGACCAGGCGGTAGCCTTCGTCGTCATCGGCCAGCAGTTCGAGCAACTGCATCGCCCTTGTGAGCGACTGCACCGTGCTGTCGCTGTCGCGGTCGATCCGGGTGACCCCGGCAGTCTTGGAGGGGTGGCGAGGGGAAGCTGTCATGGCGGGCCTGTTGCAAGTTGCGCGCCATCGGGCTGTCGAGAGGCCGCCCGTTCAGGCGTCGATCGTGACCTTGGCGTCCTTCGCCACCTTGGCCCATTTGGCGATCTCGCTGCGCGTGAAGCTGCTGTAGCGCTCCACCGGACCGCCGCCGTCCTCGACGCCGAAGCCCTCGAACTTTTCCTGCACGTCGGCCATCGCGAGCACCGTGTTGACGTCCTGGTTGATCCTGCGCACCAGCGCCGCCGGCAGCTTTGCCGGGCCGGAGACGCCGTACCAATTCATGGTCTCGAACTCGGGGAAGCCCTGCTCCTGCATGGTCGGCAGGTCGGGGTAGGCCCTGGACCGCCTGGCGCGGGTCTGCGCGAGCGCGACGACGCGGCCGTTCTTCACGTGCGGCGTGGCGGCGGTCATGGTTTCGAAGGTGAACTGGATCTGGCCGCCGATCAGGTCGGTGAGCAGCGGGCCGCTGCCCTTGTACGGCACGTGCAGCACATCCACACCGGCCTGCAGCTTGAATATCTCGATCGCGAAGTGCTGGATCGTGCCCGGCCCGGCGGAACCGAAGCTGACCTTGCCCGGGTTTGCCTTGCACAACGCGACGACGTCCTTCACCGACTTCACCGGGTTCGACGCGCTCGTGATCAGCAGGTTCGGCGTGACGCCGAGCAGCACCACCGGCACGAAGTCGCGCTCGGCGTTGTAGCGCAGGTTGGAGCGCACGGCCGGAGCGAGCGCGTGGCTGTTGATGTTGGACAGCAGCAGCACACTGCCGTCGGCCGGCTGCTGGAGCATGTAGTCGGCTGCGAGCGTGCCCGAGGCACCGGCCTTGTTTTCGATCACGACCGGCTGGCCCCACATGACGCCGAGCTTCTGCGCCACCACGCGCGCGAGCGCGTCGGCACCGCCACCGGGCGGAAAGCCCACGACGAGACGGATCGGCGTGCTCGGCAAGGCCTGTGCGAACAGGGAGGGCGCCGCCAGCGATGCGGCGGCAGCCGCGCCAGCGGCCTGGAGGATGTGACGTCTTTGCATGGTTCGAAGACTCCGTGGATGGTGGGGAAGGTTGCGGATCACTGGCGGCGCAGCAGCGCCTCGATGGCAGGCGGTAGCCCGCGGTTGGGTTTGTGCGGCGGCGGCGCAAAGCTGCCCCGCCGTGCCTTGCTGGGTTGCAGCGCCACCAGCGTTTCGGCGTGGCGCACTGCGCTCGACACGCCGTCGACCACCGGCACCGGCAGCTGGCCCTTGAGACTGCGCGCCAGGCCGGCCAGGGGTGCGCCGGCCAGCACGATGACGTCGGCGCCGTCCTCGTCGACCGCGCGTTCGGCAAGCGCTTTCAGCGCCTGCGCGTGCTCGTCCTGCACGGCGCCGATGCTGTCCAGCGGTCGGTCCAGCGCGCGGATGCTGGCCAGGCGGGGGCCGAAGCCATAGGCGTCCACCACTTCGCGGTACCAGGCCTGGATGCGCTGCGAGATCGCGATGATCGAGAAACGGTGGCCCAGCAGGTGCGCGCTGGCGAGCGCCGCTTCGGTGAGGCCGGTGACCGGAATCGGCAGTGCCTCGCGCAGCGCGGCGAGACCCGGGTCTCCGAAGGCGGCCACCACGACCGCATCGAAACGCCCGTGATGCTCGGCAGCGATCTGCGCCGCTGCGTAAGCACCGATCAGCGACTCGAACCGGGTCTCGATGTAGGCGACGCCGAACGGCGCGGTCAACACCTCGATCTCGGTGCCCGGCGAGGCGCTGCGCTGCGCCTCGCCGCGGATCAGCTCGGACACGCTGTCCGAGATGTTGGGGTTGATCAGCAGCAGCTTCATGTCGGTGCCTGACTCCGCGGTGGGCTACATGCGCCGGGGCATCAGCGACGGCGCGTCGCAGCGTAAAAAGCGCCCCTGGCCTGCGCGGCCGAGGAACTGCCCGTTCTCCCACACCACTTCGCCGCGTGCGATCGTCATGCCGGGCCAGGCCCGCAAGGTGCGTCCCTCGTAGGGCGTGTAGTCGACGTTGTGATGCAGGTCCGCATTGCGCAGCACGAACTCGCGCTCGTCCCAGATCACCAGGTCCGCATCGCTGCCGACCGCGATCGTGCCCTTGCGCGGATGGAGGCCGTAGGCCTTGGCCGGCAGGGTCGAGGTCAACTCGACGAAGCGGTTCAAGGTGATGCGGCCGCCCAGCACGCCTTCGGAATAGAGCAGCGGCAGCCGCGTCTCGAGCCCGGGAATGCCGTTGGGAATGTGGCGGAACGCGACCTCCTCGCCGCCGGGCTTCTTGCCCTCGGGCGCGTCGTAGCGAAAGGGTGCGTGGTCGGACGAGAACACCGAGAACAGGCCGTCGTTCAAGCCATTCCAGATCACCTCCTGGTTCGACTTGTCGCGCGGCGGCGGGCTGCAGACGCAGCGCGCGCCCTGGTAGCTGTCGTCCGCACCGAGGTCCGCCGCGGTCAGGAACAGATATTGCGGGCAGGTCTCGGCAAACACCTGCAGGCCGTGGGCACGCGCCCAGCGGATCTGCTCCACCGCCTCGCGCCCCGATACATGCACGATGAGGATCGGCACGTCGACCAGTTCCGCAAGCGCGATGGCGCGATGCGTCGCCTCGCGCTCGACCAGCATCGGCCGCGACTCGGCATGGAAGCGCGGCGCGGTGCGTCCGGCAGCTTCGAGCTTCCGGGTCAGCCATTCGATGCAGTCGGCGTTCTCGGCATGGACCATCGCCATCGCGCCGTGCTCGCGAGCGACCGACAGCACGTCGAGGATCTGTCCATCGTCGAGCTTCAGGTCGTCGTAGGTCATGTAGATCTTGAACGAGGTGTAGCCCTCGCGGATCAGCGCCGGAAGTTCGTCGTTCAGCACCTGCGGCGTCGGGTCGCTGACGATCAGGTGAAAGGCGTAGTCCACATGGGCGCGGCCCTCGGCGCGCCGGTGGTAGTCGTCGACGGCCGCGCGCAGCGTTTGCCCCTTCTCCTGCGCAGCGAAGGGAATCACCGTGGTCGTGCCGCCGCAGGCCGCGCTGCGCGTGCCGCTGGTGAAGTCGTCGGCCATGCGCAGCGGCGGGGCCATCGGCTGGTCGAGGTGGCAGTGCGCGTCGACGCCGCCGGGCGTCACGACGCGGCCGGCGGCGTCGATCTCGCGCGCGCCGCCGGCGAGTCCATTGCCGAGTTGAACGATGCAGCCACCGGCAATGCCGATGTCCGCGCTGAAGGTGTCGCTGGCGGTCGCCACGCGGGCGTTTCGCAGCACCAGATCGAAAGGGTGGGTTGCCGACATATTGTCGACATCATCGTCGACATAATATTTGTCGGAATAAGTGATTACACTGATGTCGACAATATTTCCTTCAACGAAGCTCGGCCACAGGAACCCACATGTCGCCCACTTTTCGCCTTGGCGTGCTCACACCGTCGTCCAACACCGTGCTGGAGCCGCTGACCAGCAGGCTTGCCGCATTTGTGCCCGGCTGCAGCGCTCATTTTTCTCGCTTCGAGGTGACCGAAATCTCGCTGTCGGCCCAGGCGCTCGGCCAGTTCGACGACAGCAAGATCCTCGCCGCAGCGGAGCTTCTGGCCGATGCGAAGGTCGACGTGATCGGATGGAGCGGCACCTCGTCGGGCTGGCTGGGTTTCGACGCCGACCTGCGCCTGGTCGAGCGCATCCGGGAGCGCACGGGCATTGCCGCCACCACCGCCGTGCTGGCGTTGAACGAACTGCTCGCGCTGCGCGGCGTGAAGCGGCTGGCACTGGTGACGCCCTACACCGCCGACGTGCAGCAGCGTATTGTCGACAACTACCGGCGCATCGGCATCGAGGTGGTGGCGGAGCGCCACCTGGGTATCCGCGTGAACCACGACTTCGCCCTGGTGGAGCCGGAGCGCCTCATGGGCCTGATGCGGGAAGTGGCCGGCGTTCGACCGGATGCCATCACCACCTTCTGCACCAACCTGCGCGCGGCGCCGCTGGCCGAGGCGGTCGAGGCCGAGCTGGGCATTCCGCTGCTCGACACCGTCAGTACCACCGTCTGGGGCCAGTTGCGCGCCTGTGGCATCGACACGGCGCAGGTGAGCGGCTGGGGCCAGCTGTTCGGCTGGCGATAATGAGCGCCCATTCCGCCGGCCTCTGTCGTCACCCTCGCGTGCGGCTGGCGTCCGAATCGCTCGCCACGCTCCAAACAGAAATGCCGACCACCAGCGCGCGCAAGCCAGCCTCGCAAGCCCGACTCGACCGCGAGAACACGCAAGACGAGATCTACGAAAAGATCTATGTCGCCATCCTCGAACACCGCCTTCATCCCGGCACCAAGATGGGAGAGGAGCGCCTGGCCGAAATCTTCGGCGCCAGCCGCGCACGCATTCGCGAGGTGCTGGCGCGTCTGGCCCATGAACAGATCGTGGAGCTGATTCCGCAGCGCGGCGCGTATATCGCCAAGCCTTCGATCGAGCAGGCGCTTCATGTCTTCGAGGCTCGCCGGCTGATCGAGCCGGCCGTGCTGCGCCGGCTGGTCGAGACCCTGACACCGGACAAGCTGGCTCGCCTGCGCCAGCATCAGGAGCTGGAGCACGCCGCCCGGCAGCGCGACGACAAGCGCGCGGTGATCCGCCTGTCCGGCGAGTTCCACTCGCTAGCGGCCGAACTGGCCGGCAACACCGCCCTGGCGCGCACCATGCGCGAGTTGTCGGTGCTGACCTGCATGATGATTTTTCTCTACGACGCGCCGACGTCGACGAGCTGCCGCGCCGACGAACATGCGCAGATCATCGATGCGATCGCCAAGCGCGACGCGGTTCGCGCCGAGCGGCTCATGCTCGAGCATCTCGACCACATCGAGAGCAGCATGAAGCTGGACAACGCGACCGAAGAAGCGGATCTTGAAGCGATCTTCAAGGGGTGAAGCCATGGGTAGAGCCGCGTCGATGACCGTTGCGCTGATGCTCGCGGCCGCCAGCCTGGCCCATCCTGTGGCGGCGCAGGTGCCACCGGCGGCGGCCGAAGTGCTGGCCTACGAAGGCCTGCACCAGGCAGCCTGGCGCGGCGATCTGCCGCGGATCGCGGCATTGATCGAGGCGGGTGCCGACCTGGACGCACGCGACAGCCGTGGCCGCACACCCCTGCACGTGGCAACGCACGCGCGCCAGCGCGGAGCGATTCGCGCGCTCGCCGGGGCCGGGGCAAATCTCGACCGGCTCGAGGAAGACCGCTACGACGCGGTGACCATCGCCTCGGTTGCCGACGACGTGCAAACGCTCACGCTGCTGCTTTCGCTCGGCGCCAGCGCGCGGCAGACCACCAGCCGCTACGACGGCACCGCGCTGATCGCCGCCGCCCACCTCGGGCACGCCGAGGTCGTGCGGCGCCTGATCGCGGCCGGCGCCCCGCTGGACCACGTCAACAACCTTCACTGGACGGCGCTGATCGAATCGATCGTGCTCGGCGACGGAGGCCCGCGCCACCAGCGCACGCTGGCTGCGCTGGTCGATGCGGGCGCCAGGCTCCAGTTGACCGACCGGCAGGGCAACACGCCGCTCCAGCTCGCGAGAGCGCGGGGCTACACGGCGATGGTCGACAAGCTCCAGGCTGCCGGCGCAAGGTAGGGCGCCAATGCCCCCAGCGCCGATGGTTCAGTAGCTCAACCTCGGATACCAGTCCTGCCCTCGGCCGCCGGGTGTGAGGTCGAGAATCGACCACAGCGAGGCGATGTCGGGCGCGTCGCGTGGGTCTTGTCCGGGATCGGCCATCTCCATTTTCATTTCGCTGGCCCAGAACAAGCGGACCTCGTCACCGTCTCTCTGGAAGACCACGAGGGCGGGGTTCTCACTGCCGTCTGGGTTGATGAGGCCCAGGTCGTCGGCATAGTCGTCGCCGGCAGTCTGAACAAATTCGAGATGGCGCCAGCCGCGCTCCCGTGCGAAGGCTTGCTGACGCTCGACCGGGCTGCGCCCGAGGATCTTCAGCGCCACCCGCTGCGCGATGTCTGCCGCATTGCCGTTCACGGCCCCGAGCCAGTTGGTACACATGGGGCACGGCCGGTCTCGCTGCGGCCCGAACATCCAGAAATAGGTGACAAGCGTGTGGTGCTCGCCAAAGAGTTCGAGCAGCCCCAGGTCCTGGCCGGTCGCGTTGTTGAAGCGATAGTCCTTCACGATCACCGGCCCGGGCGGAAGGGCACGGCGCTGCTCAGTCAGCCGGGTCATGTGGCGGCGAAACTCGATCTCTCCGGCCAACAACGCCTGGCGGGCCGTGCGGTAGCTGTCGCTCTCACCGGGAAACGGCGTGCGTGCGGTCTTGGCCAACTCCTGCGCATCAGGCATGTTCGATCTCCAACGTTTTGGTCAACTTACGCCGTTGCCGCCAAGGCGGTCTGTAGGACCTGACCGCTTGGGCATGATGCATGGCTGGCATGATCGTTCGCATCGTCCGAAAGCACCCGCCATGACCGTCTTCACACCATCCTGCGCCCGCGTGCTGTGCCTCGTCATGGCGCTGTCGGCCGCAGCGCCCATGGCAGCCCTTGCGCAGCAGCCCGGCTACACAACCGCCACGCCGAGCGCCGACGGCATCGGCAAGCGCTACATGGGCCGCGAGATCTCGCAGGTCATGGGTTGGCAGGGCGCGGCCTGGCTGGAGCGCGAGGAGCGCGAGAAGGAGGAGCGCACCGATCTGCTCCTGGATGCGCTCGAGCTCAAGCCCGGACTGGTCGTGGCCGACATCGGCGCGGGCACCGGCTACCTGTCGCGCCGCATGGCCAAGGCGGTGGCGCCTTCGGGCAAGGTGCTGGCCGTCGATGTGCAGCCGGAGATGGTGGCCCTGCTTCGCAAGGCGGCGCAGCAGGAGGGGCTGCGCAACGTCGAGCCGTCGCTGGGCACCGAGACCGACGTCAGGCTTGCACCGGGCTCGGTGGATCTGGCCATCATGGTCGACGTCTACCATGAGCTGTCGTTCCCGTACGAGGTGCTCGCCAGCGTGGTCCGCTCGCTGAAGTCCGGCGGCCAGATGGTATTCGTCGAGTACCGCGCGGAAGACGCCAGGGTTCCCATCAAGGCGCTGCACAAGATGAGCGAGGCGCAGATCCGGCAGGAGGCGCAGGTGCATCCGCTCGCATGGCAGCGCACCGACAAGCGCCTGCCGTGGCAGCACGTGGTGGTTTTTCGCAAGCGCTAGCACCCGGCGCTAACGCCGGCACCGGCTCCGGGAAATCGTCTGGCGCCCTGACACTCTCGAAGTGACACCATGAAATACATCGCCCTCATCCTCCTGGCGTTCGCCTCCGCAGTGCATGCAGCGCCCCCGGCCCCGGCACCCAACGCATGGCATGCCATTGCCTACAAGCTGGTGGAGGACGAGGGCATCGAACTGCGCTTCGGCAAGCCGGCCGCGACCACGAATGCGCCAACGCTGCCGCACCGGCCAGCCGCGGGCCACTTCCAGAACGGGCCGCTGTTGCAGCCCTACGGTTTTGGCCCGCCGAATCTCACCGATCCGAACCTCTTCATGACGGTCAACATGGCGGTCATCGGCAAGCCCGCCGTCGCGTCGGTGACCGAGGCCGTGCAGTGGTTGCAGAACGCTGCCATCGGCGGCGAGATGGCCTACACCGAACCAATGCCGCTCTGGCAGCACGGCAACGGCAAGCTGCTGCCACTGGCCGTGGAGAACTACATCAAGCGCGGCGAACTGAAGGCCAGCGAGAAAGCCGACTTGCCGGTGTTCGGCTTCCGGGATGTCAATCAGGCCGATTCCCCTTCGACTCGGCTTTCCATCGTCGCCACGCAGGGCAGCCCGACGCGGGCAGCACGCTTGATGACCGTGGGCACCGGGACGGCGCGCAACGAGTCCGTGACCGAACTGCCGCTGGGCTTCGTGCCCACGGCCGGCGCCGTGACCGGAACCGGCGAATTCGCATTGGTGTCGGGAATGAATGTCCAGAAGGGCACCGGGCAAGTTGCGGTCGTCTCTCTGGGCGGAACCTCGGACGGCACGAAGTACGACGAGAAGCCGTACAAGTGGTGGGGCGGCGGTCTGGACAACACCAAGCCCGGTTTCATGAGCCAGGGCAACTACGCCTTCATGAAGCTGATCGGCATGATCGACCTGCCGGCGAACATGAAGGCCCCGAGCGCGATCGGCATCACGACCGGCTTCAATCACCTGAAGGCAGTCAAGTTCAAGGACGGAGAAATCAACGGCTTCCTGGAAGTGAACTCTCCGCTGGCCGACAACCTCTCGAAGATGCAGCCCGGCGGCGAGGACTACGAGAAGTACCCCAAGGGCGCTGTCGCCCTCGTGGCCAGCATGAGCGAAGGCACCGTGGGCTTCATCGACCTCGGCCCGCTGTTCAAGTACACGAACGGTATGTACCTGGGCAGCAAGGCCAGCAACCGCGAGACGCAGAACGTGGGCCACGGTGCCAGCCGATGGCCGTACCCGCTCACCACGGCGAACATGCCGAAGCTGGTGAAGACGCTGGCGCTCGCGCCCGGCGATCAGCCGGTGGGCGTGTGGTCCACGGCGACCTACAACCACGAGAGCCGCAACGACGTGAAGGACGAATCCACGCCGAACAAGTACCCGTACAAAAAGCTGGCCGATCCGCACTACCCGTTGATGGGCGTGGCAACCCGCAAGGGCAAGCTCTACCTGTACGCGGTGGGCCGCTATGCACCGGGCCACAAGGTGACCGAGCCGCAGCCGTCGGACATCCATCAGGTGGGTATGGTGACCGGCCTGGGTGACAACGTCACCTACATCAACCGTTCGAAGGGGCACCCGAGCATCGAGGACGACGCGATCAATACGGCGCTCAAGGTGGTGGACCGTGCCAATCGCAAGATCAACCTGGTGAAGCTGCGGACTTCACCGGACGGCAAGCAGGTGATCGGCACGGTCGAGACGGTGATTCACGACTCGCGCATGGACCCGATCTTTGCCGAGGAAGTGGACAACTACCACACGACCTGGCACACCTTCAGCGTCGGCGACTACAGCGCCTCCGGCGTGCGCAACTATCGCTTCGGGGAACTGAAGTACGGTGGCGATGCGGTATGGAGCCCCGCCAAATTGTTGAACCCCAAGGGCGAGCACATGGGCTTCCTGAAGCTGCCGAGCAAGCCGTTCTCGGGCCACTCCTCCAACGTGCCCTGAAGCCTCGACCTCTACTTCAGGGCCTGCGACTCACCACGCTCGATGCTCAGCTCGGCCCGCAGTTCGCAATCGGTTGTCCTCAGATGGGTCCGACACAGCGCCATGAACACATTCCGCTCCTGATCGAGCCTCTTCACCGAGCTCCGGGCTGCAGCGACATCCGGTGAGTTGCCAGGCAAGCTGCCGCATCGATCCAATGTCCCCGACGCATCGGCCACCATGCACTTCTTGACCGCATCGGACGCTGCATCCACCAAGGCTTGCCCGGACGGCGGTTCCGCACGCGCAGTCAGGGCGACGAGCAGCAGGGCGACGGCTGGGAGGATGGGCATCTTTGAGCCTCGGAGAGCGAACGGGATTTGTCTCATTCTGCGTCGTCGAGGCCGCAGCGATCGGTTGCTGTCGCGCGGTCGGCGTGCAGTCGTTCACGGTTTCCGCGAGGCGCTCAGGAACCGCTCGGTCAACAACACCCAGTACGCGGCCCCGGTGCCGACGTTGTCGTCGTTGAAGTCATAGCCGGGGTTGTGCACCATGCACGCGCCGCTGCTGTCGCCCGCGCCATTTCCGATCAGCAGGTAGCTGCCGGGCACTCGTTCGAGCATGAAGGCGAAGTCTTCGCTGCCGGACAACGCGGGCCCCTGCAGGGTGACCCGGTCCGGCCCGAGCAGTTCCACGGCGACATCGCGCGCGAAAGCAGTTTCGCGAGGCGCGTTGACCAGCACCGCATAGCCGGGCCGCCAATCGATCTGCGCACGGACCTCGAAGCTCTCCGCCTGAGCCGCAACGAGGGCCTTGATGCGCATCTCGAGTCTGCTGCGGACCTCGCGGTCCAGCGCGCGAACACTGATCTCCAATGTGGCGGTCTGCGGGATCACGTTGTTCGCCTTGCCGGCATGCAGTGCCCCGACCGTCACCACCGCCATCTGCAGCGGATCGATGTTGCGCGACACCACGGTCTGCAGCGCCATCACGATGCTCGCCGCGGCCACGATCGGGTCGGCGCTGCGATGCGGCATGGCGCCGTGGCCGCCGATGCCGGTGATCGTGACGGTCGCGTAGTCCGATGACGCCATCGCCGCGCCTTCGCGCAGCACCAGTTCGCCCTGCGGTACACCGGGCATGTTGTGCATCGCGAAGACGGCGTCGCACGGATACCTGTCGAACAGCCCGTCCTCCATCATCCGCACTGCGCCGCCGCCGCCTTCCTCGGCCGGCTGGAAGATCAGGTTGAGCGTGCCGGAAAACCGCCCCCGCTCGGCAATATGACGTGCCGCGGCCAGCAGCATCGCGGTGTGGCCGTCATGGCCGCAGGCATGCATCACGCCGCAATGGCTGCTGGCGTAGTCCAGGCCGGTGGCCTCGTCGATCGGCAATGCGTCCATGTCCGCACGCAGGCCGAGCCGGCCCGAGCCCGTGCCGCGCACGAGCCGTCCCACCACGCCGGTGCCGCCAATGCCGCGCTCGACTTCATAGCCCCAGGCCTGCAGCTTGGCGGCAACCAGCGCCGAGGTGCGGTGCTCGTCGAACGCCAGTTCGGGGTGCCGGTGAATATCGCGCCGCACGCCGATGAACTCATCGGCCTGTGCGTGCAGTTCTTCAAGAAGCGTGCTCATGATGTGTCGTCATTGCGGCTGCAGATTGATGGACTTGGCGATGGTGCGGTATTGCGCTGTCTCGGCCTCGAAGAACCGGGCGGATTCGGCGAGCGACATCGGCATCGACGCCAGCTGGGTTTGCGCCGCCAATTGTGAACGCACGACCGGATCTTTCAAGCTCGCCTGGATCGCCCGGTGAAGGCGTTGCACCGCTTCTTCGGGCGTGTTCCTCGGCACCATGAAGCCGCTCCAGATCTTGTACGAGAAGTTCTTGAGCTCCTTGCCTTCGCTCACGCTCGGAACGTTCTTCAGCAGTTCGGAGCGCTGCGCGCCGAGTTGGCCGATCACCTTGAGCCTGCCCTGTTCGGCCAGCGCACCCATGGCGGCGCTGTAGACGAGCACGGCGAAGTCGACCTGGCCGCCGCCGATGTCCTGCAACAGCGGCGCATTGCCCTTGTAGGGCGCATGCGTCATCCTGGTGCCGGTGCGCTGCTGCAGGTTCTCCAGGATCAGATGGTAGAGGGAGCCGACGCCCACGCTGCCGTAGCTCAACGGCTTGTCGCCGGACCGGCGCGCCAGTGCGATCAGTTCGTCGACGCTGTCGGCCTGCAAGTCCTTGCGTGCCACGAATACCATGACCGCATCGGTGACGGGGTGCACCAGGCGGAAATCCTCGGTCTTGAGCTTCACGGCTGCGTTGGCCAGCGGCGACAGGATCACCTCGTTGGGGGAGCCCTGGAATACATAGTGGCCATCGGCCGGCGCCGCCAGCACCTTCTGCGCGGCCATGGCGCCGCTCACGCCGCCGAGGTTTTCCACGATCACCTGCTGGCCAAGTTCCTTGCCCAGCGGCACCGTGAAGATGCGCGCCGCCGCGTCGGACGGACCGCCTGCGGGATACGGCACCATGAGGTTGACCGGCCTGGTCGGGTAAGCCTGGGCGAGTGCGGCGCCCGGCGCAAGCAGCGCGGCGGCAAGGAGGAAGGCGAGTGAACGCAGGAAGAACGGATTCATCGGGTGCTCCGGTTGAGCGCCTCATGAGGCAAGACGCCAGCGGATCGTAGAAGCCGCGAATCAGAACGTCCAATGCATTGTTGGCTCCATTACCATGAGTCCGATGCAGCCAAGATCCTAGCCCGTACCCACGATGACCCTGGTTCAACTCAGACACCTGATCGCGCTTGCCGAGAGCGGGTCGTTCAGCAAGTCGGCACAGGCGCTGTGCCTCACGCAGCCCGCCCTGAGCCGCAGCATCCGCGCGCTCGAGGACGAGCTCGGCATGCCGCTGCTGGACCGTATCGGACGCCGCAACGAACTCACGCCTTTCGGGCGCGAGGTGCTCGACCGGGCACGGCAGCTGGTGTTCGAGGCCGACGAGTTGCGTGACAGCGGCCGGCTGATGCGCGAGGGGCAGGGCGGTTCGATCCGCATCGGCATGGGCTCGGGGCCCGGTGCGATGTTGATGACCCCCTTCCTGATGCACATGGCGACGCACCACCCGAAGATGCGCGTGGTGGTCTCGCGCGGCGGGACCGATCTGCTGACGCAGGCACTGCGCGCACGCACGCTCGACGCGCTGGTGGTCGACGCGCGTTCGCTGAGGCCCGCTGCCGACCTGGAGGTGGGGACGCTGCGTGAAATGCGCGGCGTGTTCATGTGCCGCCGCGGCCATCCGCTCACCCGTATACGCAAGGGCGTCGGCTTCGAGGCGGTGCAGCGCTATCCCATCGCCTCCACGCCGTTGAGCGAGGAGGTGGCGCGTACCTTGATCGAAACCTACGGACCGCAGGCGCATCCGGCGCTCTGCGTTACCTTGCAGTGCGAGGAGGTTCCAAGCCTGGTGGATGTGGTGCGTCGCAGCGACGCCGTGCTGCTCGCGATCCGCGCGGCGGCACCGGACCTGGTCGAACTCAGGATGAATCCGATGTTGAACGGCGTCGCAAGGTTCGGCCTCGTGACCTTGCGCCGCCGCACCGAGGCGCCGGCTCTGCCGATTCTGCGAGGACTGATGCAGACGCTGCTGCTCGACGGCGACTCGGAGCCGAGGACACGATCGACGCGAGCAGTCGGCCAGGGCCTGTCATTCAACAGGCTCTAAATCTCCCGGCCCAGGCCCCGCGCGACCAGCACCGCCCTCAGGCGCTGAACCTCGTGCTTCAAGTCGATGATGAGCGCGGCTGCATCGAGATCGACACCGAAATCGCGCTGCAGGCGGCGTACCGAAAGGGCGCTTTGCAGGTCGGCGCTCTCGAAGCGCCAATCGTCGATTTGTGCTGCCGGTGCCCGCGATTCGATGATCCCGACCTCGACGAGCTGGACCACCCAGGTGATCTCCGCGCCGCAGGCGTGTGCGAGTTCTTGCGCCCCGAGCGGGTGCGAAGTACCCAGTACGGTGCTTGTGACTGAAAGGGCGGTCGTCATGGTCATCACACTCCCAGATGGCTGCGCGGGTTGAAGGGCGCCGCGCGTGCGAGTTGCTCGTAGGCCTCGCGTGCTGCCGCGGTATCGGCCGGCGGCAGTGCGATCTCGAGCAGCAGGTACAGGTTGCCCGGCGGCTTGCCCGGCAGCCCGCGCTCCTTGAGGCGCAGCTTGAGGCCGTTGCGTGCGTTCGCCGGCACGGTGACCTCGATCACGCCACCGCTCGGCGTCGGCACCTCCACCTTGGCGCCAAGCGCGCCTTCGGTCGGCGTGATCGGCAGCGTCATGTAGAGGTCGCTGCCCTCAATGCGGTAGAGCCTGTGCGGCGCGATGCGCACTTCAAGGTAGAGATCGCCGGCCGCTTCGCCGCCCAGGCCCGCCATGCCCTGGCCCGCAAGGCGGATGTACTGGCCCGGGCGGACCCCTGGCGGGATCGTCACGCTGAGCGTGCGGGTCTTCCACTCCGGCCGGCCCTGCGCGTCGATCTCCTGCGAGCGCAGCGTGATCTCGCGCTCTGCGCCTTTCAGCGCGTCTTCGAGTTGTATCTCGATCGCGGCGTGATGGTCCTCGCCGCGTGCGCGGCGGTTGCGCCGCTCCGCGCCGCGCCGCTCGGCCGCACCGAACAGGGATGAGAAGAACTCGCTGAACTCCGCATGGTCGGCCGGCCCCTGCGCCGGTCCGCGATGGAACTCGAAACCCTCGTCCCAGTTCGGCGGTGGCTGGAACTCGCCGCCGGGACTGCCGCCGCGCGCCACGTGGTCGGCCAGCTGGTCGTAGGCCGCGCGCTTTTCCTGGTCGCGCAGCACGTCGTTGGCTTCGTTGATGTCGCGCATGCGCTGCTCGGCGTCGGGCTCCTTGCTGACGTCGGGATGGTACTTGCGCGCGAGCTTGCGATAGGCCTTGCGGACCTCGTCTTCGGCAGCGCCGCGCTCGAGGCCGAGAACCTTGTAGTAGTCCTTGAAGTCCATGGCCTAGTTCGTCCACCGCCAGTCCAGAATTTCGGGCATGTCCTCGCCATGGGAGCCGATCCAGGCGCGGTGCGCCTGCAACCGATCGCGGAAATGTTGTTTCGCGTGCCCCGCAGCCTGGCGAATGCGGGGCACCCGGTCGATTGCATCGCTCGCAAGATGAAAGCGGTCCAGCTGGTTCAGCACGGTGATGTCGAACGGCGTTGTCGTGGTTCCTTCTTCGCGGTATCCGTGAACGTGGAAGTTGCCGTGGTTGGTGCGCCTGTACGTCAGCCGGTGTATCAGCCAGGGGTAGCCGTGGAAGGCGAAGATCACCGGCTTGTCTTCGGTGAAGATGGAGTCGAATTCCGAATCGGGCATCCCGTGCGGGTGCGCGGAAGGGGACTGCAGGGCCATCAGGTCGACAACGTTGACCACCCGGACCTTCAGGTCGGGCACCCGCTGCCGGAGCAGGTCGACGGCGGCCAGGGTTTCGAGTGTCGGCACGTCGCCCGCGCAGGCCATCACCACATCCGGCGCCCCGCCTTCGTCGTTGCTGGCCCAGGTCCAGATGCCCATGCCTACGCTGCAATGCCGCACGGCGGCGTCCATGTCCAGCCACTGCACCTCGGGCTGCTTGCCCGCGACGATCACGTTCACGTAGTCGCGGCTTCGCAGGCAGTGGTCGACCACCGACAGCAGGGTGTTCGCGTCCGGCGGCAGATAGACGCGCACCACCTCGGCCTTCTTGCTGGCGACATGGTCGATGAACCCCGGGTCCTGGTGGCTGAAGCCGTTGTGGTCCTGGCGCCAGACATGGCTCGTCAGCAGGTAGTTCAGCGATGCGATCGGCCGACGCCAGGGAACCTCTTGCGAGACTTTCAGCCACTTCGCGTGCTGGTTGAACATCGAATCGACGATGTGGATGAACGCCTCGTAGCACGAGAAGAAGCCGTGGCGTCCGGTGAGCAGATAGCCTTCGAGCCACCCCTGGCACAGATGCTCGCTGAGTACCTCCATGACGCGCCCGTCCGGTGCAACGTGATCGTCGCCAGGGCGAATTTCGGCGGTCGAAGTGCGGTTGCTGACCTCGAACAATGCGCCAAGCCGGTTTGATGCGGTCTCGTCGGGTCCCATCACCCGGAAGTTGCGGTCTTGCGCATTGAGCCGCATCACGTCGCGCAGCAAGCCGCCGGCGACGCGTGTGGCCTCTGCCGTCACCGCCCCGGGCGACGAAACCGCGACTGCGTAATCGCGGAAGTCCGGCATCCGCAAGGGTTTGATCAGCAACCCGCCGTTGGCATGCGGATTGGCGCTCATCCGACGGGCACCGCGCGGTGAGAGTTCGGCGATGTTCGCGCGCAACTTGCCTTCTGCATCGAAGAGTTCGTCTGGCCGGTAGCTGCGCATCCAGTCTTCGAGCAGCCCCACATGTGCCGGCTTGTCTGCAAACCCGGTCAGCGGCACCTGATGCGCGCGCTGCGTGCCTTCGATTTGCACGCCGTCCACCATGCGTGGGCCGGTCCAGCCCTTGGGCGATCGAAGGACGATCATCGGCCAGTGCCGGCGCTTGCCGAAGCCGTCGGCGCGCGCCTCTACCTGGATGGCGTGGATGACGTCGAGCGACGTGTCGAGTGCGGCAGCCATCGCCCGGTGCATTGCGTCGGGCTCGTGCCCCGAGACGAAATGCGGCTCGTAGCCATAGCCGCGCATCAGCTGGGTCAGTTCCTCGTCGCCGATCCGCGCGAGGACCGTCGGGCCGGCAATCTTGTAGCCGTTGAGGTGAAGAATGGGCAGCACGGCGCCATCGTGCGCGGGATTGAGGAACTTGTTCGAATGCCAGCTCGCCGCCAGCGCGCCTGTCTCTGCCTCGCCGTCGCCCACGACGCAGCAGGCGAGCAGTTCCGGGTTGTCGAAAACGGCGCCATAGGCATGCAGCAGCGAATAGCCGAGCTCGCCACCCTCGTGGATGGAGCCCGGCGTTTCGGCCCCGACGTGGCTCGAGATGCCGCCTGGAAACGAGAACTGCTTGAACAGCCGCCTGAGTCCTGCGGCGTCCTGTCCGATGTGAGGGTAGACCTCGCTGTACGTGCCTTCGAGCCAGGTGTTGGCGACCACGCCGGGCCCGCCGTGGCCGGGTCCCGCAACGAAGATCGCATCCAGATCGCGGGCGTTGATCGCCCGGTTCATGTGCGCGTAGATGAAGTTCAGGCCCGGTGTGGTGCCCCAGTGCCCGACCAGCCGCGGCTTGATGTGCTCCAGGGTGAGTGGCTCGCGCAGCAACGGGTTGTCCATCAGGTAGATCTGGCCGGCGGAAAGATAGTTCGCCGCGCGCCACCAGGCGTCGAGCAAGGCGAAGTCTTCGGGCGGGGCACGGTCAATCGTGTGGGACGTCATGTGGAACTCCAGTAATCGGGTGGGACAGGACGTGACAGGCCTCTTCGGCCATCACCTGTTCTTCGTCGGTGTGCAAGACCAGCAGGGCGACCTTGCTGCCTGTGGCGTCCAGGCGAGGCCCCCGGCTCGCGTTGGCGACAGGGTCGATGTCGACACCGATCCAGCCGAGGTGACTGCAGATGGATTCGCGGATCGCCGGTTGATGCTCGCCGACCCCGGCCGTGAAGACAACAGCATCGAGCCCGCCCAACGTGGTGGCGATTGCCGCGATCTCGCGGGCCACGCGCAGGGCCAGCAGGGCCAGCGCTTCCCGGGCCTGCGGTGCTTCACTTTCGACCAGCTCCCGCGTGTCGCCGGAAATTCCAGAAACGCCGAGCAGGCCCGACTGTTGATAGAGCATGTCTTCCAATTCGTCGACGGGCATTGCGCGCTCTTTCAGCAGGTGCAGCAGCACGCCCGGGTCGAGGGCACCACAGCGCGTGGCCATCGGAATGCCGTCGAGCGTCGAGAAGGCCATGCTGGTGTCGCGGCTCACGCCGGCCTCGAGTCCGCACAGGCTGGCGCCGCTTCCGAGGTGCGCCACCACGACGCGTCCGGCGGCCAGTGGTGCATGCGCATGCCGCAACTGCGCGGCAATCGATTTGTACGACAAGCCATGAAACCCGTAGCGCTTGATGCCCTGTTCGAAAAGTTCGCGCGGCAGCGCGAAGCGCCGCACCAGTGCGCTCTGCGTGCAGTGGAACGCCGTGTCGAACGACGCGACTTGCGGCAACCCCGGCCGCAGGTCGCGCATGATCCGAATCAGCCGAAGACTCTGTGGCTGATGCAGGGGCGCCAGTGGCGCGAGGGATTCCATCGCCGCGAGCGTTTCGTCGGTAATGGTTGTCGGACCGAAAAATCGGTCACCGCCGTGGACCACCCGGTGTCCGACCGCGGCGAGCTTGCCGATTTCGAGGCGCCGCTCGACCCAACCCAGCGTCTGGTCGATCACCTCGTGCAGGTTGTCCGGTTGGTCGGCGTCGAGCGGCAGATCGGCTGATCCCGCGGCGTCTTCGACACGCAGGATCAGCGGGGTGCTCTGCAAATCGATGGCGCCCCGGCCGAGCGCGCGAGGCACGCCTTGCTCCATCGCGAACAACCCGAGCTTGATTGTCGAAGATCCGGGGTTCAAGGTGAGCAGGACGTCGCTTGGCATCGAAACCATCATGGGGTGCAGCGGCTTTCGGCCTTGTAGGACTACCGGCGGCTGCGTTCGTCGCGCCGCAGCGCACGGCTCGCCAGCTTGCGGAGTTCGCCGAACCACAATACGAAGCTGGCCATCGCAATGCACACCAGCCACTGATCGACGGACAGGGGCGCCGTGCCGAACGCCACGTTGAGGAAGTCCAGCTCGACCACCGCAACCTGCAGTAACGCGGACAGCGCAACAGCACCCCAGAGCCAGCGGTTGACGAACATGTTCCTGAAGGCGCTTGCATGCTCGGAGCGGGCGTTGAAGCAGTTGAACAGCTGGGCGAAGACCAGCACCGTGAAGCCGGCGGTGCGCGCCGTCGCGAGATCGTTCGTTCCCTCGATCAATCCGCCGGGCATGTGGATGTCGATCGCCAGCAGCGTGAGCAATGCCATGACGGCGCCCGTCAGCACGACGTCCACCCACATCCGCGCATCGATGACGCGGTCGGTGAGTGCGCGCGGCTTGCGCGCCATGACGTCCTCGGTGGGTGGGTCGACACCCATGGCAAGTGCGGGCCCCGAATCGGTGATCAGGTTGATCCAGAGGATCTGGGTTGCCAGCAGCGGCAGCACGACGGCCGCGCCCGGTTGGTCGAGGCCGATCACTCCTGCGCCGACCACGCCCAGAAACACTGTCAGCACCTCGCCCATGTTCGAAGACAGCAGATAGCGCAGGAATTTCCGGATGCTGTCGAAGATGCCCCGGCCCTCGCGCACGGCCTGGACGATGGTTGCGAAATTGTCGTCGGCCAGGATCATCTTGGCGGCTTCCTTGGTGACCTCGGTGCCGGTGATGCCCATCGCGATGCCGATGTCCGCCGACTTCAGCGCGGGCGCATCGTTGACGCCATCCCCGGTCATTGCCACGACATTGCCATCGGCCTGCAATGCATCGACGATGCGCAGCTTGTGCGCGGGCGCCACGCGGGCAAAGACAGAAGTCACCCGCACCGCCTCGGCAAAGGCCGCATCGTCCAGCGCGTCGATCTCGACGCCGGTCAGCGCGGTCGCGCCCGGCGCGACGATGCCGAGATCCGCGGCAATGCGGGCAGCGGTGCGCGGATGGTCGCCCGTGATCATGATGACCCGTATGCCGGCGCGCCGTGCCTCGCGGATGGCCACTGCCGCCTCTTCGCGAGGCGGGTCGATGATGCCGACCGTGCCCACGAACACGAGATCCCGTTCGAGGGCTTCGCCGACCTGGGGGTCTTCTTCGGGACCCAGCGGACGGTAGGCTACGGCAAGGGTGCGCAGTGCAGCGTCGGACAGCGAAGCGACGCCGGCCAGCATCCGCGCTCTCAGGGCGGCGTCGAATTCGACGACCTCTGTTCCTACGCGCGCAAGGGTGCACCGATCGATGAGGACGTCGGGCGCACCCTTGGCGATCAGCACGAGTTCGCCGCTTCGTTCGCTGTCGCGTTCGATGGTCGACATCATCTTCCGCTCGGACGTGAACGGGATTTCGGCGACGCGGTGAAACCTTCGCTCGCGGCGCTCCAGAGCGCCGAGTTTCCGCTCGGCCACCAGGAAAGCGACCTCCGTCGGGTCGCCGTGGATGCGCCATTCGCCGCCGGGCTCTTGGCGCAGGTCGGCATTGCCGGCCAGGCTGCCGCCGCTGAGTACCACGATGTTCTCGTCTCGCAATGGCCCCGCGGTGAGCAACGCGCCTTCGTGCTCTACCTGGCCTTCGGGTGCGTAGCCCACGCCGGTCACCCGGGAGGTCCCGGACGCGGTGATCACGCGTTCGATGGTCATCTCCGCCCGGGTCAGCGTCCCCGTCTTGTCCGAGCAGATCACCGACGCCGACCCCAGCGTCTCGACGGACGACAGGTTCTTGACGATCGCCCGGTGCCTTGCCATTCGCTGCACGCCCAGGGCGAGCACCACCGAAAGAATCGCCGGCAGCCCCTCGGGCACGGCCGCCACCGCGAGCGAAACGCCCAGCAGCAGCACCGGAATGACGTCCTCGGCGCTTCGGATATCCGAGATCAGAAGGATGGTCCCCACCACCACGACCGCAATGATCACGACTGCGATGCCCAGCATGCGCCCGATGCGCCCCACTTCCTTCTCGAGCGGCGTCGCCTCCTCGACCGTGGCTTCCAGCATCTCGGCGATCGCACCCATCTCGGTGTCCATGCCGATCGCCGTCACGACGCCGCGCCCGGTGCCCTGAGCGACGGCCGTTCCCTTGAACACCATGTCGAGCCGGTCGCCCAGTGCGGCCGATGTGGGAAGGGTGGCGCAATCCTTCAGTACGGCTTCGCTCTCGCCGGTCAGGGAGGCCTCCTGCAGGCGCAGCGACGTTGCCTGCACCAGCCGTGCATCCGCGCCGACGGCATCGCCCTCGCCGAGTTCGAGCAGGTCTCCCCGTACCAGCTCGGCGCTCGGAATGCGCAACGACCTGCCGTCGCGCACGACGGCCGACGTCACCGCGGTCATGCGGGCAAGTGCGGCGACGGCGTTCGCCGCCTTGGCTTCCTGCAGGTGGCCGAGTACGCCATTGAGCAGCACGATCGCCGCGATGACGATCGCATCCACCGGCCAGCCCGCAAAACCCTCGATGGCCCATGCAACCAGCGCGATGGCGATGGCAACCAGCAGCAGGTAGATGAGCGGGTCCTGAAACTGGGACAGGACACGGCGCCACGTCGGTGCCCGCGGCGCCGACCTGAGTTCGTTTCGCCCGTTCTCCAGCAGGCGGCGTGCTGCCTCCCGAGAGGTGAGCCCGTTCTCGAGGTCGGCCTGAAGAACCCGGGCGACTTCGTCTGTATCCGCGGTGGAAGGGTCGAAAGCGTTCAGCGGGTTTCCCACTCGTATTCAATGGCCTGGAATTACCGGAGCACCAGCACCGGCAGTGCAGAGTGTGTCAGCACATGCTGCGTCTCGCTGCCCAGCAACAGCCGCTTGATGCCCTTGCGGCCATGCGAGGCCATCACGATCAGGTCGCTCTTGTGCTTCTTCGCGGCTGCGATGACCGCGTCGGCCACCAGGTCAGAGTTGATCGTGGCGGTCTTGATCCTGACCCCGGCGGCCTTGGCCCGCACGCTGACCGCGTCGAGCGTGCCCTGCGCCGCTTCGGCCCACTGCTTTTCGATCCGCGCAACCTCGTCGTGCGAGAACACCATCGCGCCGTCGAAATAGTTCTTCGGGTAGCGAGGCACCACGGTGAGCGCCACCAGCTCGGCGTCGTTCTGCGCCGCCAGAGCGATGGCGCTCTTGACTGCCTTCTTCGACAGGGTCGAGCCGTCGGTCGCGACGAGGATGCGTTTGAACATGGTCTTTTTCTCGTGAGGTTGGATGCAACGAGGGTAGGCGCGTCGCCTGGCTCGGGGTTGATCCAGATCAAGCCCCCGATGAAGGCGCGCCGATAGCCTTGCGTCATGCAAGCTGCGCTCCCGTTCGGCCCGGCCGGCCACCCCGACCATGCATCCAGTGATTCCGCGGCGCGCGCGGAATGGACGCTGCTGGACGATCCGGCCGAGTGGCCGGCGTTCGGCCGTGCGCTGGACCGCAGCCCGACGGCGGGTCGGTGGGAATCTCAGGTCGTGGTCGAGGGCATGCACTGTGCTGCCTGCGCCTTCACGGTCGAGGCGGCGCTGGCGCAGGTGCCGGGCGTGCAGAGCGTCGACGTCAACGCCGCGAGCCGGCGCGCGCGCATCGTCTGGTCGGCTGCAGCCGTCAAACCTTCGCGCTGGTTCGAGGCATCCGCCGCCGCCGGCTACCGGCTCGTGCCGGCGGGCGACATCTTCATGCGCGCCCGGCGTTCGCGCGAGGCGCGGCTCGCGCTGTGGCGCTGGCTCGTGGCGGGCTTCTGCATGATGCAGGTGATGATGTACGCCTATCCCGCGTACATCGCCCAGCCGGGCGACATGACGCCCGATGCCGCGCAGCTGCTGCGCTGGGCGTCCTGGGTGCTCACGCTGCCCGTGATGCTGTTCTCGTGCGGCCCCTTTTTCCGCAGCGCGCTGCGCGATCTGCGCATGCGCCGCATCGGCATGGACCTGCCGGTCGCGCTCGGCATCGCGATCACCTTCGTGGTGAGCACCGCTGGCACCTTCAATCCGCAGGGCGCGCTGGGCCACGAGGTGTATTTCGACTCGCTCACGATGTTCGTGTTCTTCCTGCTCACCGGCCGCTGGCTGGAGACGCGGCTGCGCGACCGAACGGCCGGCGCGCTCGAGGCGCTGATGAATCGTCTGCCCGACAGCATCGAGCGGCTCGGCGCCGACGGCGCGTTCACGCGCGTCGCCGTGCGGCGGCTCGCGCTGGGCGACGTCGTCCGCGTGCTGCCGGGCGAGGCCTTTCCGGCCGATGGCCTGGTGATCGCCGGAGACACCACGGCCGACGAGGCGCTCCTGACCGGCGAAGCGCGCCCCGTGCCGCGCCCGTGTGGCGCGCGCGTGCTGGCCGGCAGCCACAACCTGTCGTCGGCGGTACAGGTGCAGGTCGAATCGCTGGGGCAGGGCACCCGTTTCGCGCAGATCGTGGCGCTGATGGAAAGCGCTTCTCTGCAGAAACCCCGGCTTGCACAGCTGGCCGATCGTGCGGCGCGGCCGTTCCTGCTTGCCGTTCTGGCCGCGGCCGCGCTGGCCGCGGCGCTCTGGTGGCAGGTGGATTCCGGCAAGGCGCTGATGGTGGCTGTCGCGGTGCTGATCGTGACCTGTCCCTGCGCGCTCTCGCTCGCCACGCCGGCGGCGATGCTCGCGAGCGCCGGCGTGCTAGCCCGCGGCGGGGTGATGGTGCGCAATCTGCAGGCGCTGGAAGCGCTTGCGTCGGTCGATACCGTGGTGTTCGACAAGACCGGCACGCTCACGCGCGACGTGCCGCGTCTTGCGCGCGTCTATTGCCGGCAGGGCCTGCGGCCGGGCGATGCGGTGGAACTGGCCGCTGCGATCGCGGCGCAGTCGCTGCACCCGGCCGCGCGCGCGCTCGCAAACGCGTGGAGCGCGCAGTTTCGGGCGGCGCCTTCGTGGGAGCTTCTTCAACTGACCGAGCACGCAGGGCTGGGGCTCGAAGGCAGGCTGTGCCGCGAGGGCGGCGCCGCGCGCTGCGTGCGTCTGGGGTCGCCCGCCTTCTGCGGCGTCGCAGCGCTGCAGGCCGAGGCTGCGCAGGTGCATCTGAGCGACGAGCATGGCTGGATCGCGAGCTTCATCCTGGCCGAGGACCTGCGCGCCGATGCAGTCGCCACGGTGGCCGCGCTCGAAGCGCAGGGACTGTCGGTGCATCTTCTTTCCGGTGACCGCGACGCCGTGGCGCGCGAGGTCGCTGCCCGCGCGGGCATCCGGCAGGCGCGGGGCGACTGCATGCCCGAGGAGAAGCTGCGCGCCCTGCAGCAGCTTCAGGCGCAGGGCCGGCGCGTGGCGATGGTCGGCGACGGGCTCAATGACGGTCCGGTGCTCGCGCAAGCGAACGCGTCCTTCGCGTTCGGCAGTGGGGTGCCGCTGGCCCAGGCGCGGGCCGACTTCGTCGTGCTCGGCGGGTCGCTCGCCGTCGTTGCGCAGGCCATCGCGCAGGCGCGTCGCACGCTGCGCGTGGTGCGGCAGAACCTCTGGTGGGCAGCCGGCTACAACGCGCTGTGCGTGCCGCTCGCGCTGGCAGGCTGGCTGCCGGCCTGGCTCGCGGGGCTGGGCATGGCGGCGAGTTCGCTGACGGTGGTGCTCAACGCCGCGCGGCTGGCCCGTGCGCCTGGAGCGGCGCGCTGATGGACATCCTGTTCCTCCTCATTCCGTTCTCGGTCGTGCTCGTGCTGGTGATTCTTGGCGGGCTCTGGTGGGCGGTGGAACGCGGCCAGTTCGACGATGTCGAGCAAGAAGGCGAGCGCATCCTGCATGGGGATTGATCTGCATCAAACAACCGCGCATGGCGCGACCGGACACTGGCCGCAACCATGAAACAAGGCCAGACGATGCAAGCACCGAACCTTCCCGCCGCGGTCTACAGCGACACCGCCGTGCGGCAATTCGCCCTCATGTCGGTGGTCTGGGGCGTGGTCGGCATGCTGGTCGGCGTGATCATCGCTTCGCAGCTGGCCTGGCCCGAACTCAACCTCGGCATTTCGTGGCTCAGCTACGGCCGGCTGCGGCCGCTGCACACCAACGCGGTGATCTTCGCCTTCGGCGGCTGCGCGCTGATGGCCACCAGCTTTCATGTGGTGCAACGAACCTGCCAGGTCCGGCTGTTCGCGCCGGCGCTCGCGTCCTTCGTCTTCTGGGGCTGGCAGGCGGTGATCGTGGCGGCTGCCATCAGCCTGCCGCTGGGCTACACGAGCGGCAAGGAATACGCCGAGCTCGAATGGCCGATCGACATCCTCATCACGCTGGTGTGGGTCGCCTACGCCATCGTCTTCTTCGGCACCATCGGCATCCGCAAGGTGCGCCACATCTACGTGGCCAACTGGTTCTACGCCTCATTCATCATCGCGGTGGCGCTGCTGCACATCGTGAACAGCGCGGCGATTCCGGCCGGCTGGATGAAGAGCTACTCGGCCTACGCGGGCGTGCAGGATGCGATGGTGCAGTGGTGGTACGGCCACAACGCGGTCGGCTTCTTCCTCACGGCGGGCTTTCTCGGGATGATGTATTACTACATCCCCAAGCAGGCCGGCCGGCCGGTGTATTCGTACCGGCTCTCGATCGTGCACTTCTGGGCGCTGATCTTCACCTACATGTGGGCGGGCCCGCACCACCTGCACTACACCGCATTGCCCGATTGGACCCAGTCGATCGGCATGGTGTTCTCGCTGATCCTGCTGGCGCCGAGCTGGGGCGGGATGATCAACGGCGTCATGACCCTCTCGGGTGCCTGGCACAAGCTGCGCACCGATCCGATCCTGCGCTTCCTGATCGTGGCGCTCTCGTTCTACGGCATGGCGACCTTCGAAGGGCCGATGCTGTCGATCAAGACCATCAACGCGCTGTCGCACTACACCGACTGGAACGTTGCGCACGTACACGGTGGCACGCTGGGCTGGGTTGGCTTCATCTCGATGGGCGCGCTCTACTACCTGATCCCGCGCATGTTCGGCCAGAAAAAGATGCACAGCATTCCGGCCATCGAGCTGCACTTCTGGATCGCCACGATCGGCATCGTGCTCTACATCGCCGCGATGTGGATCGCCGGCGTGATGCAGGGCCTGATGTGGCGCGCCATCAATCCAGACGGCTCGCTGACCTACACCTTTACCGAGAGCGTGAAGGCGACCTACCCGTTTTATGTCGTGC
>JANOCL010000097.1:0-17716 GCA_031412135.1 Variovorax sp. | reverse complement strand
ACCTGCAGGCTGGCCAGGCTGCGCTGCGAGAGCTTGTTCTTCTCCTCGTTCAGCCCGCACTTTCGCAATGCGTTGAAGAGCCAGGCCGCGTCGTCCACGTTCGCACCGGCCTCGGTGTGCTTCTGGATTGCTTCGCGGATCGTGAGCCGCTCGAACGGCGCTGCCAGGTCGACCGGCTTGCCCTGGTAGTCGAGCTGGAGCTGGCCGACGGTCTTCTGCGCGATGGTGCGAATCAGCGTTTCGGTGAAGTCCATCAGGTCGCGATAGTTCCAGTAGGCCGCGTAGAACTCCATCATCGTGAACTCGGGGTTGTGCCGCACCGAAATGCCCTCGTTGCGGTAGCTCCGGTTGATCTCGAACACGCGCTCGAAGCCGCCGACGATCAGCCGCTTCAGGTAGAGCTCGGGTGCGATGCGCAGGAACATCTCCTGATCGAGCGCGTTGTGATGGGTCTTGAACGGCTTGGCGTTGGCGCCACCCGGGATCGGATGCAGCATCGGTGTCTCGACCTCGAGGAAATCGTTGGCCACCATGAACTCGCGCAGCGCGCTGACGGCGCGACTGCGCGCCATGAAGCGCTCGCGCGCCGATTCGTCGGTGATCAGGTCGACGTAGCGCTGGCGGTACTTCTGCTCCTGGTCGGCCATGCCGTGGAACTTGTCGGGCAGCGGCCGCAGGCTCTTGGTCAGAAGCCGCAGCTTCGTCACCTTGACCGAAAGCTCGCCGGTGCGCGTCTTGAAGGCAGAGCCTTCGGCGCCGATGATGTCGCCCAGATCCCAGTGCTTGAATTCGGCGTACGCCTCTTCGCCCACGGCGTCTCGCGTGATGTAGAGCTGGATGCGGCCGGTGGCGTCCTGCACTGTCGCGAAGCTGGCTTTGCCCATCACCCGCTTGAGCATCATGCGGCCGGCGACACTGACACCGATTGGCGCAGCTTCGAGCGCTTCGGCCGAGGTCTCGCCATGGGTTGCTGTCAGCGCTGCCGCACGGTCGCCCGGCTTGAAGTCATTGGGAAACGCAACCCCCTTGCCCTCGGCTTGTGCCGCCCGCAGCGCCTTCAGCTTGTCGCGGCGCTCGGCGATGAGTTGGTTGTCGTCAGAAAGGGCAGGGGCGGGAGAGGTCGGGGAGTCGGACATGGAAGGAGCGAAGGGGCGCATGCGGTCGCGCGCGCAACCCGGGATTTTACCCAGCCAACTCTCGCCATGGCGCTATGGAATGAATAGCAGAGTTACTTGGTGATTCCGCTGCGTGCGAGCAAATCGCCGACCAGCTCCAGCCGCATCAGGGGACTGTCGAGTTCCATCAGCCGCTGTTTCAGTTCGGTCTGCACCGGCAGCAACTCGCACCAGCGGTTTGCCACCCAGCCGCAGTCGTCGAAATGGTAGGGCTTGGCGAGCGGCAGCCGAACGCGATCCTCGGCTTCCTCGTGGTTGCGTTCCTCGAGCGTGTCGACCAGCCGCTGCAATGCATCTGCGATTTCCTGCAGGTCTTCGGGTATGGCCATGGCGAGGTCGTCGGGTAGCGCTTCGACCTCGGCGGTCCAGAGCCCATGCTTCTGGCGCTCGCTCGCCCGAACGCGAAAGCGTTGCGTTCCCACACATTCAACCTGTATCAAGCCGGCTTGCGGCGCATCGAATTCGTGAATCACGGCGAGCGTGCCGAACGGCGCGAAAGTTTCCAGCTGCGCGCCGGCTCTGCGGACCTCGGCGCCCTGGGTCAGGCTGACCACGCCGAAAGGAGCGCCGGCCCTGTGGCATTTGCCGATCATGTCGAGGTAGCGAACCTCGAAAATCCGAAGCGGCAGCAGGCCGCCGGGAAACAGCACCGTACCGAGCGGAAACAAAGGGAGCGAGTGAAGGATGGTTTGAGTCGTCATCGATGAACCTTGCGTGGCTATCATCTCATTCCGTTCACGTCCTGCGCCCCATGCTCTATCAGATCCCCTCGTTCCTGCTCGACGTGATCGTCGGCCTTCTTGGCGGCGCCTGCCTGCTGCGTCTCTACATGCAATACCACCGCGTGCCGTTCGGCAATCCTCTGGGACGCTTCCTGTTCGCCGTCAGCGACTGGATCGTGCTGCCCTTGCGGCGCGTCGTGCCCTCGTTCAAGCGGTGGGACCTGGCAAGCGCCGTGGCCGCGTGGCTGCTGGTGCTGGCCAAGTTCGTGCTGCTGTGGGCCCTGATGGGCGGCTTGGGACGCTGGGCGATCCTGCCGGTGGTATCGCTCATCGGGCTGCTGCAGCTGGCGGTGTCTGGCCTCACCGCCTTGCTCATCGTCTATGCCGTTCTGTCGTGGGTGCCGAACGCGTCGGCAATGCTGCTGGACCTGATCGGCCGGCTGGCCGAGCCGCTGGTGCGCCCGCTGCGGCGCTTCATTCCGCTGGTGGGCGGCGTCGACCTGTCGCCGCTCGCTGCCATCGTCTTGCTGCAGGTGGTTGCGATCGTGCTCGGCAACCTGATGGGCTGGGCCTTCACCCTGGGCCGCTAGAGCCCCGGTCAGACCACTGCGTCGGCGGGCTGGCGCAGCAGCATCGCGAGCGTGCTGGCAATGGTCTTGCGCAGTTCGCGCCGGTCGCAGATGAAATCGATGGCGCCCTTGGTCTGCAGGAACTCAGCGCGCTGAAAGCCTTCCGGCAGCGTGACCCTCACCGTCGACTCGATCACGCGGGGGCCGGCAAAGCCGATCAGCGCCTTCGGCTCTGCAATCACCACGTCGCCGACGAAAGCGAATCCCGCGCTCACCCCGCCCATCGTCGGGTCGGTGAGCACGCTGATGTAGGGCAGTCCCTTCTTGGCCAGGCGGGTGAGCGCCGCATTCGTCTTGGCCATCTGCATCAGGGAGAGCAGGCCCTCCTGCATGCGCGCACCGCCGGTGGCGGTGAAGCAGATGAAGGGCACCTTCTGCTCGATCGCGGTTTCGACGCCGCGCACGAAGCGCTCGCCGACCACGCTGCCCATGCTGCCGCCCATGAAGTCGAACTCGAAGCAGGCGACCACCAGGTTGATGCTGTGCACCGAGCCGCCCATCACCACCAGCGCATCGGTTTCGCCGGTGTTCTCTAGCGCCTCCTTGAGCCGTTCCGGGTACTTGCGGCTGTCCTTGAACTTGAGCGGGTCGACCGGCAGAACTTCCTGGCCCAGTTCGTAGCGGCCTTCGGAATCCAGGAACGCATCGAGCCGTGCGCGTGCGCCGACGCGGTGATGATGGCTGCAGCTCGGGCAGACATTCTGGTTGTGCTCGAGGTCCGTCTTGTACAGCACGGTCTCGCAGCTCGGGCACTTGATCCAGAGCCCTTCCGGCATCTGCCGGCGCTCGCTCGGGTCGGTGGGCGCGATCTTGGGGGGAAGCAGTTTCTCAAGCCAGCTCATCGGGGCTCCTTTGGTTGGCGGCGATTATCGGCCAGCCGCGTTCTTGGCCGTGGCCGCGGGCAGCGCGTCGAGCGCCTCGCGGATTTCGGACAGGAACTCGCGCACCCGCGGCGTCACTGCTTCACGCGGCTGCCCGTCGATCAGCTGGATGATGCGGGTGCCGATCACCACCGCATCGGCTGCCGAGCCGACGGCCTGCGCGGTGCGCGCATCGCGGATGCCGAAGCCCACGCCGACCGGCACTTTCACGTGCTCGCGAATGCGGGGAATCATCCGGCCGACGGCCTCGGTGTCCAGGTGGCCGGCGCCAGTCACGCCCTTGAGCGAGACGTAGTAGACGTAACCCGTCGCGATGCGCCCGACCTGCGCCATTCGCCTGGCGGTGCTGGTGGGCGCCAGCAGAAAGATCAGATCGATCCCATGGGCCTGCAAATCGGCAGCGAAGGTCTCGCACTCTTCCGGCGGATAGTCGACCACGAGCAGGCCGTCGACACCGGCGGCCGCCGCATCCCGGATGAAAGCGCCCTTGCCGTGGACGCCGTCGTAGCGCTCCACCGGATTGGCATAGCCCATCAGCACGACCGGGGTCGCATCGTCCTTTCTGCGGAAGGTCTCCACCATGCCGAGCACCTGCTTCATGCCCACGCCCAGCGCAAGCGCGGCTTCGCCGGCCTTTTGGATCACCGGCCCGTCGGCCATCGGGTCGGAAAACGGCACACCGAGCTCGATGACGTCCGCCCCTGCTTCGACCATGCCGTGCATGAGTTCCGGCGTGATGTCGGCGTATGGAAAACCTGCGGTCACATACGGGATCAGCGCCCGGCGGCCATCCTTCTTCAGGCTTTCGAATGCCGCTGCGATGCGGCTCATGCCCGGCCACCCTTGACGTTGAGGCCGCGCATCGACGGCCGGTCGTAGAAGTCGACCCCCGAAAGATCCGCGACCGTGCCGATGTCCTTGTCGCCACGGCCCGAAAGATTGACCAGGATCGACTGGTCCGCCCGCATCGTCTTGGCGAGCTTCATCGCGTATGCCACCGCATGGCTCGATTCGAGCGCCGGGATGATGCCCTCGGTGCGGCACAGATAGTGAAAAGCCTCCAGCGCTTCGGCATCGGTGATGCCCACGTACTCGGCCCGGCCGATGTCCGAGAGAAAGGCATGCTCGGGCCCGACGCCGGGATAGTCGAGGCCTGCGCTGATGCTGTGGGTTTCGGTGACCTGCCCGTCGTCGTCCTGCAGCAGGTAGGTCCGGTTGCCGTGCAGCACGCCCGGACTGCCGCGCAGGATCGAAGCCGAATGCTTGCCGCTCTCGAGGCCTTCGCCGGCGGCCTCCACGCCGATCAGGCGCGTGCCGGCGAACGGTATGTACGGATGGAAGATGCCCATCGCATTGCTGCCGCCGCCCACGCAGGCGACCACCGCATCGGGTTGCCTGCCTTCGGCCTCGCCGGTAATGCCCTGGGCAGCCAGCATGGCGGGCATCTGCGCGATGCATTCGGTGCCGATCACGCTTTGGAAGTCGCGCACCATCATCGGATACGGATGCGGGCCGGCCACGGTGCCGATGATGTAGAAGGTGTTCTCGACGTTGGTAACCCAGTCGCGCATGGCCTCGTTGAGCGCGTCCTTCAGGGTCTTGCTGCCCGACTCGACCGGCACCACGGTCGCACCCAGCAGGTTCATGCGATAGACATTGGGGCTCTGGCGCTGCACGTCCTGGCTGCCCATGTAGACCACGCACTCGAGTCCGTAGCGCGCGCAGATGGTCGCGGTGGCCACGCCGTGCTGGCCGGCGCCGGTTTCCGCGATGACCCGCGGCTTGCCCATGCGCTTGGCGAGCATCGCCTGGCCGATGGTGTTGTTGATCTTGTGCGCGCCGGTGTGATTGAGGTCCTCGCGCTTCAGGTAGATCTGCGCACCGCCCATTTCGCGGCTGGTGCGCGCCGCATGGTAGATCGGCGAGGGGCGGCCCACGAAGTGCGCGAGTTCGTAGTGGAACTCGGCCAGGAACTCCGGGTCGTCCTTGTATCTTGCGTAGGCGCTGCGCAATTCATCGATAGCGTGGGTCAGCGTCTCGCTGGCGAAGCTTCCGCCGTAGATGCCGAAATGGCCGCTGGCGTCGGGTTGCTGGTAGGGCTGGGATTGGTTCGAAGTCATGGTCTCGATCGGTGGGCCGGCTGCCCCGTCGGTCGAGATGGGCAGCAAGCTAGCTAAGGGCGTCGGCCGCACGCACGGCGGCCACGAAATCGCGAATCTTCGCGGCGTCCTTGATGCCCTTGGAGGCCTCGACGCCGGAGCTCACGTCAACGCACAGCGATTTGCCGCGCGCGCGCACCTGCCGAATGCCATCGCTCACGTTTGCAGGTGTGAGCCCACCACTCAAGACGAGGTGAGCGTCGACGGCGGGTGGAAGAAGTGACCAATCGAATGCCTTGCCGCCACCGCCATAAGCCTCGACATGGGCATCGAGCAGGATGGCATGGGCGCGGGAGTAATCGGACGCGTATTTTACGAGGTCGAAAGCCGCCCCTGCGGCACCGAGTGGAATGCGGGCCGCACGCATGAAGCGGTGGGCGCCGTGGGCGGTGGCCTCCCAGCACTGCGCGGGGGATTCATCGCCATGAAACTGCGCCATGGCGCCCGGCACACGGCTCAGCAAGCTCGCGACCGCGGACGGGCGCTCGTTGACGAACAGCAGCACCGGCGTCATGAACGGCGGCAGCCGCGATGCGAGGCTGGCCGCGCGTTCCACCGCGACCGCCCGCGGGCTGGCCGCATAGAGCACGAAGCCGACCGCGTCCGCTCCCGAATCGATCGCGGCATCCACATCCTCTTCGCGTGTCAGGCCGCAGATCTTGATTCGCGTGCGGGCAGGGCGGAGGACTGCGGTCATGGCGGGCCATCATACGCAGCGCCTCCCTGCAGCGTCGCCTCGGGCGGGAGTCCCCAGCCGGCGTCGTACCAGGGGCCAAGAAAATAGAGGCCGTTCGGCGAAAACGTGGGTGCTGCAGCCAGCCGGCTGCGCGCGTCGAGCACTTCGCGCATCCACTCGGGTTGTGCATCGCCGCGGCCGATGCGCACCAGGCTGCCCATGATGTTGCGGATCATGTGATGCAGGAACGCATCGGCTTCGAATTCGAAATGCCAGCGGCAGCGATCGCCGTCGCCGTGGCGGGTGATCTGGATGCGCTGCAGATGTTTCACCGGCGAGCGCGCCTGGCACGCCGAGGCCCGGAACGAACTGAAATCATGGCGGCCGACCAGCACCGCAGCGGCGGCGCGCATCGCATCGCCGTCGAGCGCGTACATCGACCAGCCGACGCGTCCCGCGTCGAGGCTGGGGCGTACCGGCGACTGCGACAGCACATAGAGATAGCGCCGCGCCAATGCGCTCGCGCGGCAATGAAACTGGTCGGGAACCGGCTGGGCCCACTGCACCGCGATGTCGGCCGGAAGAAAACGGTTGGTGCCGCGTACCCACGAGGAGGGTGAACGCTCGATGGAGGTATCGAAGTGCACCACTTGCATCAGCGCGTGAACGCCGGCGTCGGTACGGCCGGCGCAGAGCGTGGAGATCGGCTGCGTGGCGAAGCGATCGAGTGCCGCTTCCAGCTTGTCCTGCACCGTGCGTCCGGATCGCTGGCTTTGCCAGCCTTCGTATGCCTGGCCGTTGTAGCGGATGCCGAGTGCCAGCCGCACGACAGGATCGGTGCGGCCGTGCGGCCGCTCAGCCCAGTTGGCCGAGCAGTTGCCTGGCTTCGGCCTTGACCTCGCCGGAACCCTCGGCAGCCACTTCCTCGACCAGCGAGCGGGCGCCTTCGACGTCGCCCAGCGCTTTCAGTTCGCGCGCCAGCGACAGCTTGATGGCATGCGGGCTTTCGCCGCCTTCTTCGACCGGCGGCTCGAGGCGGCCGCGTTCGGTGTCGGCAGGACTGCGAGCCGCCAGGCCGGCCAGCGAACTCATGTCGAATTCGATGAAGCCGGAGTCGCCCGGCAGGCCGGCGCGCAAGGTGACCGGCTGCGTCAGTCCATCCTGCGGTGACGAAGGATCGCGTGCGGGCATTTGCTCAAGCGCGCCCGGGGCGGTGTCGAAATCGTTGTCGAGATCGAGCCGCGTGGTCGAGACGAGCGATGCGGTGTATTTGACCAGCGATGGGGCGCCCGGCTTCTGGGGCTGCCCGGACGCGGAAGCCGCCGGAAGACTCGCGCTGACCGGTGCCGCCGCAACCGGTGCGGGTGCCGGCGGCTTGCTCAGGTCCAGGTCGAAGTCGAGCGGCGCGACGGATGGCACGAAAGCCGGCGGCGCTGCCGCGGCCACGGCGGGTTTCGGCGCGGGTGCCGGTGCAGCCGGTGCAGCCGGTGCAGAGGGTGTCAATGGCGCCGATGCCGAAGCCAGCGAACCTGCGAATGCCGCGGCTTCCGCCGCCGATACGTTGCGCCCGCTGGACTCGTACAGCGGATTGCCTGGGTCCAGGTCTTGGCCCAGCTCGACGACACGATTCCAGTCGTTGCCGCTGCCGCCGGTCAGCTTGTGCACGTCGGATGCAAGCGCCTCGTAGGCGCGCAGATCGCGCCGCTTGGCATGAATTTCGAGCAGCTTCAGGTGGATCGCGGTGCGATCCGGATTGATGCGCAATGCCTCGCGCAGGATCTCTTCGGCTTGCAGGTCGCGGCCATAGGCCAGGTAGACGTCTGCTTCCGCTACCGGATCGACGTCGCCGGCATCGAGCTGGCTCGGCGAATACGACAGCGACGACACCACCGAATTGCCCCGATTCTTGGTATCCACCGATTCGCCGCCACTGGCGCCGAAAAAGGAATCCTTCGGAATCCGGCTTTCGAGGAACACGCTGTCGCCGGCATCGCGACGCTTGCGGCCGAGTACGCGGAAGAGCAGAAAGCCGATCAACAGTGCGGCAAGTGCCGCCGCACCCAGCATGACCGGGTTGTCGAGCAGCTCTTCGAAAAAGCCACGCGGTTCCGGCGCAGCCACGGGGGTGGCCGGTTTCGCCACCGCAGCCACAGGAGCAACCGGTGCCGACGCGGCTGCGGCGGCGTTCGAGGCCGCGGCGTCCATGGATGCGGTTTCCGGTGCGGCGGCGCTGCCCGCCGCCATGGCCGGGAGGGTGGCCGATGCAATTGCGGTAGCTGCCGTGGGCTGCGAACCTGGCGCAGCCGCAGCAGGCGAACTGACCGCAGGTGCAGCTGCCGAAGGCACCGGCACGACGCCGGTGGCCGGCGATGGCGATGCGCCGCTCGCGCTCTGCAGTTTGTTCAGTTCGTTGATGTTCTTCGACAGCTCGGCGACCCGGGCGCTGCGGTCCTGAGCCTGGCGGGCCTGGGCAAGCTGCTCTTCGGTCTGCAGTGCGGCCGCGCCGCCCTGCGAAAGCTTGAGCTTGTCGGTCGATGCGTTCGTCGCATTGCGGTCCTCGACATTCGCCTGCAGCTTGCCCGAGGCCTGGCGGTCGGCATCGGCAACGCGCGAAGTGGGGGCGTTTTCGGCGAGGCGCCGGCGGTAGTCGCCGAAGTCGCGGCTCTGCGCCGTCAGCGTGCGCCGTGCTTCGGGTGGCGTAACGGCGCCAGCCTGCGATGCGCTTGGCACGTCGAGAACTGCGCCGGCCTTCATGCGATTGACATTGCCAGAGATAAACGCATCGGGATTGGCGCGCAGCAATGCCACCAGCATCTGGTCCAGCGACACGTCGGCCGGCTTGTAGGCGCCCGCGATCTTGCTGGCAGTGTCGCCAGGCTGCACGGTGATCTGCTGTTCGCCATTGGCGGTGCGCAGCGTGCCGGCTTCCGCAGGCGGCGGCACGACCGCCGTTGCTGCCGCCGGTGCGGGCCGCTGACGCGGCTGCACCGCAGGTGCAGGCAACGCCGGGCTCTGCACGGGTGCGGCGGCACTGACCTGCGGCGGCGTAGGGGCTGCCGGCGCTGCGGCCGCAGCCCGACTCTTTGGCGGATCGAGCAGCACCGTATAGTCGCGCACGATCCGGCCGGTGTTGGAATTCGCCTCGAGCAAGAGGTCGATGAAGGGCTCGCTGAGCATGCGGTTGCTCGTGAGCCGCACCACATAGCGGCCGTCGGCGCGGCGCTGCAGGTTGACGCGCACATCCGCCAACGCCGCGTTGTAGGGAACGCCCGCCGCATTGAATGCTTCGGTGGAGGCGATGTTGACTTTCAGCGCAGTGGCTTCAGCCGGCGTGAGTTCGCTCACTTCGACTTCTGCCCGCAGCGGTTCGCCGAGGGCCGACTGCACATTGAGCCGGCCGAGCGTGAAAGCACTCGCATCGATGCTCACCATTCCCAGGGCCAGTGCAACCGATGCACTGAGCAGGGAGAGCTGACACCGACCTGAAAACGTCGGAGTCGGGCGAGTGGCCGAAAGGCTGGCCGCTGGCAACGGGAGTCGTGTCATGCTGGTAGGGGGCAGCTCTGCCCGAAAGTGTAAGGGGACGTTAACATCATCACCTCCGACTGACAAGGCGACAGGCCTTATCTACCCAGTGCGTGCCAACTTCGGGGGGCTTGGTTCGTTGCGGCACAGCAACGCCGATGGGTCAGGTACCGGCGGCACTTCAGGCTTCGAGCAGGATTCGCAGCATCCGGCGCAGCGGTTCGGCCGCGCCCCACAGCAGCTGATCGCCAATGGTGAAGGCGCCGACATACTCCGGCCCCATGGCCAGCTTGCGCACCCGTCCGACAGGGATCGTCATCGTGCCGGTGACCGCAACCGGCGTCAGATCCTTGAGCGTCGCTTCCTTGTTGTTCGCGACGACCTTCACCCATTCGTTGTCGGCGGCCAACAGCGCCTCGATGTCCGCAATCGGCACATCCTTCTTCAGCTTGAAGGTGAGCGCCTGGCTGTGGCAACGCATCGCGCCGACACGCACGCAGAAGCCATCGACCGGCGTCGCTGCGGTCCCGAAAGCTGCGCCCTGCCCCAGGATCTTGTTAGTTTCCGCGCCGGCCTTCCATTCTTCCTTGCTGATGCCGTCGCCGAGGTCCTTGTCGATCCAGGGAATCAGGCTGCCACCGAGTGGCGCGCCGAAATTGGCCGTCTCGGCCGCGCTCAACGACCGCTGCCGGGCGAGCACCTTGCGGTCGATCTCGAGAATCGCGGACTTTGGATCGTCCAGCAGCGCGCGTACTTCGCCGTTGATCGCGCCAAACTGGGTGAGCAGCTCCCGCATGTGCTGTGCGCCACCGCCGGAAGCGGCCTGGTAGGTCATGCTGGTCATCCACTCGACCAGACCGGCCTTGTAGAGAGCGCCCACGCCCATCAGCATGCAGCTCACGGTGCAATTGCCGCCGATCCAGTTCTTGCCGCCATTGGACATCGCCTTCTGGATGACGGGCAGGTTGACCGGGTCCAGCACGATGACGGCGTCGTCGTTCATGCGCAGCGTGGACGCGGCATCGATCCAGTGTCCGTTCCAGCCGGCCGCGCGCAGCTTGGGAAAGACGGCGCTGGTGTAGTCGCCGCCCTGGGCTGTGATGACGATGTCGCACCTCTTGAGCGCGTCGATGTCGTGTGCGTCCTTCAGCGTGGCTTCGTTCTTTGCCATGGCCGGGGCCTTGCCGCCGGCATTGGAGGTCGAGAAGAAGACCGGTTCGATCAGCGCGAAGTCGCCTTCGGCGTGCATCCGGTCGATGAGAACCGAGCCGACCATGCCGCGCCAGCCCACGAGGCCGACAAGAGGTTGATTTGCGTTCGCCATTTCAAATGCCCTTGTGAAAAAAGAAAGTGGTCTCTTCTTTGTGCCCGGCTCGTCGGCACCGGGGAGGGCATGACGAAGCGGGCCGCAGTTAGCCGGTGGTCGTCTTTTTAATGGTCGACGAGGAAACCGCGGCCACGACTGCATCCCCCATTTCGCGGGTGCCGACCTTCGTGGTGCCCGCAGACCAGATGTCCGCCGTACGCAAGCCCGCTGCAAGCACATGCTTGACCGCCGACTCGATACGGTCGGCAGCTTCGGGTTGGTGGAGGGAAAAGCGGAGCATCATGGCGGCGGACAGGATTGTAGCCAACGGGTTGGCAACCCCTTTGCCGGCAATGTCGGGCGCGCTGCCGTGGCTGGGCTCGTAGAGGCCTTGATTGCTCGCGTTGAGCGAGGCCGAAGGCAGCATGCCGATCGAGCCGGTGAGCATCGCCGCTTCGTCCGAAAGAATGTCGCCGAACATGTTGCCGGTGACCACCACGTCGAACTTCTTCGGCGCCTTGACCAGCTGCATCGCGGCGTTGTCGACATACATGTGGTCCAGTTCGACGTCCGGATACTGCTTGCCCACCTCTGTCACGACGTCCTTCCAGAACTGGAAGGTTTCGAGCACGTTCGCCTTGTCGACACTCGTCACCCGCTTGCTGCGCTTCTGTGCTGCCTGGAATGCGACGTGGGCAATGCGTTCGACTTCAGGGCGCGAATAGCGCATGGTGTCGAACGCTTCCTCGGCCCCCGGGAAGTGGCCGTCGACCGCAATTCGGCGGCCGCGCGGCTGGCCGAAATAGATGTCGCCGGTGAGCTCGCGGATGATGAGGATGTCGAGTCCCGAGATCAACTCGGGCTTGAGGCTCGAGGCGTCGACCAGTTGCTCATAGCAGATGGCCGGGCGGAAATTGGCGAACAGGCCGAGGTTCTTGCGCAGGCCCAGAATCGCCTGCTCGGGACGCAACGAGCGCTCCAGCGTGTCGTACTTCCAGTCGCCGACGGCCCCAAACAGCACGGCATCGGCTTCCTTGGCCAGCTTGAGCGTGGCTTCGGGAAGCGGATGGCCATGGGCCTCGTAGGCGGCGCCGCCGACCAGGGCCGACTCCATATCGAAGGAGAGGTCGAGCACGTCGAGCACGCGAATGGCCTCGGCAACGATTTCCGTGCCGATGCCGTCACCGGGAAGAACTGCGATTTTCATGGTTGGTCGTTCGAGCAGATAAAGAAAAAGGTCAGCCGATCAGTTGGTGCGAGAGCCACGGCTTCCTGGCCAGGCGCTCCGCCTCGAAGGCGGCAATCTTGTCCTTGTGGCGCAGCGTCAGCCCGATGTCGTCGAGCCCATTGATCAGACAGAACTTGCGAAAGGGCTGGACATCGAACGGCAGCTCGGTTTCATCCGGCTTCACCACCACCTGACGCTCCAGATCCACGCTGAGGCTGAAGCCGGGGAACGCGAAGGTGTCGTCGAACAACTGCGCGACCTGCGACTCGCTGAGCACGATCGGCAGCAGTCCGTTCTTGAAGCTGTTGTTGAAAAAGATGTCGGCGTAGCTCGGCGCGATGATGGCCCGAAAACCGTACTGGTCGAGCGCCCAGGGGGCATGTTCGCGCGACGAGCCGCAGCCGAAGTTCTTGCGCGCGAGCAAAACCGATGCGCCTGCGTAGCGCGGCTGGTTCAGTACGAAATCGGGGTTCGGCTTGCGCGACGTCGGGTCTTGCCCAGGCTCGCCCGGATCGAGGTAGCGCCAGGCGTCGAACAGGTTCGGGCCGAAGCCGGTCTTGCGGATCGATTTCAGGAACTGCTTGGGAATGATCGCGTCGGTGTCGACGTTCTCGCGGTCCATCGGTGCCACGAGGCCCTTGTGCACGGTGAATTTCTGCATGGTGTGTGGCTCCTTCACGCGAATTGCCGGACGTCGACAAAATGGCCGTGCACCGCCGCTGCGGCGGCCATGGCCGGGCTGACGAGATGGGTGCGGCCGCCCGCGCCCTGCCTTCCTTCGAAGTTGCGGTTGCTGGTCGATGCGCAGCGTTCGCCGGGTTCGAGCCGGTCGGCATTCATCGCGAGGCACATCGAGCAGCCGGGTTCGCGCCACTCGAAACCTGCGGCCTTGAAGATCAGGTCGAGCCCTTCGCGCTCGGCCTGTTCCTTCACCAGCCCGGAGCCCGGCACGACCATGGCGAGCTTGACGTTCTTGGCCACTTTCTGGCCGAGCTTCTTCACCATGGCCGCCGCTTCGCGCATGTCTTCGATGCGGCTGTTGGTGCACGAGCCGATGAACACCTTGTCGATGCGTATGTCGTTCATCGGCTTGTTCGGCTCGAGGCCCATGTAGGCGAGGGCGCGTTCGATGGCGCCGCGCTTGTTGGCATCCTTTTCCTTTTCCGGGTCGGGCACCCGGCCGTCCACCGGCACCACCATCTCGGGCGATGTACCCCAGGTCACTTGCGGCGTGATCTGCGCGGCGTCGAGTTCGACCACTGCGTCGAAATGCGCGCCCGGGTCCGACTGCAGCGTCTTCCAATAGGCGACCGCCTGGTCCCATTCGACGCCGGTCGGCGCGAGCGGCCGGCCCTTGACGTAGGCGATGGTCTTCTCGTCCACCGCCACCAGCCCGGCGCGCGCGCCGGCTTCGATCGCCATGTTGCAGACCGTCATCCGTCCTTCCATGCTGAGATCGCGGATCGCCGAGCCGGCGAACTCGATGGTGTAGCCGGTGCCGCCGGCAGTGCCGATCTTCCCGATGACGGCCAGCACGATGTCCTTGGCGGTACAGCCGAGCTGCAGCTTGCCCGAAACCTTGACGAGCAGGTTCTTCGCCTTCTTCGCAAGCAGCGTCTGCGTCGCCATCACATGCTCGACTTCGCTGGTTCCGATGCCGTGCGCGAGCGCACCGAAAGCGCCGTGGGTCGACGTGTGCGAATCGCCGCAGACGACCGTCATGCCCGGCAGCGTGGCACCGGACTCGGGGCCGATCACGTGCACGATCCCCTGGCGCTTGCTCAGGAACGGAAAGAACGCGGCCGCGCCGAATTCTTCGATGTTGGTGTCCAGGGTAGTGATCTGCTCGCGGCTGACCGGGTCGGTGATGCCGCCGTAGCCCAGCTCCCAATTCGTTGTCGGCGTGTTGTGGTCGGCGGTGGCCACCACCGAGCTGATGCGCCACAGCTTGCGTCCGGCTTCGCGCAGTCCCTCGAAGGCCTGCGGACTCGTCACTTCATGAACGAGGTGACGGTCGATGTAGAGGATCGAAGTGCCGTCTTCCTCGGTGTGAATGACGTGTTCGTCCCAGAGTTTGTCGTAGAGCGTGCGTGCCATGGTGGTCTCTTGTCGTGGGAAAGTGGATTGTCTTACGCGGCGAGCTGGCCGGGCGCCGAGGCAGATGGCTGCAGATGCTTCACCAGCATGCGCGCGGCGACCGGGAGGGTCGAGAAATCCCGGGCGACCAGGCGGATTTCGCGCGCGGCCCAAGCGTCGTTCAGTGCGACGCTCCGCAAGCCATGACCGATGCCGCCCTGCATCAACTCGAACGCCCGCAGCGGCATCACGCCAACGCCCAGCCCGTTCTGGATCATGCGGCACATCGCGTCGAGGCCGGTCACGTGGATGCGCAGCTTGATGGTGCGGTCGGCGGCCAGTGCGGCCCGGTGCATCGCAACATAGATCGAGCTGTTGGTATGCAGCCCGACGTGATCGGCGTCGAGAGAAGCTGCGAAATCGATCGCCCGGTGTGCCGCCAGCGGGTGGTCTTGCGGCACGATCAGCACCAGAGCGTCGTGGCGGTAGGGCAGGCTCTGCAACTCGCCCGTGCCATCCGCCAGATGGCAGATGCCGAGATCGGCTGCACCTTCCTGCACCGCGCGCAGCACTTCGCTGCTCAGGTGCTCTTCGAGGTCGATCTTGATCGCGTCGTGCGCGCGCGTGAAGGCGCCAAGATCCTCCGGCAGGAACTGCACGATGGCCGAAATGTTGGCATGCACCCGGACATGGCCGCGCACGCCGTCGGCGTATTCGCTGAGCTCGCCCTGCATCTTCTCGAGGCTGTAGAGCACCGAGCGCGCGTGATGCAGCAGGCTCTCGCCGGCGGGCGTCAGGTCGACGCCCCGCGCGTGACGGTAAAGCAGGGGAGTGCCCAGCGCCGCTTCGAGGTCCGACAACCGCTTGCTGATGGCAGACGCCGCAATGAATTCACGCTCCGCTGCCCGGCCGATGCTGCCGAGTTCGCAGACGGCCACGAACAGCTGCAAGGACGTGAGGTCGATGCGGCGGGCGAAATTGCGTTCGGAAGAGGTCATGCAGCGCTGGCATCTCGTATGGAGATGGAAGGCTGCTATTTTCTATTCCTTTCCTGCGGCTTGGACGTCGTCATGCGCGATGGCATTGCTGCCCGCGTGCGATGCCGGGCGCAAAAAAAGCGGACCCGAGGTCCGCTTCATGCCGATGGGAATCGGCGATTACTGGCGCTTCTTGGCAGCGTCCTCCATCTTGTCCCCGGCCTTTTGTACGTCCTGGCCTGCACCCTTCATGGTGTTGCAGCCGGCAAGCGGAACGATGAAGGCAAAAGTGACGGCAAGCAGAGCAGCGATTTTTTTCATGATGGAACTCCTTCGGAGCAGATGTTGAACAAATGGACGGAATTACCCTCCACTTAATAATTTACCGGCCTGCGAAGCCGGCGCGTGTAAGCCAAAACGCAAAAAAGCTGCCCGAGGGCAGCTTCCCGCAGACGAGCGTCAGAACCGATCAGCGCTGCGCAATCGGCTGCACGTCGCGCTTGGCGGAGCCTTCGAACAACTGGCGCGGGCGGCCGATCTTGTATTCGGGATCGCCGATCATTTCGTTCAGCTGCGCAATCCAGCCGACCGTACGCGCCAGCGCGAAGATGGCCGTGAAGAGCGGCACCGGAATGCCGATGGCGCGCTGCACGATGCCCGAATAGAAGTCGACGTTCGGGTAGAGCTTGCGCGAGACGAAATATTCGTCTTCGAGCGCAATCTTCTCGAGCGCCATTGCAAGCTTGAACAGGGGATCGTTCTCCAGGCCCAGTTCGCTCAGCACTTCGTTGCAGGTTTCCTGCATCAGCTTCGCGCGGGGATCGTAGTTCTTGTAGACGCGGTGCCCGAAGCCCATCAGCTTGACGTTGGAGTTCTTGTCCTTCACCTGCTTGATGAACTCTCCGATCTTCTCGACGCCGCCAGCCTTCTGAATGTCGCCGAGCATGTTGAGCGCGGCTTCGTTGGCCCCGCCGTGCGCCGGCCCCCAGAGGCACGCCACGCCCGCTGCGATGGCCGCGAACGGGTTGGTGCCCGACGATCCGCACAGGCGCACGGTCGACGTGGAAGCGTTCTGCTCGTGGTCTGCATGCAGGATGAAGATTCGGTCGAGCGCGCGCTCGAGCACCGGGCTCACCTTGTATTCCTCGCACGGCGTGGCGAACATCATGTGCAGGAAGTTGCCTGCATAGCTCAGGTCGTTCTTCGGGTACATGTAGGGCTGGCCCACCGTGTACTTGTAGGCCATTGCGACCAGCGTCGGCATCTTCGCGATCAGGCGGATCGCAGCGATCTCGCGGTGCTTCGGATTGTTGATGTCGGTGCTGTCGAGATAGAAGGCCGACAGCGCGCCGACCAGGCCGGTCATGATGGCCATCGGATGCGCGTCGCGGCGAAAGCCGCGCAGGAAAAACTGCATCTGCTCGTTGACCATCGTGTGGTTGGTCACGAGCTTGGTGAAGCTGCCCTTCTGGTCCGCGTCGGGCAGTTCGCCGTACAGCAGCAGATGGCAGGTTTCCAGAAAGTCGCAGTTGGTAGCGAGTTGCTCGATCGGGTAGCCGCGGTACAGCAGTTCGCCCTTGTCGCCATCGATATAGGTGATGGCGGACTGGCAGGAGGCCGTCGACATGAAGCCCGGGTCGTAGGTGAACATGCCGGTCTGGGCGTAGAGCTTGCGGATGTCGATCACGTCGGGGCCCATGGTGCCCTTGTAGATCGGCAGCTCGACGTTCTGGCCGCCGTTGCTGAACGACAGGGTGGCCTTGGTCTCGGATGCTTTCATTGCGGGTGTCTTTCTAAGAATTGATCAGGAAGATTGGGATTGCGCGCCGTCGGCGCGCATCAACTGCACCAGTTCGACCACATCGGCCCCGGCCCATTCGGGCTCGGGTTCCTTCCTGCGAAGCAGAAGGTCGAGCAGATCGTTGTCCGACAGGTCCATCAATGTCTCCAGTGCCTGCGCCTGGCCGCAGGTCAGATCTGCTTCATGCCGCTCGAAGAAGCGAGCAATGAACAGGTCGTTCTCGAGCAAGCCGCGCCGGCAGCGCCACTTGAGCTTGCTCAGCGCACGCTCGCCGATGGGCTGGTCGAGGTTGTCGGTGGCTTGCATGAGTGCAGTTTTTCAGATGGCGCGGCGCACCATCAGTTCCTTGATCTTGCCGATCGCCTTGGTCGGGTTCAGGTTCTTCGGGCACACGTCGACGCAATTCATGATCGTGTGGCAGCGGAACAGCCGATACGGGTCTTCGAGGTTGTCCAGGCGCTCGGCGGTCGCTTCGTCGCGGCTGTCGGCAATGAAGCGATAGGCCTGCAGCAAGCCGGCCGGGCCTACGAACTTGTCCGGGTTCCACCAGAAGCTCGGGCA
>JANOCL010000096.1:0-4183 GCA_031412135.1 Variovorax sp. | reverse complement strand
GCCGGAGAAGCTGAAGCCCATCACCCCCACCATGCTCTGCACTTCGGGCTGCTTCAGGATGAACGCTTCCACCTGCTGCATCACCGACAGCGTGCGTTCCTGCGTCGCCCCGGGCGGCAGTTGAACGTTGACCAGCATCGTGCCCTGGTCTTCCTGCGGCAGGAACGAGCTCGGCACGCGCAGGTAGGCGAACACCACCACGGCGATGATCGCGGCATAGATCACCATGTAGCGCGCGGCGCGGCGCAGAATGCGCGCGACCAGGCTCTCGTAGCCCTTGGCCGTGCGCGAGAAGCCGCGATTGAACCAGCCGAAGAAACCTTTCTTCTCGTGATGCCTGCCCGCCTCGACCGGCTTGAGCAGCGTGGCGCACAGCGCCGGCGTGAGCGACAGCGCCATGAAGGCCGAGAAGCCGATCGACGCCACCATCACCGCCGAGAACTGGCGGTAGATGTTGCCCGTGGAGCCGGCAAAGAACGCCAGCGGCACGAACACCGAAATGAGCACCACCGTCACGCCGATGATGGCGCCCGAGATCTGCTTCATCGCCTTGCGCGTGGCCTCGAGCGGCGGCAGTCCTTCCTCGCTCATGATGCGCTCGACGTTCTCGACCACCACGATCGCATCGTCCACCACGATGCCGATCACCAGCACCATGCCGAACATCGTCAGCACGTTGATCGAGAAGCCCAGCGCGAGCAGGGTGGCGAAGGTACCGAGCAGGGCGATTGGCACCACGATGGTCGGGATGATCGTGTAGCGCCAGTTCTGCAGGAACAGGAACATCACCAGGAACACCAGCGCCACCGCTTCGAGCAGCGTCACCGCCACTTGCGTGATCGAGATCCTGACGAAGCGCGAGCTGTCGTACGGAATGTCCCACTTCACGCCCGGCGGGAAGTAGCGCGCCAGCTCGGTCATCTTGTCGCGCACCGCCTTGGCCGACTCCAGCGCATTGCCGCTCGGCGAGAGCTGGACGCCGATGCCGACCGCCGGCTGGCCGTTGAGACGGGCGGACGTCGCATAGGCCTGGCCGCCCAGTTCGATGCGGGCCACGTCCTTCAGGCGCACGGCGGAACCGTCGGTGTTGGCGCGCAGCACGATGTTGCCGAACTGCTCGACGTTCGACAACTGGCCGTTGACCACCACCGTCGCCGCGATGCTCTGCCCGGCCACGTTCGGCAGGTCGCCGATGGTGCCGGAAGCAACCTGCGCGTTCTGCGCACGAATCGCGGCCGTGACTTCGGCCGACGAAATGCTGAAGCCCTGCAGCTTGGCCGGATCGAGCCACACGCGCATCGCGCGCTCGGTGCCGAACAGCTGCGCCTGGCCGATGCCCGGCAGCCGCTGCAGTTCGGGCAGCACGTTGCGCGAGCCGTAGTCGCCCAGGGCCACGGTGTCCAGCGCCGGGTTGTCCGACGACAGCATGGTGAACAACAAGAAGTTGGAGCGCGACTTGTCGACCCGCACGCCCTGCTGCGTCACCGCGGCGGGCAGCCGCGGCGAGGCGCGCGAGAGCCGGTTCTGCACGTCCACCTGCGCCAGGTCGGCATTGGTGCCGGGCTCGAAGCTGATGGTGATCGCGCCGGTGCCGTTGGCCTGCGCCACGGACTCCATGTAGATCAGCCCTGGCGAGCCGTTCATTTCGCGCTCGATCACGGACAGCACGCTGTCCTCGAGCGTCTGCGCCGAGGCGCCGGGATAGGTGGCGTTGATGACGATCGCCGGTGGCGCCACCGGCGGGTACTGGGCGATCGGCAGCTGCGTGATCGCCACGCCGCCCATCACGAGGATGAACAGCGCGATCACCCACGCGAAGATCGGGCGGTCGATGAAGAACTTGGCCATGCGCTCGCGCTCCTTACTGCTTCGCGGCCGCAGCCGGAGCGGAAGCAGCCGGCGCCGGCGCGGATGCAGCCGCCGATGGCGCCGCGACCTTCCACGGCACCGCCTTCACCGCCGTGCCGGGCGGCATCATCTGCAGCTTCTGGAAGCCGTCGACCATGACCTGCTCGCCGGCCTTGAGACCGTCGAGCACCACCCACTGGTTGTTCTGCGCCGAGCTGATCTTCACCTTGCGCTGGCTCGGCTTGCCGTCGGCGCCGATCACCGTCACCGTATCGCCCTGCTGCGTGCGCGTGACCGCCTGCTGCGGCAGCGTGATCGCGTTGGTGGCCTGCGCCTGCTCGACCTTCACCCGCACGTACAGGCCGGGCAGCAGCTCGCCCTTGGGGTTGGGCACCTCGGCACGCAGCGTGACCTGGCCGGTGGTCGGGTCGACCGTGAGGTCTGAAAACAGCAGCTTGCCCGGCAGCGCGTACTCGCTGCCGTCTTCCAGCACGATGCGCACGCTCGCCGCATCGCTGCCGCTGGCACGCTTGAACTGCCCGGCTTCCATCGCCCGGCGCAGCTTGAGCACATCGCTGGCCGACTGGGTGAAGTTCACATACACCGGATCGATCTGCTGGATCACCGCCAGTTGCGTGGCGTCGCCCTGGCCCACGAGTGCGCCCTCGGTCACCAGCGCGCGGCCGATGCGGCCCGAAATCGGCGCGGTAACGCTTGCATAGCCCAGATTGATGCCTGCGGTTCGCACCGATGCGCGCCCAACCGCGACATCCGCTTCCGCCGTCTTCTGCGCTGCGACCGCGTTCGCATATTCCTGCTTGCTCACCGCGTTGGCTTCGACCAGCGGCTTGTACCGCTCGGCAAGCGCTTTCGCCTGCACCGCGTTGGCCTGCGCACGCGCCAGGCTGGCTTGCGCGCTCTGCGCCGCCGCGGCGTAGGGCGCCGGGTCGATGCGGAACAGCGGCTGGCCCGCCTTCACGTCGCTGCCTTCGCGGAACAGCCGCTCCTGGAGGATGCCCGCCGCGCGCGCGCGCACCTCGGCCATGCGCGAAGCTTCGAGCCGGCCGGGCAGTTCGGTCACCAGGCCGACATCGGTCGGCGTCGCGACCACCACGCCCACTTCCGGTGGAGGCGGGGCCGAACCGCCGGCACCGCCGCCCGGCGCGGCCGGTGCGTCGCTCTTGCCGCACGCCGCAAGCGCGAGCACGACGATCGAGGTGGCGGCAACTGCCGCAACGCGCGGCGAGAAAAACCAGTGACGCGAGACATGCAGAGCAGGCATGCGAATCCTTTGAAGCGAAAACGAGGTATGGCGCGCGGTTGCGAGCGGCTGCGCAAGGCATTACCGCAAACCCGGCCATCGGGAAGCCCGCTAGTTTACATACATTCATGCATGTATAGTGACAACCTCTCGCGGGGTATTGATTCTAGAAAAAAGGAGACACAGTGGTTCGTCGTACCAAGGAGGAAGCGCTCGAAACGCGGCATCGGCTGCTCGATGCCGCCGAAGTGCTGTTCCAGGCCCAGGGCGTCTCGCAAACGTCGCTGCAGCAGATTGCGCAGCAGGCCGGTGCCACGCGGGGTGCGATCTACTGGCACTTCAAGGACAAGGCCGACCTGTTCAACGCGATGATGGAGCGCGTCACGCTGCCGCTCGAGGCGGCCTTGCAGGCGGCGAGCGGTCTCGACGTCGACCCCCTGAACGAGGTCGAACGCTCGCTGGTCGCCGCATTGAAGCTCATGACCACCGACCCGCAGGTGCGACGCGTGTTCGAAGTCGCGACCCACAAGGTCGAGTACACGCACGACATGGAATCGGTGCAGCAGCGGCACCTGAGCGCCCGCAATGCCTGCGTGCTCGACTTTCACAAAGCCATGCTCCACGCAGCCCGCCGGGCCCATATCCGGCTGCCCATCCCCGCGGCAGTGGCGGCGCAGGGGCTGCATGCGCTCATCAGTGGGTTGATCCAGAACTGGCTGCTCGATCCGGAAGCGTTCGAACTTGTCTCGACCGGGCGCCGCACCTTCCGCATCTACCTCGCCGGCCTCGGCTTTGCCAGGCCGCTGGCCAGCGCCACCTGATGCGCGATAATGGCCGGCTCCCGACCCCATCGGGCGCACCCCACTCGCTGTATTTCAACGGATAGAATTCGGCCCTCCGAAGGCTGAGATCCAGGTTCGATTCCTGGCGGCGGGACCAGATACGTTATTCACAACGTTGCACCCAGCATCAAGAACCCGCACGCTGCAAAGCGTAGCGGGTTTTTCTTCGCCTCACGCGATCGCACCATCGCCAATGCGGCACTGCGTGGCATGGGCTACGCCGGAGAAGTGT
>JANOCL010000095.1:0-46154 GCA_031412135.1 Variovorax sp. | reverse complement strand
CCGCGCAAACTCGCCTGCGGCTCAAACAGCGCGCGGCCCTGATCCGCGAAAAGCTGCGCGCCTCGGCACGCCCAGAGGGGATTGAACTCCAACGCGCCGTGGCGCGTACTTGTGTTTGGGCTTCGCCGAGCGCAGCGAAGGTTGTCCCCGATCCCCATCCCGCCCCCGAAGGGGGCCGCAGACAGCGGGGTCGCCTTTTCTCTGCTTACTTTTCTTTGGCGAAGCAAAAGAAAGTGAGTCGCCCGCCGGGGCGAAATCCCGGCCTCAGGACTAAAGACAACACAACACCCGATCAAAGGCCCGGCGCCCTCACCCCAACCCTCTCCCGGAGGGAGAGGGAGCAACACGGGGCAGCGCCATGAACCTCATGGCCCGAATGCAGGCCCTCCCCAGAGAAGCCCGCGACACGCTCTTCCTTCTCGCGGTGATCGGCCTGCTGCTGCTCCCGCAGATCCCCAACATTCCGTGGTGGTGCAGCGCCCTCACCGCCATCGTCCTGCTCTGGCGCGGAACACTGGCGGTGCAGGCCCGGCCGCTGCCGGGCAGATGGTGGCGCGCCGGCCTGCTTGCGATCACGCTGATCGCCACCTATGCCACGCACCAGACCCTGCTCGGCCGCGACGCCGGCGTGACCCTGATCGTCATCCTGCTCGCACTCAAGACGCTCGAACTGCGCGCTCGCCGAGACGCGTTCGTGGTGTTCTTCCTGGGCTTCTTCACGATGCTCACCAACTTCTTCTATTCGCAATCTCTGCCGACGGCGTTTGCGATGCTGCTGGCGCTGCTGGGTCTTCTGACGGCGCTGGTCAACGCGCACATGCCGGTCGGCAAGCCGCCACTGGCACAGGCAGCCCGCACCGCCGGCTCGATGGCGCTGCTCGGCGCGCCGATCATGCTGGTGCTGTTCCTGCTGTTCCCACGCATGGCGCCGCTCTGGGGTACGCCCAACGATGCGATGACGGGGCGCACGGGACTGTCGAACACCATGAGCGTCGGCAGCATCGCGCAGCTCGCGCTCGACGACGGCATTGCCGCGCGCATCAGGTTCGACGGCGACCGCGTTCCGGCGCAGCGCGACATGTACTTTCGCGGCCCGGTGCTGTCGCAGTTCGACGGCCGCGAATGGACTTCGCCGCGATTCGGACGCGGATACATGCAGCAGAACCTGCGCGTGCGCGGCCCGGCCATCGGCTATGAGGTCACGCTGGAGCCCAGCAACCGGCCCTGGCTGCTGACGCTCGATGCGGCGCCTGCCGCGCCCGTGCTGCCGGGCTACGAACCCTTCGGCACGCCGGCACTGCAATGGATGGTCAGCCGTCCGATCAGCGACGTGGTGCGTTATCGCGCCGAGAGCTTCACGCAGTTCCAGAGCGGGCCCGAGCGCCGCACGGCCGCGCTGCAGCACTACGTTGCGCTGCCGCAGGGCACGAATCCGCGCACCGCTGCGCTGGCGGCGCAGATGAAGAGCGACCCTGGCCTCGCCGGCGCAAACACGCCGGCGCTGGTGCAGGCCGTGCTGCAGCGGCTGCGCACCGGCGGCTACAGCTATACGCTCGACCCCGGCCTCTACGGCAACGACACGGCCGACGAGTTCTGGTTCAACCAGAAGGCCGGCTTCTGCGAGCACATCGCCTCGGCCTTCGTGGTGCTGATGCGTGCGCTCGACATTCCCTCGCGCATCGTCACCGGCTACCAGGGCGGTGAGATCAACAGCGTCGACAACTTCTGGACGCTCCGGCACAGCGACGCGCATGCCTGGGCCGAGGTCTGGCAGGAAGGCACGGGCTGGGTGCGGGTCGACCCGACCGGCGCGATATCGCCCGACCGCGTCGGCCTGTTCCGCCGCCTCGCGCCGCAGCCGGGCCTGTTCGCCGGCGCGATCGGCGCGATGAGCCCGACCCTGGCGCAGAACCTGCGCGCCGCATGGGAGGCAATGAACAACAGCTGGAACCAGTGGGTGCTCAACTACACGCAGAGCCGGCAGCTCGATCTGCTGAAGAAGATCGGCTTCGAAGCGCCGAGCCTGCAGGACCTGGCGACCGTTCTGCTGGCGCTGCTGGTGGTAGCCAGCCTCACCGGCGCCGCCTGGACCCTGTGGGAGCGAAGCCAGCACGACCCCTGGCTAAGGCTGCTCGGCCAGGCCCGCGCGCGGCTCGAACGGGCCGGCATCGACGTGCCCGAGGCCACGCCGCCCCGACAGATGGCGGCGCATCTTGCCGAGCGCTTCGGCGCCCGCGCGCAGAACGTCCAGGATGTGCAGGCCTGGCTCTTCAAGCTCGAGGCGCAGCGCTACGCCAGGGCGCCCGGCCCCGCATTGGCGGGGCTGCGAGCCGAGTTCCGCCGGCTCTCCTGGCCGCGCTGAAACCGCATGTGTCGCGTGCCGGCGCCGCGCATGCGGGCGGCACAATCGGACGCATGCAACGTCCCTTTTCGACAGTTCTTTCGACTGCGCTTCCAACCGCCCTGCTTCTGCTGGCCATCGCCTTGCCGATTTCCGCTTCGGCCCAGAAGCCGCCCGTGCGTGGCGAGACGCCCTACGCCGCGCGCGAAGATGCCATGAAGTTCGCCGACGACGTCGCGGCACGGCGCGACCTCGACCGCGAATGGGTGCGCGCCACCATCGGCCGGGCCCGGATGCTGCCCAACGTGCCGCGCCTCATGCTGCCCGGCCCTCCGGGCGCGCCCAAGAACTGGCGCGCCTACCGCAGCCGCTTCATCGACCCGGTCCGCATTGCGGCCGGCGCGCGCTTCTGGCGCGCCAATGCCGCTGCGCTGACGCGCGCCGAAGCCGAGTACGGCGTGCCGGCGGAAATCATCGTCGGCATCATCGGCGTCGAGACCATCTACGGCCGCAACATGGGCAACTTCCGCGTCATCGATGCGCTGGCCACGCTGGCCTTCGATTTCCCGCAGGCCCATCCGCGCGCGGCCGCGCGGCAGGCCTTCTTCCGCGACGAGCTCGAGAGCTTCCTGAGCCTCGAAAGCCGAACGGCCCAGGACCCGATGGTGCCGGTGGGCAGCTATGCCGGCGCAATGGGCATGCCGCAGTTCATGCCGAGCAGCATCGCGAAGTACGCGATCGATTTCGACGGCGACGGCCGCATCGACCTGGTCGACAACCCGGCGGACGTGATCGGCTCGGTGGCCAGCTACTTCAAGGCCTTCGGCTGGCAGCCGGGCATGCCTTCGATCTATCCGGTCGGCTTCGACGAGGCACGACTGCGAAAAGACATCCTCATGGCGCCCGACATCCTGCCGACATTCAGCGCCGACGCCTTCGTGGCCGCCGGCGCGGTACTCGAAGGCCAGGCGCTGGAGCACAAGGGACTGCTCGCGCTGATCGAACTGCAGAACGGCGCCGAGCCGCCGAGCTATGTGGCCGGCACGCAGAATTTCTACGTCATCACACGCTACAACTGGAGCAGCTACTACGCGATGTCGGTACTCGACCTCGGACGCGAAGTCCGGGACGCGATGGCGCAATGAGCAAGGAAGCCGAAGCGCGCCGCGACGGATGGCGCGATGCCTGGCGGTCGCTCGGTGCGGGCGCGCCGAACGATGCGCTGCTTGCCGAACTGCTGGCTCGCTACCAGGAGCCGCACCGCGCCTACCACACGCTGCAGCACCTGGACGAATGCCTCGCCGGTCTGGCGCGCGAGACTTCGAACGCCGAGCGGCCGGCCGAGATCGCACTCGCACTCTGGTTCCACGATGCCATCTACGACGTGCATCGGCACGACAACGAGGAGCGCAGTGCCCACTGGGCCCGCGACGCCATGCTGTCGGCGGGTGCCGAGCCGGCGGCTGCGGCGCGCGTCCATGCCCTGGTGATGGCGACCCGCCACCAGGCGCAGCCAGAAGATGCCGACGCACGGCTGCTGGTCGACATCGATCTGTCGATCCTCGGTGCGCCGCCGGCGCGCTTTGCCGAATACGAGCGGCAGATCCGCATCGAGTACGGGCATGTGCCGCCCGACGTCTTCGAGCCGCGGCGGCGCAGCATCCTCGGCAGTTTTCTGGCGCGCGATCCGCTCTACCTCACACCGCCGATCCGCGCCCGGATCGAAGAAGCCGCGCGCCGCAACCTGCAGCAAGCGATCGGTTGACCCGCCGGGTGCGGTTCAGCGGAATGCGTTGCGAGCCAGCGTCTTGCCGGCCGCATCGACCAGCACCGCCTCGCCCATCGACGCGACCTCGCCATTGAGCCCGGTGATGTTCACCTGGTGCGTGACCCAGACCTCGAAGGTGCGGGGCTCGATGACGGCGAGCCGTTCGATCAGCGCGTCGCGGCCGCCGCGCGAAGACCCGCCGACGCCGAAGGTGGAGTTCAGCGGCGTCCACACCTCGTGCGTGCCGAAGGCCAGGTCGGCCGTGTCCTTGCACCTGCACCAGGCGCTGGAACGCACCGCCGCGGGCCGCAGCCTGCGCGCCTTGAACCACTCGCCGGCCGCACGCGCCTGCGCGCGGCCTTCGTCGCTCAGGTTGCGCTGGGTGCTGCAAAGCTCCAGCTGGAACCCGGGCGGATCGCCGACGCCGGGCGTGGTCTGCGCATGCCGCCACAGCACCGCGCACCTGCCGGCGCGAAGGCGGTCGGCAAAGGCTTCGGCATTCTTCGGTTGGGCATGCACCCAGCCGCTTGCCGTGGCGGCGATGCCGAGGAAGGTGAATTCACGTCGTTGGAGCATGGGCGGAGGCTAGCAGCCAAAGCCGACCCCGGCGCAAAAAGGGCTGCTGCGCCTTCGCACAGCAGCCCTCGCGGCGAGTTGCAGCCCTTTGGCTGTCAGCGCACCTTGCCTTCCTTCCAGGCACCGACGAGCTTCTCGTAGTCGATGGTTTCACCCTTCGGCTTCTCGTTGGCGAGCTTCTTCCACGGCGCGTTCTTGTCGCTCAGGTACTTGGCGGGGTCGCCCTTGGGGTTGAGCTTGGGTGCGCACTTGGCCATGCCGGCGCGTTCCAGCCGGGCCATCACGTTGTCCATCTCGTCGGCCAGCGTGTCCATGGCGACCTGCGGCGTCTTCTCGCCGGTCACCGCTTCGGCCACGTTCTTCCACCAGAGCTGGGCCAGCTTCGGGTAGTCGGGCACGTTGGTGCCGGTCGGCGACCAGGCCACGCGCGCCGGGCTGCGGTAGAACTCGACCAGCCCGCCCAGCTTGGGCGCCATGTCGGTCATGGCCTTCGACTGGATGTCCGACTCGCGGATCGGCGTCAGGCCCACCATCGTCTTCTTGAGCGACGTCGTCTTGGCCGTGATGAACTGCGCGTACAACCAGGCGGCGCCGGTGCGGTTCTCGTCATGGTCGGTGAAGAACGTCCATGAGCCGACGTCCTGGTAGCCGTTCTGCATGCCCTGCTTCCAGTACGGGCCGTTCGGGCCGGGCGCCATGCGCCACTTGGGCGTGCCGTCGGCATTGACGACCGGCAGGCCGGGCTTGGTCATGTCGGCGGTGAAGGCCGTGTACCAGAAGATCTGTTGCGCAATCTGCCCCTGCGCCGGCACCGGACCCGACTCTCCGAAGGTCATGCCCATGGCTTCCTTGGGCGCGTACTTCTTCATCCAGTCGATGTACTTGGTGAGCGCGTAGACGGCCGCAGGCGAGTTGGTGGCGCCGCCGCGCGAGACCGCGGCACCCACCGGCGTGCACTTGTCGTCTGCCACGCGGATGCCCCATTCGTCGATCGGCAGGCCGTTGGGCGCGCCGATGTCGGCGGTGCCGGCCATGGACAGCCAGGCATCGGTGAAGCGCCAGCCGAGCGACGGGTCCTTCTTGCCGTAGTCCATGTGGCCGTAGATGGGCTTGCCGTCGATGGTCTTCACGTCGACGCTGAAGAACTCGGCGATGTCCTCGTAGGCGCTCCAGTTGAGCGGCACGCCCAGGTCGTAGCCGAACTTGGTCTTGAACTTTTCCTTCAGGTCGGGCCGCGCGAACAGGTCGGCACGGAACCAATACAGGTTGGCGAACTGCTGGTCCGGCAACTGATAGAGCTTGCCATCCGGGCCGGTGGTGAACTTGGTGCCGATGAAGTCCGGCAGGTCGAGCCCGGGGTTCGTGAACTCCTTGCCCTTGCCGGCCATGTAGTCGGTCAGGTTCATGATCTTGCCGTAGCGGTAGTGGGTGCCGATCAGGTCGGAGTCGGACACCCAGCCGTCGTAGATCGACTTGCCCGACTGCATCGAGGTCTGCAGCTTCTCGACCACGTCGCCTTCCTGGATCAGGTCGTGCTTCACCTTGATGCCGGTGATTTCCTCGAAGGCGCGGGCCAGCGTCTTGGACTCGTACTCATGGGTGGTGATGGTTTCCGAGACCACCGAGATCTCGTTCACGCCCTTGGCCTTGAGCTTGGCGGCGGCTTCCGCGAACCACTTGAGCTCGGTCGCCTGCTGCTCCTTGGAGAGCGTGGAAGGCTGGAACTCGCTGTCGATCCACTTGGTGATGGCGTCGCCAGCTGCGGGTGCAGCTGCGGTGGCCGGTGCCGGCGCGGCGGCCGGCGCCGTGGCCGCGGGTGGCGCGGCAGCCGGCGCGGCAGGTGCCGCGGTTTCGTTCTTCTTCCCGCAAGCCACCAGCGTCAGTGCGACAGCGGCTGCGAGTACGGTGTAGCGCATGGTCATGAACTTGTCTCCTCGGTTGTTGCTTCCCCGGTACTTGCAAAAATCTCGGCCCCGGGGATGCGGAGAGCCGGACAGCTGAAATGATTTGGCTCAGCCCTTGCGCATGACGAGCGCCAGCACGAGCATCGACAGCACGAAACTGATCCAGATCGAAGGCTCGGCCTGCAGGCTCATCCACTGCTGCAACTTGCCTGCGAGGCCGATGAAGGCCAGGTTGATGTAGGCCGCGATGAGCAGGCCCATGAAGAGCCGGTCGCCGCGGGTGGTGTCCATCGGCAGCCAGCCGCGCCGCAGCGTGGTCGGCGACTTCAGTTCCCACGCGGTCATGCCGACGAGCATCAGGCCGATGCAGATGAAGAACACGGCGACTGGTGTGGTCCAGACCATCCAGGTGAACATCTAGAGCTCCTTTCTCTTCGTTCCCTCTCACTCCGGGAGAGGGAGTTAACTTCAAACCCGCCCCATCGCAAAGCCTTTTGCGATGTAGTGCCTGACGAACCAGATCACGATCGCGCCCGGCACGATGGTGAGCGTGCCGGCCGCCGCCAGGGTGGCCCAGTCCATGCCCGATGCGCTCACCGTGCGGGTCATGGTGGCGACGATCGGCTTGGCGTTCACGCTGGTCAGGGTGCGGGCGAGCAGCAGTTCGACCCAGCTGAACATGAAACAGAAGAAGGCCGCCACGCCGACGCCGGCCTTGATGAGCGGCAGGAAGATCGTCACGAAGAAGCGCGGGAACGAGTAGCCGTCGATGTAGGCCGTCTCGTCGATCTCGCGCGGTATGCCGCTCATGAAGCCTTCCAGAATCCACACCGCCAGCGGCACATTGAAGAGCAGGTGCGCCAGCGCCACGCCGAGGTGCGTGTCCATCAGCCCGACGGTGGTGTAGAGCTGAAAGAACGGCAGCAAGAACACCGCCGGCGGCGTCATGCGGTTGGTCAGCAGCCAGAAGAACACATGCTTGTCGCCGAGGAACGAATAGCGCGAGAACGCATAGGCCGCGGGCAGCGCCACGGTGAGCGAGATCACCGTGTTGATGCCGACGTAGATCAGGCTGTTGATGTAGCCGGAGTACCACGACTCGTCGGTGAAGATGCGCGCGTAGTTGGCCCAGGTGAACTGCTGCGGAAAGAACGAGAAGCTCGAAACGATCTCTTCGTTGGTCTTGAAGCTCATGTTGACCATCCAGTAGATGGGCAGCAGCGCGAACAGGATGTACAGCACCAGAAAGATGCTGCGCTTGCGGAAACGGCGATCGTTCATTTGGTTTCCTCGACTTCCTGGGTCCCGACCCTGAGCATCCAGTTGTAGAGCACGAAACACAAGAGCAGGATGATCAGGAAATAGATCAGCGAGAAGGCTGCAGCCGGCCCCAGGTCGAACTGCCCCACGGCCTTCTGCGTCAGGTACTGGCTCAGGAAGGTGGTGGCATTCCCCGGTCCGCCGCCGGTCAGCACGAAGGGCTCGGTGTAGATCATGAAGCTGTCCATGAAGCGCAGCAGCACCGCGATCACCAGCACGCCGCGCATCTTCGGCAGCTGGATGTAGCGGAACACCGCGAATTTGCTCGCGCCGTCGATGCGCGCGGCCTGGTAGTAGGCATCGGGAATGGAGCGCAACCCGGCAAAGCACAGCAGCGCCACCAGCGGCGTCCAGTGCCACACATCCATCACCAGCACGGTGAGCCAGGCATCGGTCGCATTGCCGGTGTAGCTGTAGTTGACGCCGAGCTTCTGCAGCGCATAGCCGAGCAGGCCGATGTCGGCACGCCCGTAGATCTGCCAGATGGTGCCGACCACGTTCCACGGGATCAGCAGCGACAGTGCAACCACCACCAGCACCGCCGACGACTTCCAGCCGGTCGCCGGCATCGAGAGCGCAAGCGCGATGCCCAGCGGAATCTCGACCGCCAGCACCGCCAGCGAGAAGCCGAGCTGGCGCCGCAGCGCCGCATGCAGTTCGCCGTCGCGCATGACCGAGGCGAACCACTCGGTGCCGACGAACACGCGGCGCTCGGGCGAGATGATGTCCTGCACCGAGTAGTTGACCACCGTCATCAGCGGCACGATGGCCGAGAAGGCGACGCACAGCAGCACCGGCAACACCAGCCACCATGCCTTCTGGTTGATCGGCTTGTTCATGCCACCAGCTCCTCGTTGCGGTAATAGCAGGTGTGGGCATCCACCACCTTCAGCCAGACCGGCTCGCCTGTCACCGGCACCTGCGCATCCGAATGCAGCCGGGCCTTGAGCACGGTGTCGCCGATGCGTGCGCTGAGCATCTGATGCGTTCCGACGTCCTGCAGCCGCACCACCGCAGCCGCCAGCGCGCCGGGCGCACCGGGCTCGGCGAGCGCAACGTACTCGGGTCGAATGCCGAGCTTGAGCGCACCGTCCGGCAGCGTGCGCGTGGTGGAGAGCCGCGTGCCGGCGACTTCGAGCGAGCCACCCACGCTCTGCGCCGGCAGGAAGTTCATGCCCGGCGAGCCGATGAAGTGGCCGACGAAGGTGTGGGCGGGCCGCTCGAACAGCGCTTCGGCGCTGCCGACCTGCACCGCCTTGCCGCGCGTCATGACCACCACCTCTTCGGCGAAGGTGAGCGCCTCGACCTGGTCGTGCGTGACATAGATGAGCGTGAGCTTCAGCTCGCGGTGAATCTGCTTGAGCTTGCGCCGCAGCTGCCACTTGAGATGCGGATCGATCACCGTCAGCGGCTCGTCGAAGAGCACCGCCGACACGTCGCTGCGCACCAGCCCGCGGCCCAGCGATATCTTCTGCTTCGCATCGGCCGCGAGGCCGGCGGCGCGGTGGTTGAGCTGGCCGCTCATGTCGAGCATCTCGGCGATCTCGCCAACGCGCTTCTTGATCTGCTCGGCAGGCATCTTGCGGTTGCGCAGCGGAAACGCCAGGTTCTCGGCCACGGTCATGGTGTCGTAGATCACCGGGAACTGGAACACCTGCGCGATGTTGCGCTCCTGCGGCGTGGCGCGGGTCACGTCGCGGCCGTCGAAGGTCACGCTGCCCTGCGACGGCTCGATCAGCCCCGAGATGATGTTGAGCATGGTCGTCTTGCCGCAGCCCGAGGGGCCGAGCAGCGCATAGGCGCCGCCGTCGCGAAAGCTCATCTTGAGCGGCAGCAGCGCATAGTCGCTGTCCTGCTTCGGGTCGGCGCGGTAGGCGTGCGCCAGGTCGAGGTCGATGCGGGCCACGCTAGATCCTTTCTTTGCGCCATGCGGGCGCCACCGCCAGCCGATCGGCGGCATCGAACACGTAGGCCTGCGACGCGCCGAAGTACAGCGCGATCGGCGCGCCCAGTTCGAAGCGGTGCACGCCGGTGAGCTGCGCCACCAGCTCGCCGACCGGCGTCTGCGCATGCACGAAGGTGTCGGAGCCGGAGATCTCGGCCAGCTCGACGTGGCCGCGCAGCACGATGTCGCCGGCGCCGGCATTCACGTTGAGCGCGCTGGCCCGAAGCCCGACGGTGACTGCGCCGTCCACGCCTCGGGGCAGCGTCAGCGCCAGCAGCGGCCCGCCTTCGAGCTGCACGCCGCCAGCCGCCGCACGGCCGGCCAGCAGGTTCATCGGCGGATCGCTGAACGCACGCGCCACGCGCAGCGACTGCGGCGCATGGAACACCTCCGCCGTCGGGCCGTACTGCAGCAGTTCGCCCGCATCCATCACCGCGGTGTAGCCGCCGAGCAGCAATGCCTCGCCGGGTTCGGTGGTCGCATAGATCACGGTCGAGTCGCCGGTTGCGAAGAGCTGGGTAAGTTCTTCGCGCAGGCCCTCGCGCAGCTTGTAGTCGAGGTTGACCAGCGGCTCGTCGAGCAGCATCAGGGGCGCGTTCTTGGCCAGCGCACGCGCCAGTGCCACACGTTGCTGCTGCCCGCCCGAGAGCTCGGCCGGAAGGCGGTCGAGGAACATGCCGATGTGCAGCTTGTCGGCCAGTTCGCGCACCCGCGCCTCGACGTTCTTCTCGCCGCGCAGCTTGAGCGGCGAGCCGATGTTGTCGGCCACCTTGAGCGACGGATAGTTGATGAACTGCTGGTACACCATGGCCACGTTGCGCTCGCGCACCGCCACGCCGGTCACGTCCTTGCCGTCGACAAGCACCTTGCCTTCGCTCGGCGTGTCGAGCCCGGCCATCAGGCGCATGAGGCTGGTCTTGCCGGCCTGCGTGGCACCGAGCAGCACGGTCACCGCGCCGCTCTTCGGCGCGATGCTCTGCGGATAGAGCCAGGTCTGGGCACCCACCTTCTTGGTGATGCGGTCGAGCGTCAGTTGCATGCGGTTTCCTTGTGCGCCGGTGCGTGCGCGTGCATCCAGTCGCCGACCTGCGCGCGCTGCGCGGGCGTGAAATGCAGGCCCAGCTTGGAGCGGCGCCACAGCACGTCGTCGCCGCTGCAGGCCCACTCCTCGGTCTGCAGATAGCGCAGTTCGCGCTCATGAAGGCCGGGTGCCACCGCCGCGCCCATGTCGCCCATCGATTGCGCATCGCCCAGCACTTCGGTGATGCGTGCCCCGTAGCCTCGCGCGAGCCGCCGGGCCAGCGTGGCGCCGAGCCACGGATACCGGACCTGCACCGCAGCCACGAAGCGCTCGAAGTCTTCGTCGGGCCGCTTGGCCGCGCCGATGAAGGGCGACAGGTCGCCGCCTGAAAGGAATGCACCGTCGGTCCATGCGGCGCGCGCTTCGCCGAGCATCTTGCCGACCTCGTCGGCCGCGTCTTCGGCCAGCTTGCGAAACGTGGTGATCTTGCCGCCCCACACCGACAGCATCGGCGCCGCAGTCGTGTTGGACTCGAGCATGTAGTCGCGCGTCACGGCCGACGGGTCGCCGGATTCGTCGTCGAGCAACGGGCGCACGCCCGAATAGGTCCACACCACGTCGGCCGGCGTCACGGGCTTCTCGAAGTAGCGGCTGGCCTGGTCGCAGAGATAGGCGATCTCTTCGTCGCTTGCACGCGCCTGCGCGGGGTCGTCGCCCTTCAACTCGATGTCGGTGGTGCCGATCAGGGTGAACTCGTCCTGGTAGGGAATCGCAAAGATGATCCGCTTGTCCGGATTCTGGAAGATGTAGGCATGGTCGTGCGCGAACAGGCGCCGCACCACGATGTGGCTGCCCTTCACCAGCCGCAGGTGGCGGGTGGCGAGCGCCTCGCCCTTGGCGGCATGGGCCACGCCGCGCAGGAACGATTCGGCCCATGGCCCGGCCGCGTTCACCACCGCGCGGGCGCGCACCGTGCGCTGTCCTGCAGGCCCTTCGAGCGTGGCCGTCCAGCCGTGTGCATCGCGCTGCGCGCCGACGCAGCGGGTGCGCGTCAGCACTTCGGCACCGCGGCTGCGCGCATCGAGCGCATTGAGCACCACCAGCCGCGCGTCGTCGACCCAGCCGTCGGAATACACGAAGCCGCGCTTGAACTGCGGCTTGAGCGGCTCGCCCGCGGCATGCCGGCGCAGATCGACGCTGCGCGAGCCCGGCAGCACCTCGCGCTTGGCAAGATGGTCGTACATGAAAAGGCCGATGCGGATCATCCAGGCCGGGCGCATCGACGGGTCGTGCGGCATCACGAAGCGCAGCGGCCACATGATGTGCGGCGCGCTCCTGAGCAGCACCTCGCGCTCCTGGAGTGCCTTGCGCACCAGCGAGAACTCGTAGTACTCCAGGTAGCGCAGGCCGCCATGAATCAGCTTGGTCGACGACGACGAGGTGTGTGCCGCGAGGTCGTCCTTCTCGCACAGCACAACGCGCCAGCCGCGGCCCGCAAGGTCGCGCGCGATGCCGCAGCCGTTGATGCCGCCGCCCACGATGAGCACGTCGCAATCGGTCACCGACGGGAGCGATGGAGACGGCGTGCCGCTCACGGATTCAGCCTTTGGTGGAATGAGACTTTGTGCACGGTTTTGCGCTGTGTTGCGTTCGTATCTGTTCATTTTGATTCCTTAAGGCGCGATTTTTGTCGGCGTTTACCCTTAAGTCCATTCGTTTGCTTTCGTTCTAAAGTCATCCGGCCTGCCTTTTCCTCTGGCCGCTCAGTGAACTCCAACCCTCGCCAGCTCAAGCTGCTCAACACCGTGCGCGCCCGCGGTGCGGTCACGGTCGAGCAGCTCGCAGACATGCTCGAAGTGACGCTCCAGACGGTGCGACGCGACGTGCAGCGCCTGGCCGACGAAGGCTTGCTGATGCGTTTTCATGGCGGCGTGCGAATGCCGAGTTCGACCACCGAAAACATCGGCTACCAGCAGCGCGAAACGCTCAATGCCGAGGGCAAGGCCCGCATCGCACGCGCCGTGGCCGCGCGGGTGCCGAACGACTGCTCTCTGATCCTCAACATCGGCACCACGACCGAGGCGATCGCCAAGGCGCTGCTGCGCCACAGCGGCCTGCGCGTGATCACCAACAACCTGAACGTGGCGACCATCTTGAGCGACAACCCGGCCTGCGAAGTGATCGTCGCCGGCGGCTCGGTACGCCTGCGCGACCGCGCGATCGTCGGCGAGGCCACGGTCGACTTCATCCGGCAGTTCAAGGTCGACATTGCGCTGATCGGCGTGTCGAGCATCGAGTCCGACGGCACCTTGCGCGACTTTGACCTGCGCGAGGTGAAGGTGGCGCAAACCATCATCGCGCAGGCGCGCGAGGTCTGGCTTGCCGCCGACGCCAGCAAGTTCAACCGCCCGGCCATGATCGAACTGGCGAAGCTGTCGCAGATCGACCGCCTGTTCACCGACGCGGAACCGCCGGCGCCCTTCCCCGAACTGATCGAAGCCGCGCAGGTGCGCTGCGAGATCGCGCGCGCACATTGAGCACCCGAGGATTTGCCAACATGACCTACCTGCTCGCCCTGGACCAGGGCACGTCGAGCTCCCGCAGCATCGTCTTCGACGGCGAAGGCCGCATCGTCGCCATCGCCCAGCAGGAGCTGACCCAGATCTATCCGCAGCCCGGCTGGGTCGAGCACGATCCGATGGAGATCTGGACCAGCCAGCTCGCGACCGCGCGCGACGTGCTTGCCAAGGCGAAGATCGAAGCCGCCGACATCCATGCGGTAGGCATCACCAACCAGCGCGAGACCACGGTGCTGTGGAACCGCAAGACCGGCCAGCCGGTGCATCACGCCATCGTCTGGCAGGACCGGCGCGCCGAGCCGCTGTGCGCAAAGCTGCGCGCCGACGGCATGACCGACACCATCCGCGACAAGACCGGCCTGGTGATCGACGCGTATTTCTCCGCCACCAAGCTGCGCTGGCTGCTCGACAACGTGCCCGGCGCGCGCGCGGCGGCCGAGCGCGGCGAGCTCGCATTCGGCACCGTCGACAGCTGGCTCATCTGGCAGCTGACCGGCGGCAAGGTGCATGTGACCGACGTCACCAACGCATCGCGCACCATGCTCTTCAACGTGCGCAGCAACCGGTGGGATGCCGACCTGCTGAAGGCGCTGGACATCCCCGCATCGCTGATGCCCGAGGTCAAGCCGTCGAGCGCGCACTTCGCCGATACCGATGCATCGATCTTCCTCGGTCGCAGCCTGCCCATCGGCGGCGTGGCCGGCGACCAGCAGAGCGCCCTTTTCGGCCAGGCCTGCTTCGACGCCGGCATGGCCAAGAACACCTACGGCACCGGTTGCTTCCTGCTGATGCACACGGGCGCTGAATTCCAGCCTTCGCAGAACGGCCTGCTCGTGACCAGCGCCGCGCAGACGAAGAGCGACCTGCCGCAGTACGCGATGGAAGGCAGCGTCTTCGTCGGCGGCGCGGTGGTGCAGTGGCTGCGCGACGGCCTGAAGGCCATCCAGGGCAGCGCCGAGGTGCAGGCATTGGCCGAGAGCGTGCCCGATGCGGGCGGCGTGATGATGGTGCCGGCGTTCACCGGCCTCGGCGCGCCGTACTGGGACGCAGAGGCCCGCGGCACCATCACCGGCCTGACCCGCGGCACGACAGTCGCCCACATCGCAAGGGCCGCGCTGGAAAGCATCGCCTACCAGAGCGCCGCGCTGCTGCAGGCCATGAGCCGCGATGCGGTGGCTGCAGGCGGAACGCCGGTGGCGGAGCTGCGCGTCGACGGCGGTGCCTGCGTGAATGACTTGTTGATGCAGTTCCAGGCCGACCTGCTCGGCATCCCGGTGGTGCGGCCGGAAGTCACCGAAACCACCGCGCTCGGTGCGGCCTACCTCGCGGGCTTGTCGACCGGCGTGTACAGCGATGCGGCGCAACTGTCGAAGCTGTGGCGCATCGAGCGGCGCTTCATGCCGACATTGAGCCGGGCCAAGGCGCAGGAGAAGATGGAGATGTGGGAGCTGGCGGTGCGGAGGGCGACGCTGGTTTGACGAGGCGTGCTTCATGCGCGCCAATCGCGTGAGCAGATAGCAATCAGCCGGATCGGCGGCGAGCGGGTTTCTTTCGACTCTCTTCGCGCTGGATATTCGCAGTCGCCACGCCACTCTGGCCGATCACCTGATGGATCGACAGCAAGGCGTTTGCATACGACATGAACCGGTCGAGGTACTCCGGCGACACATCACGCATCAACGTGAGCGATCGATGCACGAGTTGGTGCGAGTTGAGGGGACCGGCGTTCTTCGGGACCGTCGCCAGTGACTGTGTCAGCTGTCGATCGACGTTGAGCCTTGCCCATGTGCTTCTGAAGTACTTGAGCACGATATCGCTTGTCGCCGCCCGGTCGCCATGGAGCGAGGCGTGCCGGGCCATCTGGTCCACGAGCTCCCCGAGCATGCCGCGCGGCGGCCGGGGTGGCGACGCCGCGATCCGGCCGCCGGCGTGGCCGTCCGCGCATCGAGCCCGTTCGAGATCCTCGCCATACGCGGCAAGCAGCCTGGCCAGCTTGTCGTCCAGCATGCGTCGCGTGTCACCGCCGTGCGCAGCAGTCCGCCTGGCGAGCACCTCGATGAAATGAAAGCGGACGGGATCGAAGCGATGATCGCCACGCTCGCGCCATGCGTCGATCGCCGAAACGGTTTCGCAGGCAGCGTTGCTACTCACGGGCCTTCGCGTTTCCATTCGTCGGCCTCGCCGTGGGCGTCATTTCGACGCGCCGGTTCCTGGACCGGCCATCGGCATCGGCATTCGACGCCACGGCCTGCTCGGAGCCGAACGCCGCGGCGAATACCGAGGACGATGGAACGCCTTCCTCGATCAACGCACGGGTCACCGTCAAGGCCCGCTGCGCCGACAGCTCCCAGTTGTCCGCGAACCGGCGGTTGCCATCCCGGACCTGTCGATCGTCGGTGAAGCCGCTGACCATCAGGATCTCGTCGCGGGCCTGCAGGTAGGCGGCCAGCGGCGCGGTCAGGCTCATCAGCAGCTGCAGGCCTTCCGGCTGCAGTTCGGCGGAGTTGATGGCGAACAGCACGCTGCCACTGATGCCGATGCGCCCGTTGTTCAGCGTCACCCGGCCGGCTGCCAGCGGCCCGGCCAGGGCTTCTTCGAGTGCCTGTCGGCGCTGCGTTTCCACCTGCCGCTGCCGGACCTCGGCTTCCAGCTTCGTCGCGAGTTCCAGCTGCATGCCGAGCGCGCACACCAGGATCAGGACGAAGGCCCCCAGCAGCCCGGACATCAGGTCGCCGAAGACGGCCCCCACCGGCACTGCCGGCTCCACGCCGGCGTCGATGTCTTCCATCGTCAGGCCTCGCTGCCCACGGGCACCGGCCGGCTGGCGATGTGCTGCAGATCCTCGACGATCTGCTTCTGCGACATCATGCTCAGGTCGATGACTTCCCTGGCCTGCGCCACGTAGTAGGCCAGTTGCTCGTCACTGCGGGCGACGGACTTGGCGAGAGCGCCTTCGAGGCGCTCGAGACGGGACCCCAGCTTTTCGTTCGACTGGCCGAACAGCTGCACCGCAAAGCCGAATGCCTCGCCAAGACTCGCCACCTCGACGGCACTGCCGGTGACTTGTGCGCCGACGGCGGCCATCTTTCCGGCTTCCGCGTCGACCTTTTCCGCGAATCGGCTTCCGGCACGGTCCAGCGCCTCTGCGGCCGCAGCGACCAGGCCGTCGATGGCCACCCGCTGTTCGGTGGATGCATGGTTCACCGCGTCGAGCAGGGTCCCCAGCGTTCCCATGACGCGGCTGCGCTCTTCGAGCATGGCGTTGTCGTGCACCATGCTGTCCGAAAGCTTCTGCCGCATTTCGGCGATCACTTCGGCCGCGGCACGGGGCGCTTCGGAAGCGGCTTGCATCAGTCGGGCGATTTCGGAGATCGTGCTTTGCGCGTGCGCTTGCGTCCGGGCGCCCGCTTGCTGCCATTCGTTCTGGAGCGACGAAGCCAACGACTCGAGCGCGCCGGTCCACGACGCCAGCCGCTGCTGGTCCCGCGACGCCATCGTCGCGTGCAGGTCCTCATGGGCCTGGCTCACCGTAAGCAGCAGCGACGCGGCGTTCTGTTCGAAGGTCTCGGCGGCCTGGTCGAGCGAGCTGCGCATGTTCCTGGACAGTCCGTCCAGCTGGTCCTGCACGCTGTGCGCGACCGTGCCGTGCAGCGAGGCCGCCTCGCGCGCGATCCCGGCCATGGTGGCTTCGACGATCGGCTGGATCGTCGCGCCGGCGACGCGAGCGCTCTCGGTCAAGCTCTCTTTCAAGGATCTGTCGATGGACAGCGCCAAGCCGGCATACGCAGCCTCGGCCTTGCCATGGAAGCTGTCCTGGCTGGAGACCAAGCGCTCGTTCAGCGCATGGCTCTGCCGGTCCATGGCCGCCATCATGGCTTGCAGCCGATCGACCAGCACGGGCATCACCTCGGCCTGGCGCTGCAGAAGCCTGAAGGATTCATCCCGGCGATGGGCCAGGGAGAACACACGCAGGTTGGTCGCAATCCGCGTGTCGAGCATCTGCGCGGCCTGCAGCCTGTCGCGCCGGCACAAGGCCGAGACGAGGCCGAGCATCGCGGACGCGGCAACGCCCGCGATGGACGTGCCGAACGCCAGCCCCAGGCCCTTCATGGGGGCGGACAGGGAAGAGCGGATGGCCAGCAGGTCCGATGCGCTTTCCATCGCAAGTCCGGTGCCGTTCAGGGTGACCACCATGCCGAGGAAGGTGCCCAGCATGCCCAGCAACACCAGCAGCCCTGCCAGGTACGGCGTCAGGGCCGGTCCGGGCAGGCCGACGCGCTCGCCCTCGATGCGCAGGCGCACCGCGTTCTGCAGCGACGGATGCAGCCGGTCGAGCCACTGGCCCAGGCTTGGCGGGGAATCGGACATGTCAGTCACCGACCGCGCCAGAGTGGCCGTGGCCTGCTGGAAGCGATGCAGTTCCAGCGCGCCCATCAGGTAGAACGCGCCGACGAGCAGCGTGATCGCCAGCGCGAGCGGATTGGAGCCGATGTAGCCTGCGCCGACCCAGCCGATGGCGACCAGGCCCAGGAAGAAGGCGGTGTAGTGAAGAGTTCTGTTCATGCAGTCTGGTTATCTCGCTCGAAGCGCTTCGAGCAGCCCTTCGACCGGTAGCAATCGAAAATCGAGTTCGGCGAGCAACACGCCATGCAGGTCCTTGCGGAACATGTCCAACCACCTTCCGCTCGGCGCCGCCGCGTCGGCTTGGCGCAGGCGCACGAAATGCTTTTCGAGCAACACGGGCACGCTCGACAGCAAGCTGTGCTCGCGGGCACCCAGCGCCTGCTCCATGACGGCATCCACGTCGGCAAGCCGCGCCATGGCCGGCGAGCGGGCCGCCAGCGCCGCACGCAGCCGAACGCGCAGCGGGCCGATGCCGGTCTCCATCGCCTGCTGCCTGGCGACGTAGCGCCGGCGGTACGGCGAGAAGCCCGGCGCGGTGTCCGGACGGACCGTGTCTGCGCTGTCTTCGGAAATGCCTTTCAGCAATGCCGACCGAACGCGGGCGCATTCGGCTTCTTCGGCATTTGCCAAACCCCGTGCGCCGGACAGCGCAGGCGCCGCATTGCCGTTCAGCGCCGCCGACATCGAGACGGCGGCGGTCCAGTCGAGCCATTGACTCAACCGATCGGCAAAGGCTTGTTCGGGGTCGCTGACCTCGGTGTCGGCCAGTGAAGCGAGCAAGCGAACGAGCGCCGAATCCGTGAAACCTTTGCGCCGTGACACTTGCACCATACCGCCAGAGCGAAAAACCCGGCAGTCTACACGGCACCCCCGACCCGCGACGTGCACGAATCGGCCGGCGCCGTGCGCTTGGCTGCATACTCGAACAGGTCACAACTCGCCTGAATCCTGCCGAATGGACAAAGAAGTCGAACCCCCGGTACTTGCGGTCATCAACGAAAAGCGCCTGTTGGGCGAGAAGCGCACTCCGGTCGAAATCATCGCCAGGCTGGGTGTGCCAGACGCATTCAAGAAGGCGTCCGAGTACGCGTGGCTGGCGACCGGCGACAACGTCATCGCCACCATCTGGGCGGAGTTCGTGAGCATCGGAGCCGACAGGCGATGGTTCTACCTCGAGTCCCTGGATACGCACCATCGGATCGGCGGCGGCGAGCGCACTGCCCTGCAAGTCCAGCGAGCCAAGGACAGACTCCAGTTGCTCAAGCGCTCGCTCGACGCAGCTCGGGGATTCCGGGCCGTGCTGCAGACGAACCGGGTACCCATCCTCGATCTGGAAAACGACAAGGCCGCCAAGGTTTCGATGCGGGTGCCGGATGACGAAGAGTGGCACGTCGCGACGTGGGATGCCGATCGAGAAGTCGCGGTGCTGGTTCGCGGCCCGCGCGGGTGGCTACCGACCGAGGAAGACTTGCAAGCCGCCCGGGCGCGAGGTGGCGTTCCGGCTGCGGCGCTGGAGGACCCATCGAGCCAGGCATCTCCAGAAGAGGTCCAGGCAGCCGCGATTGCCTACCTGACGCGCCACTTCGCGGGCTACGGCTATCGAACCGAGGCCGTGACAGGCCAGAACCTTGGCTACGACATCGAGGTGTCGGACAAGAAAGGCGTCACGCTGCTCAAGCTCGCGGTGAAGGGCACCTCGGCCGGGATGGCGGGCTTCCAACTCACGGACGAGGAGCGTGCGTGCGCCAAGCGGGGCGATCCGTGGCGGCTCGCGGTGGTCGCCGACGCACTCGGCCCGGCCGTCCAGCACAAGCTCTACAAGCCCTCCGAGGTCGACCAGGCACCCGGCCTCGAACCGTCGCCTGAATAGTCGCCACTGGATGGCGCTGTTGCATGAGGGCACCTCCCGCTGGACAATGGGTCGTGCCAGGGTTGAACCACAACCACGTTTGCCTCATCGAGAAATGCCTGCGCCCCTCTGAAGCGTAGCGCCGCAGGAGACGACCCATGTCAAGCCGATCGAACGGCCTCGCGGCCCAGACGAAAGCAGTGCGGACGCTGGCGCTCGTCGGCGCGTCCGCCGCCGGAAAGACCACGCTCGCCGAAGCCCTGCTGCAGAAGGCGGGGGCCATCGGTGCGACGGGCAGCGTCGAGCGCGGCAGCACCGTCAGCGACCATGACGCCATCGAGCAGCGCATGCAGCATTCGCTCAAGGCATCGGTGATGCACCTGACGCATGCGGCCACGCGAATCCACCTCATCGACACGCCAGGCGGCGCCGATTTTCTGGGACAGAGCCTGCCGGCGCTGGAAGCGGTCGAGACCGTGGCGGTGGTCATCAATGCCGCCACCGGCATCGAGCCGATGGCCGTTCGCATGATGGCGTACGCGGCCTCGCGCCGCCTCGCGCGCATGATCGTCATCAACAAGATCGACGCGCAGGGCGTCTCGCTCGGTGGACTGCTCGCAGAGATCCAGGCCACCTTCGGGCGCGAATGCCTGCCGCTGAACCTGCCCGATGCGGTCGGCAAGCAGGTGGTCGACTGTTTCTTCAACCGCTACGGGCAGTCCGACCTGGGCCGTGTAGAAGCAGCCCACCGCGCGCTGGTCGAGCAGGTGGTCGAGGTCGATGCGGCCTTCGTCGAGCGCTATCTCGAAGAAGGCGACGTGGACGCCAGCGAGTTGCATGCGCCGCTCGAACAGGCACTGCGCGAAGGTCATCTGATCCCGGTGTGCTTTGTCTGCGCACGCAGCGGCGCCGGCGTGGCCGAACTGCTGGACGTGATCGTCAAGCTGCTGCCCGACCCGACCGAGGCCAACCCGCCGGACTTCATCGTCGGCGAGGGCGCGGCCGCCCGTCCGCTGGCCGTCGCGCCCGACCCGTCGCTGCCTGTGCTGGCGCACGTGTTCAAGGTGACGGTCGACCCTTATGTCGGCAAGTTGGGAATCTTTCGCGTGCATCAGGGCACGCTCACCCGCGACAGCCAGCTCTACATCGGCGACGGCCACAAGACATTCAAGGTCGGCCATCTCTTCATGCTGCAGGGCAAGGACCATATCGAAGTGTCTCGCGTGCTGCCAGGCGACATCGCGGCGGTGGCCAAGGTGGACGAGATCCATTTCGACGCCGTGCTGCACGACGCGGCCAGGCCCGACCGCGTCCATCTCGCGCCGCTGGATTTTCCGGTTCCCGTGCACGGCTTGGCGATAGAGCCGAAGCGGCACGGGGACGAGCAGCGCATGTGGGAAATTCTGCGCAAGCTGGTCGACGAAGACCCTTGCCTGCGGCTCGAGCATGTGGCTGCAACCAACGAAACCGTCGTCTACGGCCTGGGCGAGCTGCACCTGCGCATGCTGCTCGAGCAGTTGCGCGAGGTCTACCGCTTCGATGTCAACACCCGGCCGCCGCGCATCGCCTACCGCGAGACCGTGACGATGCCGGCCGAGGGTCATCACCGCCACAAGAAGCAGACCGGCGGCGCCGGCCAGTTCGGCGAGGTGTTCCTGCGCATCGAGCCGCTGGCGCGCGGCGCTGGCTTCGAGTTTGCCGACGAGGTGCGCGGCGGCACCATCCCGAGCCAGTTCATCCCCGCGGTGGAAAAGGGCGTGCGGGACGTGCTGGAACGCGGCGCCATCGCGGGCTACCCTGTGGTCGATGTGCGCGTGGTGGTCTACGACGGCAAGCACCACAGCGTCGACAGCAAGGACATCGCTTTCGCCACGGCCGGCCGCAAGGCATTCATCGCGGCCATCGAGGCATCGCACGCCGTCGTGCTGGAACCGGTGGTACAGATCGACATCGCCGCGCCCGACCACGTCGTCGGCGACGTCACCGGCGACTTGTCGGGTCGGCGCGGCCTGGTCACCGGCACCTCCAACGGGTCGGCGGGCATGGTGCTGATTCGCGGCCAGGTGCCGCTTGCGGAACTGTCGGGTTACCAGTCGCGGCTGAACGCCCTGACCAGCGGTCAGGGCCACTACACCATCGAACTCTCGCACTACGAAGCTGTGCCGCCGGCAATGCAACAGACGCTGGTGGGCCAGTTCCACCGGCGGGAAGAGGAATGAAGGCTCTACGGCCCCGGACGGGCCGATCGACTCTGGGTGCGACTCATTTTTCGAGCCATCCGCTCAGTTCATCCGCGTGCTCTTCCTCGTCGGCAAGGATCTCCGTCAGGATGTTGCGGGTTGTAGGGTCCTTGTCCCCGATGAGGACGATCATCTGCCGATAGGATTCGACCGCAATCCGCTCGGCCACGAGATTGGCACGGATCATCGCCATCAGCTCGCTCGAATCGTCGTACTTTGCGTGACTGCGTCCCTCGAGACTCGAGGGCGCGAAATCGGGCTCGCCGCCCAGCTGGCAAATCCGCTCTGCGAGCTTGTCCGCGTGAGCCAACTCTTCATTGGCGTGCACGAGAAACTCGTCGGCGATTGCGGGTGACGCCAGACCCTTCGCGGTGAAATAGTGCCGGCGATAGCGAAGGATGCAAACCAACTCTGTCGCGAGCGCATCGTTCAGCAGTTGCACGATGTCGTCTCGCCAAGGTCCGTAGTTCGGCGTGACGGCGCCATCGTCAATATTGAGCGCCGCTGCGGACAGTGCACCCTGGTCCAGCACAAGCCGTGTCGTGCCGGTGGAGGGTGCCTTGTTACCGGAATTGCTGTCGTGTTGGTTCATGGTGATCCTGCTGGGACGCGCATCGCGAATCGCGCATCGCGAATTGGACGGGTTGGGAGCATGAGCGTGAGCCGCCGCCAGCCTGGCCGCCGTGGGTGCAATCAATCTGTCTTTGTAGGACAAGCCATGTGTCGGCGCATTGCCGAAGATGCGCTGCAGGTTGCGACACTGCAACTATGCCCGGACAAGCTCCGAAAGGAGCATCATCCTGATTGAAGAACCCACGGTGCGGGCTCACGTCGGGGGCAGAGCGTGGCAAGGTTCAGAACGGTCTTTCTGATCGGCGCGGCGATTGCCGCGGCGGCTGCGCTCGTCGCATTCACAGTGGACGAGCTGAAGACTTCGCGGCTGCAAGCGACGCTGTGGCATGCCCAGGCCCGCGACGCGCGCTTCAGCGTCGACGCCGGCGCAAGCGACGCGATCCGTTTTCCGCGCAGCGGCCCTTACGACGAGCGCCTCGGCTACCGCCAGCTGCCTCAATACATCGAGCGCCTGCAGGCCCAGGGCTATGCCGTGACCCGCCAGGCGCGCATGTCGCCGCGGCTGGTCGAGCTGCACGAGCGCGGGCTTTTCGCGCCTTACCGCGAGAAGAACCAGGCCGGCCTCACGCTGCGCGACTGCCGCGCCCGGACCTTGCTGCGCACGCGCGTCCCCCAGCGCGTGTACGAGCGCTTCGACGCAGTGCCGCCGCTGCTGGTGAACGCCCTGCTCTTCGTCGAGGACCGCCACCTGCTGGATGCCGAGCCACCGCAGCGCAATCCAGCGATCGACCCGGAGCGCTTCGCGAAGGCCGCGATCGAGCAGATGCACCGCGCGCTCGACGCCACACGGCCGGCCTCCGGCGGCAGCACGCTGGCGACGCAGATCGAGAAGTACCGTCATTCTCCCCAGGGCCGCACCACGTCCGTCGGCGACAAGCTGCGCCAGATGGCATCGGCCTCGCTGCGCGCCTACCAGGATGGCGAGGACACACTGGCGCGCCGCCGCCAGATCGTCGTCGACTACCTCGACACCGTGCCGCTGGCCGCCCGCCCCGGATTCGGCGAGGTGCACGGGCTGGGCGACGGCCTGTGGGCCTGGTACGGCCGGGAGCTGGACGATGTCAACCGCCTGCTCGCCGACAACGGCGAAGAGGCCGCGCCATCGCCCGAGGCGCTGCGCCGCCAGGCCGAGGCCTTCAAGCAGGCGTTGTCGCTCATGATCGCGCAGCGCCGCCCTTCGCGGCACCTGCTCGGCAACGGCGAGAGCCTGGCGCGGCTGACCGACAGCTACCTGCGGCTGATGGCCGATGCCGGCGTGATCGCGCCAGCGCTGCGCGATGCCGCGCTCGAAGTCCCGCTGCAGCGTCGGGCCGCGCTGCCGACGGCGCTGCGGCCGGACTTCGTGCAGCGCAAGGCGGTCACCGCGCTGCGCACCCATGTATCCACGTTGCTGGACGTGCCACGCGCCTACGACCTCGAACGCCTCGACCTCGAGGCCGAGACCAGCCTGGACAACGAGGCCCAGGCGCTGGCGACCCACGTGCTGACCAGTCTGCGCACGCCCGCCGCGGCGAAGGCGGCAGGCCTCGTCGGCCATCACCTGCTCGAGCCGGGAGCGAAGCTCGGCCCACTGATCTACAGCTTCACGCTGTACGAGCGCGGCACGCACGACAATCTGCTGCGCGTTCAGGCCGACAACATCGACCAGCCCTTCGACGTCAACCAGGGCGCCCGGCTGGACCTGGGTTCGACGGCCAAGCTGCGCACGCTGGTCAGCTACCTCGAACTGATCGCCGAACTGCACGAACGCTGGGCCGGGCTCGACACCGCGGCGCTTTCCGCCTTGAAACCCGGCGAACGCGATCCGCTCGGCACATGGTCAAGGCTGTACCTCCTGCGCGCCGTGGACCGCGGCCTCGGACCGATGCTGGAGGCGGCGATGCAGCGCCGCTACTCGGCGAGCGAGGGCGAGGCCTTCTTCACGGGCGGCGGCCTGCACCGCTTCGAGAACTTCGATCGCGCGCACGCCGGCGCCTCGATGACGGTGCAGGACGCATTCAGGCAGTCGGTCAACCTGGTGTTCATCCGGCTGATGCGCGACATCGTGCGCCACCGGATGTCCGGCAGCGCCGACGACAGCCAGCGCCTGCTGCAGGACCCGGCCGATCCGCTGCGCCGCGAGATGCTCGCGCGCTTTGCCGACCGCGAAGGCTCGACCTTCCTGGCCCGTTTCCATCGCAAATACAAGGGCAAGTCGGCGGCCGAGGCCGAGGCGCTGCTGTTGCGCGGCGTGCGGCCGTCGGCGCCGCGCCTCGCCAGCGTGCTGTTCACGATCGAGCCCGAAGCTGGCGATGCGCGGCTCGACGAACTGCTCGCGCGCCGGCTCGGCCGCGGCGCCGGCTCGCCGCGCGCACTGCGTGCATTGCGCGACACCTACGCCGGCCTGTCGCTCGCCGACCGCGGCTACGTGGCGCGCGTGCATCCGCTCGAGCTCTGGCTGGTAGGCTTCCTGCGGCGGCATCCGGGCGCGACGCTGGCCGAGGCGCTGGACGCGAGCCCGCGCGAACGCCAGGAGGTCTATGCCTGGCTCTTCAAGACGCGCCACAAGGGCGCGCAAGACCGGCGCATCCGCGAGCTGATCGAGCTCGACGCCTTCGCGCAGGTCCATCGCTCGTGGCAGCGCCTGGGCTACCCTTTCGCGTCGCTGACGCCGTCCTATGCGAGCGCCATAGGCGCATCGGGTGACCGGCCGGCGGCCCTGGCGGAACTCATGGGCATTCTGGTCAACGACGGCGCGCGGCTGCCGGTGCAGCGCGTCGGCGCACTGCACTTCGCGCGCGACACGCCCTACGAGACGCGGCTGGAGCAACACGGCCCGAAAGCCGAGCAGGTGCTGCCGCCCGAGGTCGCCGCGACAGCGCGCCGCGCCCTGCTCGATGTAGTGCGCAACGGCACGGCGCGGCGCCTGAAGGGCGCCATCGTGGGCGTGAACGGCCAGCCGATGGAGATCGGCGGCAAGACCGGCACCGGCGACCACCGTTACGAGCTCAGGGGTCGCGGCGGCCGCGTGATCGCCGAGCGCCGGATCGGCCGCTCGGCCACCTTCGTCTTCATGATCGGCGAGCGTTACTACGGCACGATCCTCGCCTATGCGCGCGAGCCCCACGCCGCGCACTACCGCTTCACGAGCGCGCTGCCGGTGCAGTTGCTGAAGTCGCTCGGGCCGCAGTTGCTGCCGGTGCTCCAGCGCAACGGATGCGGCGACAACGGGCGCTGATGGCTTCGAGATCTCGCCGCAGGTAGCGTGAGGACAGCCATGCTCGGGAGGCGCCACGGGGCGCAACTGGAATTGCCTTCTGACCCGCCGGCCCTCAGCAACCGCCCGGCTACCATTCGCGCCATCCTGGTGGGTCGCTACCGCCGATTCCCATCCCCTTCGGCAATCCAGCACGGCGCCGCCGGTTTCCGGCCTCATGTGCAAAACTATAATTTGTATAGAATTGCTTCAACGTTTGGACAAGAGAATCCGAAGCTGACCAAGGCGATACGCCGCGTGGTTCGAGACTCGTTCAACGTGAGATTCATTCGACACGCCCAGGAAGAAATGGACAACGACGGCTTCGACCATGACGACGTGTTGACCTGCCTCCGCAAGGGCATGGCGCACGGCCCCGAGGCCAACGGGCGATGCAACGTCGTCCACCGCGGTCTGCATATCCGCGCCGTCGTTGGGGGCCTCGAAGACGCCGGGGACGGCTGGGCCGGCCTGACGAGCATCACCGTAATCACAGTCATGAAGGTGAACTGAAATGAAAAAAATGTCGGGTACCGGGTTGCCCAACGTGTTCTTGATCGACGGCGTCGTCGAACACTCGGACGGAGCTGTGTCGTATCGCGACCTCGACGGCCTCTATGTCGCCCTCGCTGGCGCGATCGCCGCGCGCGTGACGTCGCTCACGGCCGGCGAGCTGCGCTTCCTGCGCAAGCGCCTGAAGATGACGCAGGACGACGTGGGGCGCCTCGGCGGGAAGACCGGCCAAGTCGCGGCGATGTGGGAGAAGGGTACGCGTCCCGTCCCGGTCGCCGAAGGCAACATGCTGCGGCTGGCCTGGATGGCTCGCTATTCGAAGCGCGGCCTGGTCGCCGCCGTTCTTGCGATGGAAGCCGGCGATGGCCCCGAGGAACCACGCGCCTACGTGCTGCGTTACGTCGACGGCGCGGGGTGGCACGAAGCGGTCGAGGACGCACAGGCTTTCGCGCGCGCGGAGGCCGACGCGCACACCAAGAAAGCGATCGCGCAGGCCATGAGCGGCCCCGCGGTCGAAAACCACTACACGATGGACAGTCTGGTTGCCATCGAAACCGCTTCGACCGTCGCCGCGACCGATACCACCGCCGCTTCGCAGAAACTCTTTACATGAGCACGACACGAAAAGTCACCCCGCCGCCGCGCACGCCGCCCGACCCGGCGCTGCCGGTACCGCAGATTCCGGACCACCTCTTTGCGTGGCCCGCGATCGCCGCCGCCCTGTTTGCAGCGAAGGGGATCACTAGAGGCTGGTGGCGCATCGGCATGCAGTTGCGCTTCGGCGCCTTGACGACCCGCATGGGCGAGCCCGGGCAGGAGCAGAAGAGCCTGCCGACCGCGATCGTCGGCATCGACAGCATTGCGATCTTCGCGACGACTCAGGGCGGCGAGATGGTCTATGACGCCGGCAACGGGTGCGCGCCCGTCCCGACCGGCGCCGTTGCTGCGCCCGCGTCCTCCGGCAAGGCCACCGCACGCAAGCCCGCGCGCAAAAAAGCGCCGCCGCAATCACGGGAACCGTTGGTGCGGCGCTGAGGGCCCCAGCGTCGGCGTGAACGGCCAGACGATGGAGATCGGCGGCAAGAGCGGCACGGGCGACCACCGTTACGAACTCAGGGGGTCGCTCGGGCCGCAGTTGCTGCCGGTGCTCCAGCGCAACGGGTGCGGCGACAGCGGGCGATCGAGCTAGACCGGCAGGCCCTTCGCGCGCAGCGTGGCATCGAAGCGCTCCGGGTCCGACGTGCCGGTGCGATTGGCCTCGCGAATTCCCGCCTCCCTGACGAGATGTTCGCGGGTCTTGGCCAGTACCCGCTCCACTTCCGCGGCAGGCACGGCGATCACACCATCGGCGTCCCCGACGACAAGGTCACCGGGCATCACGACCAGACCGGCGCATGACACGGGCACGTTCACCTCGCCCGGCCCGTCCTTGCCTGGACCGCGGTGCGTGTGGCCCTTGGCAAAGACCGGCATGCCGTCCTCCGCCCACTCGGTCAGGTCGCGCAGAGCGCCGTCGATGACCAATCCCGCGAGCTTTTTGGCGACACAGGTGGTGCGGATCAGGCCGCCCACGAGCGCCTGCGTCAGGTCGCCGCCACCATCGACCACGAGCACGTCGCCCGGCTCGACCATCATGAGTGCCTTGTGGATCATGAGGTTGTCGCCGGGGCGTACGCGCACGGTGACGGCAGGCCCGACCAGGACCGTTTCAAGCCGGCGGTGGTACTGGCGAAGTCCGACGGCGCCCACGTTGCGGCTCATCGCGTCGCCGATGGCGGCCACTGGAAGCTCGCGGAACGCAGCGACGATTTCGGGCGCGGGTCCCGCCACGCGGGGGTCGATGCGGTAGCCGGGGGGCCATGACTTTTGATCGGGAATGGAGTTCATGCGTGCAATCCTATGTGAGAGATCCTGCGCGCAGCGATACGCCGGGAGGCAAGTCCTGCTGGCGAATGTCGGCCAGGACGATGTCCAGCAGCCTCTGCGCGCTTGGCGCCAGCGAGCGAAGGCGTCGGGTGATCAGGCAGATCTCGCGCGACAGCGGCGGATCGTGCAGCTCCCGGAACACCAGCTCCGGAAACTCGCGCCCCTTGAGCGCCAGCGCAGGCAATACGGAGTAGCGCTTGCCGATGCTGAGCACGGCAAAGAGCGACGCCGTGCTCGCGACCTCGTCATGCGCGCCGCCGAGCACCGGCCAATGGGCGGCATGGTTGCGCAGGAACTGGCCGATGCCGGTGTCGGCACTGAAGGCCACGTACTCCTTCGGCGTCAGGTCGGCCCAGCGCAGCGGATGCGCCTGCTGGGCCAGCGGCAGGTCGCGGTGGCACACGATGCCGTAACTGTCGGCCACCAGCGGCGTGTACTGGAGATCGTCGTAGCCGCGGTGCTTGCTGTCGATCGCAAAGTCGACCTCGCAGTCCAGCACCAGCCGCTCGACCTGCTGGGCGGCGGGATCGCGCAGGGAGATGGTGATGTTCGGGTAGGTCTCCCGGAACTTCGGGATCGCGCGCACCAGGAACTGGTAGATCACCGACGCCGCTGCGCCGATCGAGATGTGGCCCTGCTCGCCTTGCGCGAGGGCCATCAGGTCGCCGATCGTGCTGTCGAAACTGCCGACGAGCTTGCCGGCTTCGGCGTGGAAGCGCCTGGCGTGCCCGGTCAAGGCCACGCGCCGCGTGGTGCGGTCGAACATCGCCATGCCGACCGCCTTCTCGAACTGCTGGACTGTCGCCGTGAGCGCCGAGGGCGTCATGAACAACCGTGACGCCGCCACCGTGAAGGAGCCGGTGTCGGCCACCATGAGAAAGCAGCGCAGTTGTTTCAGCGTGACGTTGTGTCGCATCGGGGTGCGGTCGGACGGCGAGGGCTATTGTTCTGAAAGCACGAATAATCGGCCAGTCTAATTTGATTGTTCAGAACAGACTGCGTCCCTAGAATTTTTTCGTGCCGCAAATCTTGCCCACCCGCCGAAAGGCGCCGTTCCATCTGTCTGGGGAATTCCGATGAAGTTCTGGGCGCATTCGACCCGTTCGATCCTGGCCTGCGTGTTCACGCTGGCCGTCACCCCGATGAGCCACGCGCAGGACGACGGCTTCCCGCGAAAGCCGGTCCGGATCATCGTTCCGTTCGCCGCGGGCGGCTCGACGGACGTGGTGGCGCGCATCCTGGCCGACAAGCTCGCGCTGGAGCTGAAGCAGCCGTTCCTGGTCGAGAACCGCGCCGGCGCCGCCGGCAACATCGGTGCCGACGCGGTCGCGAAGTCGACGCCCGACGGCCACACCCTGCTCATGGCCACGACAGGCGTGATGGCGATCAACGGGTATCTCTACAAGAACATGAGCTACAGCGCCGACCGCGATCTGATACCGGTCAGCTACACGTCGCTCATCGCCAACATCCTGGTGGTCGCGCCCCCCGTGACGGCGAATTCGGTGTCGGACTTGGTCGCCATGGCGAAGAGCAAGCCGGGCGCGCTGACCTTCGCGTCGTCGGGCGCCGGCAGCTCCACCCACTTGTCGGCGGAACTCTTCAAGAGCATGGCAGGCATCGACATCTTGCATGTGCCCTACCGCGGCAGCGCCCAGGCGCTCACCGATGTGATCGCCGGGCAAGTGACGATGCTGTTCGACAACGCGCCGTCGTCGATCGGCTTCGTGCAGCAGGGCAAGCTGCGCGCATTGGCGGTCACCAGCAAGAAGCGCCTGCCCAACCTGCCGGACGTTCCGACGGTCGACGAAGCCGGCATCAAGGACTACGAATCGCTCTCCTGGAGCGGCATCGTCGCGCCTGCGGGCACGCCGAAGCCGGTGATCGACAAGCTCAATCAGGCCATCGGGCGCGTGCTGAAGATGGACGACGTCAAGCAGCGGTTCGCGGCCCTGGGTGTCGAGCCGGTCGGCGGGCCGCCCGAAGACTTCTCGCGCCACATTCGCACCGAAAGCGACAAATGGGGCAAGCTCATCAAGAGCGCGAACATCTCGATCGAGTGACCCGTCCGTGCGGCCTCTGACCCTCGCCGAAACATTGCTCTCCCGCGCAGCCGGCCGGCGTGTCCGGGCCGGCGACATCGCGATCTGCGAGGTCGACGCGGCCATGGGCACCGACGGATCAATCCCGATGGCGCTCGACTATCTGCAGCAACTGCAGCCGCCGGGTGCCACGCTGCCCGGGCCGATGCGGCCCGAGCGCCTGTACTTCGCGTTCGATCATTACGACGCGACGTCGGGGCCCCGCGCGCTCGGGCTGCAGGAGCGCGCGCGTGCCTACGCGCGCGATTTCGGCATCACCTGTTTCGAGGTCGGCGAAGGCATCGGCCATCAGCTGATGATCGAGCGCGGCCTGGTGCTGCCCGGTCGGCTGGTGGTGGCGGCCGATTCGCACGCGGTGAGCTACGGCGCGCTCAATGCGTTCGGCACCGGCATCGGCTCGTCGGACCTTGCGGGCATCCTGAAGTGCAACCAGGTCTGGTTCAAGGTGCCGGGCACCGTCAGGATCGTCCTGCACGGCGCGTTGCAGCGCGAGGTGTCGGCCAAGGACGTGGCCCTGGCACTGGCCCGGCGCCTGGGTGCCGACGGCGCCAGCTACATGGCGCTGGAGTTCGATGGCCCGGGCCTCGCATCGCTCGACATGGACGATCGCATCGTGCTTGCGAACATGTCGGTCGAAATGGGCGCCAAGGCCGGTCTTTTCCCGTTCGATTCAACCACTGCCGACTGGCTCGCGCCGGTGAGCGGCAAGACGTTCGAGCCGGCCTGCGCCGATGCGAACGCCGACTATGCCGCGACCGTCGAACTCGACCTCGGCAAGGTCGTCCCTCAGGTGGCGCTGCCGCACCGGGTCGACCACGTGGTCGATCTTGCGGCGGCCACGTCGACGCCGATAGACATGGTGTACCTCGGCACCTGCACCGGCGGGCGCGTCAAGGACTACCGCGAAGCACTCGACGTGCTGCGCGATGGCGGCGGCGTGGCGCGCGGGGTGCGCCTGGTCGTCACGCCCGCGTCCGAGGCCGTGCGGGCCGAGTTGCAGGCGCAGGGTCTGCTGGCGGAGTTTCAGGCCCTGGGTGCGGAAATACGGCCGCCCGGCTGCGGCGCGTGCTGCGGCACCAGCGGCAGCATTCCGCAGGACGGTGCCCGCATCATGTCCACCGCCAACCGCAATTTCAGGGGCCGCATGGGCAATCGCGAGGCCGAGATCTTTCTGGCCTCGCCACGGGCGTGCGCTGCTGCGGCCGTTCATGGGCGCCTGGGCGGGCCGCGCGGCGAACCATCGTGAACGCGCGCGTCATTCAAGGCCGGGCCCGCGTGCTGGGCGACGACATCAACACCGACTACATCATCCCGTCCAGTCGAAAGAAGGAAAGCCTGGACCCGCAGGTGCTGCGCCAGTACCTCCTCGAAGACCTGGACCCCGCGTTCGCCGCCAGCGTCGTCGACGGCGACGTGCTGGTGGCGGGTCGCAATTTCGGCTGCGGCTCGGCGATGGAAGTGGCCGTGTCCGTCGTCTTGGGCGCCGGCATCGGCGCGGTCATCGCCAAGAGCTTTTCTCGCACCTACTGGCGCAACGCGGTGAACAACGGCCTGCTGCTGGTGACTGCGGACACCAGCGGCATCGTCGAGGCCGAACCGCTGCGCCTCGACCTGACGGGCGCGCAAGCCGAACTGCACGTGGGTCGCGAACCGATGCGCCGCGTTCGATGCGATCCCGTCTCCGATTTCGTACTCGGCATGCGCGATGCGGGCGGCCTCATCGAGTACCTGCGAAGCCACGGGCGCCTGGCCTGAACATTCCACGAAAGAGAATCCATGAGTTTCATCGCTGCCCGACTCGACCGCATCAAACCTTCGCCGAGTTCGATGGCCGGACAGAAGGCGCGCGAACTGCGCGCGGCTGGCCGGGACATCGTCGGCCTCACCTCCGGCGAACCCGACTTCGACACGCCTGCAAATGTCTGCGAGGCCGCAACGCGTGCGATGCGCGAATCGAAGACCAAGTACACCGACGTCGGCGGCACGCCGGAGCTCAGGAGCGCGATCGCGGACAAGTTCAGCCGCGACAACCAGCTGGACTACGCCAGCAACGAGATCATCGTGGGCACCGGCGGCAAGCAGATCATCTTCAACGCGCTGATGTGCACGGTGGACACGGGCGACGAGGTGATCGTGCCGACGCCGTACTGGGTCTCCTATCCGGACATCGTGCTGCTCGCCGACGGCCGGCCGGTGTTCGTCCCCTGCCCTCCGGAAAACGGCTTCAAGCTGCGCCCCGAAGACCTCGAACGCGCCATCACGCCGCGCACGCGCTGGCTCGTCCTGAACGCGCCGAACAATCCGAGTGGCGCCGCGTATTCGCGCGCAGAGCTGCTCGCGCTGGCCGAGGTGCTGCTGCGGCATCCGCATGTGTGGGTGCTCACGGACGACATCTACGAGCACATCCTCTACGACGATCGCGCCTTCGCGACCATCGCGCAGGTCGAGCCGGCGCTCAAGGAGCGCACGCTCACGATCAACGGCGTTTCCAAGGCCTACGCCATGACGGGCTGGCGCATCGGCTACGGCGGCGCGCCGGCGGCACTGGTCAAGGCCATGGTCAAGCTGCAGTCGCAGAGCACGTCCAACCCGTCCTCCATCAGCCAGGCTGCGGCGCTCGAAGCGCTCACAGGTCCGCAGGATTTCATCGCCGAACGCACGCGGATCTTCCAGCAGCGGCGCGACCTGGTGGTCGCCGGGCTCAACGACATTCCCGGCATCGCCTGCCATTCGCCCGACGGCGCCTTCTATGCGTTCCCCTCGTGCGCCGGCGTGATGGGCAAGACCACGCCCGACGGCAAACTGCTTTCGACCGACGACGACTTCGTGCTGCACCTGCTCGAAAGCGAGAACCTGGCCGTGCTCCAGGGGGCGGCGTACGGCGTATCGCCGTTCTTCCGGATCTCGTTCGCGACGTCGATCCCGAAGCTTGAGGAAGGTCTGCGCCGGGTTCGTCTGGCGTGCGAAAAACTGCGTTGACGACCTTCACCCCGGACATCACGATTCGCTGTTGACTCATCTCGGTACGACGAAAGGGCAAAAGTACATGACCACCCCCGGCACACTCCAGATCCCGTCGATGAGAGAGCGATGCACCGACGCCGAATGGACGGCCCGGGTTGACCTGGCGGCCTGCTATCGACTGGTCGACCACTACGGCATGTCCGACATGATGGCCAACCACATCTCCTCGCACGTGCCGGGCGAGCCCGGTGCCTTCCTGATCAATCCCTACGGAATGATGTACGAGGAGATCACGGCGTCTTCGCTGATCAAGGTCGACCAGGCGGGCAACATCCTCGCGGCGCCCGATTTCGGCAGCCTGGGTTATGGCATCAACAAGGCCGGCTACGTCATTCACAGCGCGGTGCATGCGGCGCGGCCCGAAGTGGCCTGCGTCATCCACACCCACAGCTGGGCCTCGATGGCCGTGTCGTCACTCGAATGCGGCCTGCTGCCGCTCACGCAGACGGCGATGCGCTTCCTGAAGATCGGCTATCACGACTACCAGGGCGTGGTGCTGAACACCGAGGAGCAAGCCTCGCTGCTGGCGGACCTGGGCGACGGCGAGGCGGTGATCTTTCGCAACCACGGCGTACTGGTCGTCGGCCGGAGCGTCGGCGAGGCCTTCAACTGGATGCACCGGCTCGAGCTTGCCTGCCGCGCGCAGATTGGGGCAATGTCGTGCAACACACCGCTCGTGAAGGTGCCGCCGCAGGTGCTCGAAGAAACCTGGAACAACTACCAGCCCGGCACCCGGCGGCCGTACGGATTGATGGAGTGGGCTGCACTGCTGCGCAAGCTGGAACGCATGGACCCAGGCTTCAGGACCTGAACGTCCACGCCAGCGAACACCACAGGAGACACGACAAGATGAACCGCTTCGCATCCACCCCCACCCATCGCGTGCTCGCCACCGCGGCCCTTGCTCTCGGTCTCGCCGGCGCCGTGGCCACCGTGCAAGCCCAGGCCTACCCGGACAAGCCGGTACGCGTCGTCGTTGCCTTCACGGCCGGCGGCACGACCGACATCCTTGCGCGCGCAGTGACGCAGCAGATGTCGGAGAAGCTGAAGCAGCCCTTCGTCATCGACAACAAACCGGGCGGCGGCGGCAATATCGGCACCGAATTCGTCGTGCGCGCACCGGCCGACGGCTACACGTTTATCGTCAATTCGGTTGGCCCGATGGCGGTCAACCAGACGCTCTATAAGAACCTGCCTTACGACCCATTGACCGATCTGGTGCCGGTGGTGCAGATCGCCGACGTGCCGAATGTGCTGGTGGTGCATCCCGACCTTCCGATCAGGTCGATGGAGGAATTCATCGCCTACGCCAAGGCGAACCCCGGCAAGCTCAACTACGGGTCGACCGGTGTGGGCACCTCTTCGCACCTGTCGAGCTTCATGTTGAGCAAGCAGGTCGGCGCCGATACCACGCATGTGCCTTACAAAGGCGCCACGGCACTGACCGACCTGCTGGCCGGCCGCATTCATTTCATGTTCGCGACCATTCCCTCGGTCATCTCTCACATCAAGGCCGGCAAGCTGCGGCCCATCGCAGTCAGCAGCGTGAAGCGCTCCAGGTCGATGCCCGAGGTGCCGACCGTCGCCGAAAAAGGCTTTCCGGGCTTCGCGGCGGGCTCGTGGTTCGGCTTCTTCGCGCCCAAGGGAACCCCGGCGCCGGTCATCGCCCTGATCAACAAGTCGGTGAACGATGCACTCCCCACGCTCGAGGCGCAGATGATCCGTGAAGGCGCCGACCCGGTCGGTGGCACGCCGGAGCAGTTCGGCAAGTTCACCCGCGCCGAGTACGAGAAATGGAAGGCGATCGTGCGCGATTCGGGTGCGACGGCGGAGTGAGCGCCGCACCGCTGCGCATCCTGTTGTCGCCGGCCGGCCTGTCGCAGGCTGCGGCGGGCATCGCGGCTTCGCTCGGCGGCGCCGCATGGGTGCCGGTCGAGCCGGGCGGCGACGCAGACCTTGCGTTCGTCTCGCGCGACGTGACGGGCCTGTCGACCAAGCACAAGGTCTTGCCCGACACCCGGCGCTTCTACGACGGGATGCTCAACGCGCCGAGCCTGCGCTGGGTGCACGTGCATTCCGCAGGCGCCGACCGGCCGATCTTCATCGAGCTGGGCGGGCGGGGTGTGGCAGTGACGACGTCGTCCGGCGCCAACTCGAGCATCGTGGCGCAATCGGCGCTCGCCGGGATTCTTGCGTTGGCGCGTGGCTTTCCCCAGTTGCATGCCGCGCAGCGCGAACGCCGATGGGCGCCGCTGGTCGCGGGCGGGCTTCCGCGCGACCTGGCGGGCCAGACGGCGATGATCGTCGGCTGGGGCCCGATCGGGCAAACACTCGGCAGTTTCCTTCGCTTGCTCGGGCTTCGCCTGAAGGTCGTCCGCAGCGCCGATGCGGCCGCTGACGCAGACACCGAGACGGTCGCCTTCGAAGCCATCCACCGGCTGCTGCCGCGGGTCGACTGGCTGGTGCTCGCCTGTCCGCTCACGGCGCGCACGCGGGGGCTGATCGACGGCACGGCGCTGTCGCTGCTGCCTGCCGGGGCGCACCTGGTCAACGTGGCGCGCGGAGAGGTGGTCGATGAAGGCGCGTTGATCGAGGCACTGCAGTCCGGGCGGCTTGCCGGCGCCTACCTCGATGTGTTTGCGAACGAACCCCTGCCGGAAACGTCGCCGCTCTGGTCGGCGCACAACGTCATCGTCACGCCGCACAGCGCGGGTCATTCGGACGGAAACGAAAAACGCGTGCTCGCCATCTTTCTGGACAACCTCCAGCGCTGGCAGCGCGGCGCGCCGCTGCGGCATCGCGTGGACTGGACTATTCGGCTTGAATCCCGGCCGCCTTGACGATGCGGCCCCACTTCTGCGACTCGCCGGCCTGGAACTTCGCGAGTTCTCCGGGCGAAGTGGTGAACACCTCGGTGCCGGTCGGCTCGTAGAACGCTGCCTTCGCGGCTTCGCTCTTCGCGGCATTCGACAGGAGTTCGTTCAGGCGCTTGACCACCGCTGGGGGCGTGTTCGCCGGTGCGTAGGCGGCAAACCAGTAACCCATCTCGTAGCCCTTGACGCCCGCCTCGGAAATGGTCGGCACCTCGGGGGCGAGCGGCGAGCGGCTCGCGCTCGATACGCCCAATGCGCGCAACTTGCCGGCCTTGATCTGCGGCAGGCCGGTGGCTGCGTCGGTGATCATCATGTGGATCTGGCCGCCGAGCAGGTCTGTCACGGCGAGCGTGTTGCTCTTGTACGGCACGTGCAGCAGCTTGATGTCGGCCATCTGCTGCAGCAGCTCGCCCGCGATCCGGCTCGACGAACTGCCGCTGCCGAAGGTGTACTTGCCCGGCTCCTTCTTTGCGAGCGCGACGAACTCAGCCACCGTCTTTGCCGGGAAGGTCGGGCCCACGACCATGATCTGCCCGCCCTTGCCCAGGCCGGTAACCGGCGCGAAGTCTTTCACCGGGTCGTACGGCAACTTCTTGAACAGGTGCTCGTTGGCAGCATGCGTCGTGTTGGTCGTGATGAGCACTGTGTAGCCGTCGGGCGCGGCCTTTGCCACCTGCTGCGAAGCGATGAAGCCGCTGGCGCCGGCCTTGTTGTCGATCACCACCGACTGCTTCGACTCGGCCGTGACGCCGTTGCCGATGGCACGCGCGATCTGGTCCGTCGCAGTGCCGGCGGCGAAGGGCACGACGAAGGTGATGGGCTTTTCGGGGAAGGCCTGGGCCTGCGCCAGCAGCGGTGCAAGCGCAAGGCCTGTGGCCAGTGCGATGGACTTGATGCGATTCATGTTCGGTGTCTCCTGGTGGCTGCAAAAAAGAGTCAGCGTGCTGCCGCGCCGGCGAGCAGGTGCTGCAATTCGGCAGGCACCTCGATCGAAAGATCGAGCAGCAGGAACGAGAGCGACTTGCCGTGCGTGTCGAGGTTCAGCGCGTCGTTCACCCCTCCGTCGAGCACCTCGTCGAGCACGAAGTTCATCGCGTGCAGCCTGGGCAACAGAAAGCGCTGCACGCGAGTCGGTGCCCGGTGGCGGAACTGTGTTGCGACCGCTTCGGGCGTGACCTGCTCGACGAGCAGGGGCCACAGGTCGGCGTGCCAGGCGATCACGCTGATGTTCGATCGGTCTCCCTTGTCGCCGGTGCGCCCATGGGCAGCCCGGTACAACGCAACGGTGATCGTGTTCATGCCCCGGACTCCACCATTTCGAAGCGCACCGGCACCGCGTCGCGCGGCAACAGGCACGAGATCGTATTGAGCCGTGGCGTGGTCGTGCTGCGCACGCCGCCCCCACCGGCCGGCCCGCAGGTGTAGAGCGCCATCACCTCGCGGCCAAGCCGCTCGGCTTCGGCACGGTCGTCGTGGGTGGCTGCGACGCGCAGCCGCACATCGCGTGCGCCGCCGTCCGGGGTTGCGGAGAGCGCGCGCCCCGCATCGTCGGCCAGGATGCTGATCGCCCCGACGAGGTCGACGCGCAAGGCCAGGCCAGGCAGACGGCTTCGCAGCACATCGGCGGCCAGCCTCGCCCGCGCCTCCGCGCGCGGGCCGGCATAGGAAATCTCTCCCTCGGCCAGCCAGCCGCCCTCGTAGCAGAGATTGACCTTGTAGTGCGTCGGCCTGGCATGGCCGCGCACGCCCGAGAGCGCGACCCGGTCCGCCCCCACGGCCCGGACCTCGGCTTGGCCGATGTCGGCGACAACGTCGGGCGTCAGGTAAGCCGAGGGATCGTGCACTTCGTAGAGCAGTTGCTCCTTCACCGTGGCCTCGGACACGAGACCGCCGGTGCCGTCGGACTTGCCGACGACGCAGCCGCCGTCGGCGTCGATCTCGGCGATCGGAAAGCCGACCTCGGCCAGGCCCGGCACCTCCTTGAACCCGGGATCGGCGAAGTAGCCACCGCAGACCTGCGCACCGCACTCGAGCAGGTGGCCGGCCATGGTCGCGCGGCCAAGCTTCTCCCAGTCGTCGGCGCGCCAACCGAAATGCGACATCGCAGGGCCGACCGCGAGCGACGGGTCGGCGACGCGGCCGCACACGACGATTTGAGCGCCGGCATCGAGGGCGGCGGCAATCGGTTCGGCCCCGATGTAGGCATTGGCGCTCACGATGCGCAGCCGTTCCATCCGCGTGCCGAACTGTTCGCGCAGCAACGCCTGCTGTTGCGGCGCCGACAGATCGTCGCCCTCCACCACGGCGATGCGCGGTGCCTGCGCGCCGAGTTCGCGGGCGATGCGCGCGATGTGTCGCGCTGCCGCGCGCGGGTTGGCCGCGCCGAAGTTGCTCACGATGCGGATTCCGTGCGCCAGGCAACGAGCGAGCACAGGTCGCAGCATGGCATCGAGCAATGGCTCGTAGCCGGATTCCGGGTCGGCGCGGCGGCGCAGTTGCGCGAGCGCCAGCGTGCGCTCGGCCAGCGTCTCGAAGATGAGGAAAGCGCGCTGCCCGGTGGGCCCCGCGGCAAGCCGGGCGATCAGCGTGTCGACCACCGGACCGGCCGCATCGGTGCGGTCACCTGAAAAGCCGGCGGCGCAGCCGACCAGCAGCGATGGAAGCGGGACTTGGGCGGTCATCGTGCTTGTCTCTTCTGTTGAAGGCCGAATGTAGGGCGCGCGACGTTCGCCGTGAAATCCAAAGTTCGGATCGATTCATCCGGTGTGCGGATAGATCGTCGAGCCTGGTCGCGACGTGCAGCGATTCAGGTGCAGAGCTCGCCGCTGTCCGGCTTGTGCAACTTCGTCGAGATGCCGTAGAGAGCAAGCATGCCAAGCACATGCCCGATCGCGACGCCTGGCTCACCGGATTCGATCCGGGCGATCGTCTGCACATGCACGCCCAGGCGAGCGGCAGCGGCGGCCTGGCCGTCGCCGGCACGCGTGCGCGCCAGCTTGACCGCGGCACCGATGTCCTTGATTGCCTGGAGGGCGTCGCCCCCGATGTCTGCAGAGATGCGCTTGCCTTGTGCCATGCCCGGATTGTCGCTGTCTGCCCCGCCGATGTGTCCGGGAGTAAGTCGACTTGATCGCGACGTGACGATGGAGAAGATCGTTGCGCATGTGCACTTTGTTTCGCATCTTCCCTGCCCTCCTGCTCGCGGCCCTTGCCGCTCCCTCGTGGTCCGAGCCGATGGACCGCGCACAGGCCGAGGCGTCCGCGTCGATCCTGATGCGCGACGTGGCCGCCGGGCTGTGCGTCAACGCGCAGGCCGGCAGCGCGGGGCTCGCCGGCTTGCCGACGCCCACGCGTGGAAGTCTGCGGGATGCGGCAGCGGTGTTCGGCGCGCTCGGCTATGAGCGCGCCAGCATCGTCGACCTGGACGCGCGGCTGCAGGCGCTTCCCTCCGGCCCGCAATGCCGTGCCGAGGTGCTCTCCATGCTCTGGCAGCACTTCACCTCGCCGGGTCGAAGGCGCGTCGATGCCGATGCAGCCAACGCCGTCGGCAACGAATCGATCACCGTCACCGTCACCGGGGTCGGCACGCTTCCAAGACTTCCCGTGCAGGGCGAGCAGAGCGCGAGCGTGCCGGATTCCCCTGCTGTGGCAGTCGCGGCCAGCAGGCGCGCGGCATCTGCACCGGCGTCAGAGTTCCCAGCCGATGGAACGTCACCTGTCGAAGATCTGCCTGCCGCTGCAACGGCGCCGCTCCCGCCAATAACGCCCGGAGCGCCGCAAGGTGACGGCTCTGGCGGTGATGCAGTTGCCGCTTCGACACCCTCCCCGGCCGTTGCCGCCAAACCGTCGATACCCGATCGACCGTCGCTCTTCTCCGGGCCTCTTGCCTGGCTCGGCGCCGCAATCCTGGTGGTCGTGGCCGTCTTCGGCAGCATGCGGGTCCGGCGGGCAAGAACAACGAGCAGCGCCCAGCGCGCGCGGGATCGCCTGCGCCCGACCTGAGCGACTGGCCCGCCGCCCACGGTTACCGCGCGTCCGCGTTCAATATCAGGTCGGCGCCCTTTTCTCCGATCATGACCGCCGCGGCGTTCGTGTTGGCCGACACCATGTTCGGCATCACCGATGCATCGATCACCCGCAAACCCGCGATGCCGCGCACGCGCAGGTCCGGCCCGACGACCGCGCCGTCGTCCTGCCCCATGCGGCAGGTGCCGACCGGATGGAAGACGGTGCCGCCCTTGTCGCGGGCGAAGCGGGCCAGGTCGGCAACGCCCTGCACGCCGGCGCCGGGCAGGTATTCGTCGTCCGTCACCAGGTCGCGGAACGCCGGCTGGCGATAGATGTCGCGCAGCATCTTGAGTCCTTCGACGAGAACCCGGATGTCGTGCGGCTCGGTGAGGTAGTTGGTGACGATTTTCGGCGGCTGCAGCGGATCGGCCGAGCGCAGCGACACGCTGCCACGCGACTCCGGCCTGCACTGCGCGGCAGAAGCCGAAAAGCCGGAGAACCGGTGGAGCGGATCGCCTGGCTTGTCGACCGAAAGCGGCATGACGTTGAGCAGCACATCGGCGCGGCCGTCCTTCGCCATGGTGCTGCGCACCATGCCCCCGACCTGCCCGGCGCCGACGGTGAGCGGACCGCGCTGCCCGAAGAGCCATTGCGCCCCCATTTGGGCCAGCCCCAGCGGGCTGCGCACCTGGTCGTTGAGCGACATCTTCTTTCGCAGCCTGACGATCACGCGGGCCTGGTAGTGATCCTGCAGGTTGCGCCCGACCTCCGGCGCATCCACCGCCACTGCGATGCCATGCGCGCGCAGCATGTCGGCGGCACCGATGCCCGAAAGCGCAAGCAACTGCGGCGACTGCAATGCCCCGGCCGCGAGCAGCACCTCGGCTTCGGCATGCGCGGTGTGCAGGCGCCCGTCGTGGAGCCATTCGACACCGGTAGCGCGGCCGCGCTCGATCAGCACCTTCGTGACGTGCACGCCCGTCAGCAGCGTGAGGTTGGGCCTGCCGCGCGCGGGCTCGAGAAAGGCGGTCGAAGCGCTGCAACGCCAGTGGCCGCGCAGGGTGAGCTGGTAGGCGCCCAGGCCTTCGTCGCGGGCGCCGTTGAAATCGGGGCTCGCCGGGTAGCCCGCCTCGGCGCCGGCGGCCAGCCATGCCGCGCAGTAGGGATGGTCGTTGCGCAGGTCCGACACGCACAATTCACCCGCGGCGCCGTGGTATTCGTTCTCGCCGCCTTCGTAGCGCTCGGACTTCTTGAAGTAGGGCAGCACGTCGCGGTAGCCCCAGCCGCTCGCGCCCTGGCGCGCCCAGTCGTCGAAGTCGGCGTGCTGGCCGCGGATGTAGAGCAGCCCGTTGATGGCGCTGGAGCCGCCCAGCACGCGCCCGCGCGGCCAGACGATCGCACGGTTGCCGGTAGCCTCTTGCGGCTCGACCTTGAACTGCCACGAAAAGCGTTCGTCGTAGATCGACCGGAAATAGCCGACCGGCAAGCGCAGCCAGAAGTTGCGCGCCTCGCCGCCTGCTTCGAGCAGCAGCACGCGGTGCTGGGGATTCGCGCTCAACCGGTTGGCCAGCACGCATCCGGCCGAACCCGCGCCGACGATGATGTAGTCGTACGCAGGGGCGGCACTCATGGCGCTAGTTGCCTTCGGCTCAAGCCTTCACCAGCTGCGAGAACAGCTTCGGGTCGAAGTACTGCTGTGCCTTCACCGGGTTCGAGATGTTGGCGTTCTGCACGAAGAAGTCCGTCACCTGCTGCAGCCACTGGGTCACCGTGCCGTCGGCGTACTTCGCGCGCCATTCGGCGGACGAGTAGTACTTCGAAGCCTTGAACTGCTCCTTGAACTCGGCCAGCGGCACCTCCTTGTACTGCGCCTTCTGCAGCGCCTCGGCGGCCGCGTCGGGGTTGTTCATGATGTGCTCGTTGACCGGCAGCCAGCCGGCGATGAGCTTGCTCAGTACGGCAGAGTTCTTCTCGTAATAGTCGTTGCGCGCGGCCCATCCGCCCACGATCGCGGCCTGCGGGAAGAACGCCGATGCATCGACCAGCTTGCGCGCGCCCGGCAGCTTCTGCCGCACGGTCGAGTCGAAAGGCGACCACAGCGCGACCGCCGGAACCGCGCCCGAGATGAACGAGGTCACCGCCTCGGCCATGCGCTGGTTCACCAGCCGCACGTCCTTCGCGGAATCGAGATTGACCGAGCGCAGCGCGCGGTCGAGGAACACGTGCGCGGTGGTTCCCGTGGTGGTCGATATCTGCTTGCCCTTCAGGTCCGCCAGGCTCTTGATGCCGGAGTCTTCACGCACCCACAGCTGCGCGGTCGCGTACTCGATGTTGTTGATGAGGAAGACCTTGCCCTGCCCGCGCGCCGGAAAATTCGACACCACGGCGCCGGTCGAAAGCACGTCGAGGCTGCCGCCGATCATGGCCTGGAACAACTCCAGCCCGGTCGTGAACTGGATCAGTTCGAGGTCCAGGCCCTGCTTGGCGAAGGTGCCCATCTGCTGCCCGAGCCAGATGTGCCCGTCGACCGCCGGTGTGTGCAGGTAGCCGACCCGAACCTTGGTCTTGCCCTGTGCCAGCAGCGGCGCGCCCAGCGTCGCCGTTGCTGCCGCTGCGCCGGCCTGGATGAAAGTTCTGCGCTGGATGGCCATGGTGTTCTCCTGAAGAAAAGTTCGGTTCGTCGATGGAAAGGCAGGCTCAGTCCGACATGCGCACCGCCTGCCGCGCCTGGGCCGCGTACTCCTGCATGACGAGCTCGCGGATCTGCGAGCGCAGCACGCCGAAGCGCGGGTCTTCGTGCACGTTCTCCGCGCGCGGGTAGCCGAAGGGAATGTCGATCACCGTGCGGATGCGCGCCGGCCGCGCGGTCACCACCACGATGCGCGAGGACAGGTAGATGGCTTCTTCGACCGAATGCGTGATGAGCATCACCGTCTTGCGCTCCGTAGCGAGCACTTCGAGCAGCAGGTCCTGCATCGCGCTGCGCGTCTGCGCATCGAGCGCACCGAAGGGCTCGTCCATGAGCAGGAACTGCGGCCGCACCGCGTAGGCCCGCGCGATCGCCAGGCGCTGGCGCATGCCGCCGGACAGATGCTTCGGAAAGTGCGAGGCGAAATCGGCCAGCCCCATGAGCCGCATGTAGCGCTCGCAGATCTCCGCGCGCTCCGGCGCCTGCACCTTGCTGGCTGCGAGCTTGAGCCCGAACTCGATGTTCTGGCGCACCGTGAGCCAGGGAAAGACGCCGTACTCCTGGAAGATCACGCCACGGTCGGGACCGGGCCCCTCGATCGGCCGCCCGTCGAGAAGCACCGAGCCGCCGGTCGGCCGCACGAAGCCGCCGACGATGTTCATCAACGTCGTCTTGCCGCATCCCGAGGGGCCGATGACCGAGACGAACTCGCCTTCGCGGATCTCGAAGGAGATGTCGTCGATCACGCGCATGGGTCCATTGGCGGTTTCGAAATCGACCGTCACCTTGTCGAAGGCGATGCGCACCGGCGCGTTGGCGGTTGCGGCCGCGTTCATGCGATGCGGTCCTGCCATGCAACCATGCGACGGCTGAGCAGGCGCAGCAGCAGGTCCATCGTCATCGCGATGAAACCGATGCAGATGATGCCGACATAGATGATGTCGAGCTGGAAGAACGACGACGCGTTCTGGATCAGCGCGCCCAGGCCCTGCTGCGCCGCGATCAGCTCGGAAGCCACCAGCGTCGCCCATGCCACGCCGAGCGCAACGCGGATCGCCGTGAGGATGTGCGGAACGGCGAGCGGCACGATCACCTTGCCGAAAATCTCAAGGTCGTTCGCGCCCAGCGTCCGGGCCACGCGGATGAAGATCGGGCTGATCTGTGCAATGCCTTCGTACATCACGATCACGCCCGCGAAGAACGAGGCGTAGAACAGGATGGCCGTCTTGGCCGCTTCGCCGATGCCGAAGTACACGATGACCAGCGGTATCAGTGCGATCGGAGGCAGCGCGCGGAAGAAGTTGATCACCGGATCGATGAAACTGCGCACGCCCTTGTACCAGCCGAGGCAGAAGCCCACCGGCACCGCCAGCAGGATGCCGAGCGTGACGCCGATCAGCACGCGCTGCGTCGACATCCATATGTCCAGTGGCAGGCGATCCTGCGACAGCTCGATGAACTTGCGCCCGACCTCGTGCGGGGCCGGCACCAGCGCCGGACTGATCCACCCGCTGACCCGCACGCCGTACCAGAGCAGCAACAGCAGCAGCCAGGGCGCGAGAATGAGCGCGGCTCGCGCCAGCCTCGATCGAGTGAGCATTCGTCGGTGTCTCCGTTGTGATGAACGCGGAGAGCAGATGCGTCTCGCGTTCAAACTGGTTTAATCGTACTATAGACCATACCTTTAGACAATCAGTATGCCCGACCACTTTGCCGCGAGTCCGATTCCCCGCTACTTGCAGGTGGCCGATGTGCTGCGGCAGCGCATCGCGCGCGGCATGTGGCCCGAGGGGCACCGGCTGCCTTCGCTCGAGGCGCTGGTCGCCGAGTTCGGCGTGGCGCGCGTGACGCTGCGGCAGTCGATCGAGCTGCTGTCGCGCGACGGCCTGGTGAAGGCGCAGCAGGGCCGCGGAACCTTCGTGACCGGCCGGCCCAACTTCACGCGCCCGATCGCCGTGGTGACGACCCTGGACGAGTTGTCCCGCCTCTACCGCGACACGCAGCCCAAGATCGTCAACATCGACGAATCCACGACCGCACCCCCGCTGCGGCCCGACGACGGCATCGCGGCCGAAAAATACGTCTTCATGCGCCGCGTGCATTCGCACCAGGGCGAGCCCTACTGCGTGATCAACATCTACCTGGACGAACGCATCTTCCGCAAGAGCCCGAAGCGGTTTCGCGACGAGACGGTCATCCCGCTGCTGACCTCCATGAAAAGCGTGCACATCGCCGATGCGCATCAGGTGCTCACCATCGGCACGGCCGACATGGATGTAGCCAGGCTCCTGGGCCTGGCCGTGAATGCGCCGGTGGCCGAAGTGCGCCGTGTGTTCAGGGCGCCGGACGGGCGCGTGATCTACCTCGGCGAAGTCACCTACCGCGGCGACGCGATCCGCGTCGAAATGAACCTGAAGCCATGAAGCCCCTGCCCTCCGCCTCGATCGCCATCGACCGCATCGAATCCTTCGTGTTCCGTTACCCGGTGAAGACGCCGGTGCGCACGTCCTTCGGGATCATGCGCGACCGCCCTGCGCTCTTCGTCCGCGTCACCGACACCGACGGCGCGGTCGGCTGGGGAGAAATCTGGTGCAATTTTCCGGCCTGCGGCGCCGAGCATCGCGCCCGGCTCCTTTCAAGCGTGATGGCGCCCCTCGTCGAAGGGCGCGTCTTCTCCGGGCCGGTAGAGGCGTTCGAAGCCATGACGCGGCAGACGGCCGTGCTCGCGATACAAGCCGGCGAACCGGGTCCGATCGCGCAGACCGTCGCCGGCATCGACCTGGCGCTGTGGGACCTGTGCGCTCGCCGCCATGACGCTCCGCTGTGGCGCTATCTGGGCGGCGAGCATGGCCGCATCCCCGTGTACGCGAGCGGCATCAATCCCGAGCACCCGGAAGAAATGGTCCTGCGCAAACGCGCCGAAGGCTACCGCGGTTTCAAGCTCAAGATCGGCTTCGAGGCCGACAGCGACGTGGCCAACGTGCAGGCGCTGCGCCGGCTTCTGCGCGACGACGAGTCGCTGATGGCCGATGCGAACCAGGGCTGGTCGCTCGATGAGGCATCCGCGATGGCGCAGCGGCTGGCGCCCTTCGGCCTCGATTGGCTCGAGGAGCCGCTGCGAGCAGACCGCCCCTGGGCCGAATGGCAGCTTCTGCGCGACCGATGCGCCGTTCCTCTTGCAGCCGGCGAGAACCTGCTGGGTGC
>JANOCL010000094.1:0-1603 GCA_031412135.1 Variovorax sp. | reverse complement strand
GCCACGGCCAACACGAAGAAGCGCATCCGCGCCCGTGAGCAGGAGCGCAAGGAGGCCAAGGCACCGCCTTCAGGCGCGGGCTGAAACACGATGCCACGCGCGGGGAAAGCCGCTACGGGCTACGCCCTTCGCGTCTTCCCCGCGCGACAGACCAAAGCAATCAAGAAGGAAAGAGCTACAGTTATCCACAGTCGGCGTCCACGATGCCGGCATCCATCCCCGGGTCAAAGTTCAATCGGCAGGGTGGGTCAAAGTTCAGTCGGCGCCGACAGACAGCAGGTTCGACTGCGTCGTGATGGTGCGGTCGCTGGCTGCCAGCATGCCCGCGCGCGCCTTGACCGGCGAGTCAGGGGCGAGCTGCTGCATTACCGACCGGTATGTGTCGTCGTCGCCGATCGCGCCGCGCAGCACGGCGAAGAGCTGGGTCGCGTCGGCTGGCCCCGCGTTCTCAAGCGCGTTCGTCAGCATGCCGGCTTCTTGCGGCAGCAGAGGCTTCGCGCCGACCTGGCCGCCGAACTGCTGCCGCATAGCCGACAGCGTCGTCGCGCGATCGGTGAACACGCCGGCCGCGCGCTCGGCGCCTCCGGGCTGCAGGAGGTCGGCCACGTTGAGCGGCTGCGCCGGTAGACCGAACAGGCGCTGTGCAGCGACCAGAGGCTCGTCTTCCAGCTGCTTCGCATTGCGGTCGACCGTGGCCTTGATACGTTGGAGGTTCGCCCGGTCGGCCAACGTGCCGCCGGACTGCTGCAGCTGCGCATCGCGGTCCTGCACGTACCTCTGCTGCTCGGCCATCGGCAAGCGGAGCACCTTCTGCGTCTCGCGTTCCTGGGTCACCAGGTTGTTGAAATCTTCGGCATAGGGCGTGCCCTCGACGCTGGCGCGCAGCGTGGTCCAGCCCTCGGCCGTGAGCGGGAGGCCCGATTCGATCTGGCGGGTCGTCGTCGTGATCGCGCGCTCGGCCAGCTTTTCGCGCTTGTCGGCGGCGTGCTGCGCTTGGTTCGCGGCCTGGTACTTGTAGGTGTCCGTCTCTTTGAGCAGCGCCACCTTCTTGTCGGGATCGAGCACCGTGCTGAGGTCGCCGGTCTCGATGCGCTGCTGGAAGGCGTCGAGCCCGGCCATGTCGCGCCGCACGCCGATGAGATCGTTCTGCGCCAGCTTGAAGCGGGTCGAGTCCTTGAAGTTCTGCACCTTCGCGGCCACGTCGGACTCGGGGATGCCAGCGGCACGGCCGGACATTGCCACGGCGTCAGCCTGGGCCATCACCTGCTCGATCGGCGTACCGGGCAGCAGCGCCAGCTTTCCCAGCTGGTCGAGGCCAGAGTCGAACCTCGTCTTCAGTTCGCTGCGTTGAGCGGTGTCGACCACCTGGTCGATCGCCGCCGAGGCCTGGAAGCGCAAGCGCTTCGCGCCGCGGGCGTACTGCTCGCCGACGAGAGCATGGTCGCCTCCGAAGGCCGGTGCCTGAATGCGTGAAAGCGTGCCCTCCAACTCGCCTCTCGCCTTCTCATATGGCAGTTCGCGGCGAGCCACCTTGTCGCGGATAGCCTCGACGGCGGTTTTGCTCTGCACCTCGAAGTCGAGCAGCCCGGAGCCGGCGCGGGAG
>JANOCL010000093.1:0-4434 GCA_031412135.1 Variovorax sp. | reverse complement strand
GTCGCGCACCATGAAGATGAAGTCGGTCATGGCCGGCGAATAGACCGCGCCGCCGGCGCACGGACCCATGATCATGCTGATCTGCGGCACCACGCCCGAAGCCATGACGTTGCGCAGGAACACATCCGCATAACCGCCGAGCGACGCCACGCCTTCCTGGATGCGGGCGCCGCCCGAGTCGTTGAGGCCGATCACCGGCGCACCGACCTTCATGGCCTGGTCCATCACCTTGCAGATCTTCTCGGCATGCGCTTCGCTCAGCGCACCGCCGAACACGGTGAAGTCCTGGCTGAAGACGAACACCAGCCGGCCATTGATCATGCCGTAGCCGGTAACGACGCCGTCGCCCGGGATCTTGTTGTCGGCCATGCCGAAGTCGGTGGACCTGTGCTCGACGAACATGTCCCACTCTTCGAAGGTGTTGTCGTCAAGCAGGAGTTCGATGCGTTCGCGCGCGGTCAGCTTGCCCTTGGCATGCTGCGCGTCGATGCGCTTGCGTCCCCCACCGAGCCGCGCCTGGGCGCGCCGTTTTTCGAGTTGTTCGAGGATCTCTTTCATTTCGTCCCGTCGGAAGTGTTGATCTGTGCTTGCCCCGCCTGCGCGGCAAGCAGATTGCGTGCGGCGGCCGAGGCCGGCAGCGTGCCGGCAGCCACCTGGGCCAGGGCCTCCGGCAGCAGCTCGCGCACCTGCGGATGCTGCCTGAAGGCGTGCTTAAGTCCTGCGTCGATGCGTTCCCACATCCACGCGAGCGCCTGCTTCTCGCGCCGGGTGGTGAGCCTGCCGTTGGCGGTCTGCAGCGCCTTGAACCGCAGCACCGCGGCCCAGAACTCGTCGACGCCGGTGCCCAACAGCGCACTCAGCTGAATCACCTTCGGCAACCAGAAGTGGATCTCCGCTTCGGGTGAGCCGGGTGCTGCATGGGCCGCATGCATGGCCTGCGCATGCGCAGGATTGCCATGATGGCCGAACAGCCGCAGCGCAGACGTGATCTGCGCCTGTGCGCGTGTCGCCGCGTCCTTGTCGATGTCCGCCTTGTTGATGACAACCAGGTCGGCCAGCTCCATGACGCCCTTCTTGATCGCCTGCAGGTCGTCGCCGGCGTTGGGCAGTTGCAGCAGCACGAACATGTCGGTCATGCCCGATACCGCGGTTTCGCTTTGACCGACACCCACGGTCTCGACGATCACGATGTCGTAGCCCGCGGCCTCGCACACCAGCATCGCCTCGCGCGTCTTCTCGGCCACGCCGCCGAGCGTGCCGGAGGAAGGGCTGGGCCGGATATAGGCGCGCTCGTGCACCGACAGCTTTTCCATGCGCGTCTTGTCGCCGAGGATCGAGCCGCCCGACACCGTGGACGACGGGTCGATCGTCAGTACCGCGACGCGATGGCCCCGATCGATCAAGAAGAGGCCGAGCGCTTCGATGAAAGTCGACTTGCCGACGCCCGGCACGCCTGAAATACCGAGCCGGAACGACTTGCCGGTATGCGGCAGCAGCGCAGTCAGCAGTTCGTCGGCCTGCGCCCGATGGTCGGCACGCGTTGATTCAAGCAGCGTGATCGCCTTGGCGATGGCGCGGCGCTGCGGTGCGCCATCGGCCGTCGTCAGGGTGACCGGCGTCACCGGCGTTCGGACCGCCCGCATGTTCAGGCCGCAACCGCCGCGCGAATCTGTTCCAGCACGTCCTTGGCGCTGGCGGGAATGGGCGTGCCGGGTCCATAGATGCCCTTCACGCCGGCCTCGTACAAGAACTCATAGTCCTGCCGCGGAATCACGCCGCCCACGAACACGATGATGTCGTCGGCGCCCTGCTTCTTCAGCTCCTCGATGATGGCCGGCACCAAGGTCTTGTGGCCGGCTGCCAGCGTGCTCACGCCGACCGCATGCACGTCGTTCTCGATCGCCTGGCGCGCGCATTCTTCCGGCGTCTGGAACAGCGGGCCGATGTCGACGTCGAAGCCGAGGTCGGCGAAGGCGGTGGCGACGACCTTGGCACCGCGGTCGTGGCCGTCCTGGCCGAGCTTGGAGATCATCACACGCGGCCGCCTGCCCTGTTCTTCGGCAAACGCCACGATCTCCTGCTGCAGCGCCTCCCAGCCTTCCGCCGAGTCGTAGGCGGCGGCATAGACGCCAGTGACCTTCTGCGTGTCGGCGCGGTGCCGGCCGTAGATCTTTTCGAGCGCATCGCTGATCTCGCCGACGGTGGCGCGCAGGCGCACGGCCTGGATGCTGAGGTCGAGCAGGTTGCCCTTGCCGCTTTCCGCAGCCGCCGTGAGCGCGTCGAGCGCCGCCTGCACCGCGGTGCCGTCGCGCTTCTCGCGGATGGCCTTGAGCTTGGCGATCTGGCCGTCGCGCACGCGGACGTTGTCGATCTGCAGGAAGTCGTGGGTGTCTTCGGTTTCGAGCCGGTACTTGTTGACGCCGACGATCACGTCCCGCCCGGAGTCGATGCGCGCTTGCTTGTCGGCTGCGGCGGCCTCGATCTTCAGCTTTGCCCAGCCGCTGTCGACCGCGCGGGTCATGCCGCCCATGGCTTCGACCTCCTCGATGAGCGTCCATGCGGCATCGGCCATGTCCTGCGTGAGCTTTTCCATCATGTAGCTGCCGGCCCAGGGATCGATCACGCTGGTGATGTGCGTTTCTTCCTGGATGATGAGTTGCGTGTTGCGCGCGATGCGCGAGCTGAACTCGGTCGGCAGCGCGATGGCTTCGTCGAGCGCATTGGTGTGCAGGCTCTGCGTGCCGCCGAACACCGCCGCCATGGCCTCGATGGTGGTGCGCACCACGTTGTTGTACGGGTCCTGCTCGGTCAGGCTCCAGCCCGAGGTCTGGCAATGGGTGCGCAGCATCAGGCTCTTGGGGTTCTTGGGGTCGAACTCCTTCATGATCCGGCACCACAGGAGGCGCGCCGCGCGCATCTTGGCCACCTCCAGATAGAAGTTCATGCCGATGGCCCAGAAGAAGCTGAGTCGCCCGGCGAAGCCGTCGACATCGAGCCCCTTGGCCAGCGCAGTCTTCACGTACTCCTTGCCGTCCGCCAGCGTGAAAGCGAGTTCGAGCGCCTGATTCGCCCCGGCCTCCTGCATGTGATAGCCGCTGATAGAGATCGAGTTGAACTTCGGCATCTTCTGCGCCGTGTACTCGATGATGTCGCCGATGATCCGCATCGACGGCTCGGGCGGAAAGATGTAGGTGTTGCGGACCATGAACTCCTTGAGGATGTCGTTCTGGATGGTCCCCGAGAGCTGGTCCTGCGCAACGCCCTGCTCCTGCGCCGCGACGATGTAGCCGGCGAGCACCGGCAGCACGGCGCCGTTCATCGTCATCGATACGCTGACCTTGTCGAGCGGTATCTGGTCGAACAGGATCTTCATGTCCTCAACGCTGTCGATCGCCACGCCGGCCTTGCCCACGTCGCCGGTCACGCGCGGATGGTCGCTGTCGTAGCCGCGGTGCGTCGCCAGGTCGAACGCGACGCTGACGCCCTGCCCTCCTGCCGCCAGCGCCTTGCGATAGAACGCGTTCGATTCTTCGGCGGTCGAAAAGCCGGCGTACTGCCGAATGGTCCAGGGACGCACCGCATACATGGTGGCCTGCGGTCCGCGAAGGTAGGGTTCGAAGCCCGGCAGTGTGTCGCTGTACTTCAGGCCTTGCAGGTCGGCCGCCGTGTAGAGCGGCTTGACGGTGATGCCGTCGGGCGTGAGCCAGTTCAGCGCGCTCACGTCGCCGCCGGGCGCAGACTTGGCGGCGGCTTTGGCCCAGTCGTTAAGCGTCGAGGTCTGGAAGATCGGTTCGGATTTGCTCATGGGCGCCGCTTTTCGAAGACGTGCAGCGGGGAAGAGCTGCGGGAAAGGGTATTGCCGGCGAGTCTACTCCGCTGTAATTATTAATTCAAACGCTGTGTTTGCAGTACATTCCGGGCATGTCCGCCCTCACCCTCACTCCGCGCGCGCTCTATGAGGAGGTCGCCGAACTGCTGCGCCAGCGCATCTTCAATCGCGAACTCGAGCCCGGCAGCTGGATCGACGAACTCAAGCTCGCCGAGGCATACGGCATCAGCCGCACGCCGCTGCGCGAGGCGCTGAAGGTGCTCGCGGCGGAGGGTCTGGTGACGATGAAGGTGCGCCGCGGCGCCTACGTGACCGAAGTCTCCGAGAAGGATCTCACCGACGTGTACCACCTGCTCGGCCTGCTCGAAAGCGATGCGGCCGGCGTGGTCGCCGAACGCGCATCCGATGCCGAACTCGCCGAACTCGCCGTGCTGCACGCCGAACTTGAAGCCGCCGCGGCGCCCGGCAAGGTCGACCGCGCGCATTTCTTCGAGGTGAACGAGCGCTTTCATATGCGCCTGCTCGCCATCGCCGACAACCGATGGCGCGACCAGATGGTGGTCGACTTGCGCAAGGTGATGAAGCTCAACCGCCACAACTCGCTG
>JANOCL010000092.1:0-11537 GCA_031412135.1 Variovorax sp. | reverse complement strand
GACGCACCGCACTACACCAAGAGCACCGACATCCTCGAGGTCTGGTTCGACTCGGGCTCGACCTTCTTCCACGTTCTGCGCGGCACGCATCCGCACGTGCACCACGACAGCGGCCCCGAAGCCGACCTGTACCTCGAAGGCCACGACCAGCACCGCGGCTGGTTCCATTCGTCGCTGCTGATCGCCTGCGCGCTCGAAGGCCGCGCACCGTACAAGGGGCTGCTGACGCACGGCTTCACCGTCGACAGCCAGGGCCGCAAGATGAGCAAGTCGCTGGGCAACGGCATCGAGCCGCAAGAGGTCAACAAGAAGCTCGGCGCCGAGATCATCCGGCTGTGGGTCGCCGCCAGTGACTATTCGGGCGACATCGCCGGCGACGACAAGATCCTCGCGCGCGTGGTCGATGCCTACCGGCGCATCCGCAACACGCTGCGCTTCCTGCTCGCCAATACGAGCGACTTCGACATCGCGAAGGATGCGGTGCCGCTTTCCGAACTGCTCGAGATCGACCGCTACGCCCTTTCGCGCGCCGCGCAGTTCCAGACCGAGGTGCTTGCGCACTACAAGGTCTACGAGTTCCATCCGGTGGTCGCGAAGCTGCAGGTCTATTGCTCCGAAGACCTGGGCGCCTTCTACCTCGACATCCTGAAAGACCGCCTCTACACCACCGCCCCCGGCTCGCGCGCCCGCCGCAGCGCGCAGACCGCGCTCTGGCACATCACGCAGGCGATGCTGCGCTGGATGGCGCCCTTCCTCAGCTTCACGGCCGAAGAGGCGTGGAAGTTCTGCGGCAACGGCGAGTCGATCTTCACCCAGGTCTACAGCGACCTCGGCACGCCCGATGAAGCACTGCTCGCCAGGTGGACGCGCATTCGCGAGATCCGCGACAGCGTCAACAAGGAAATCGAAACGGTACGCACCGCCGGCCAGGTAGGCTCTTCGCTGCAGGCCAACCTGACGCTCGCTGCCGCGGCCGACGACCATGCGCTGCTGGCATCGCTCGGGGACGACCTGAAGTTCGTGTTCATCACCTCCGCCGTGCGCCTGGCCGCCGGCGACAGTCTCTCGGCCCAGGTGGTGGCGAGTTCCGCCGCCAAGTGCGAGCGCTGCTGGCACTGGCGCGACGACGTCGGGCACGATCCGGAGCATCCGGGCATCTGCGGCCGGTGCACCAGCAACCTCTACGGCGCCGGCGAAACACGGAGCGTTGCCTGATGACCGCCACACGCACACTCGCTTCGGCCCGCAGCGGCGGCATCTGGGGCTGGCTCGCGCTGGCGCTGGTGATCGTCATCGTCGACCAGTGGACCAAGGCGTTGATCCTCGGCGCCTACCAGCTCGGCGATGCGACCTACGTCACCAGCTTCTTCAACATCGTGCGCGCGCACAACACCGGCGCAGCCTTCTCCTTCCTGGCGGATGCCGCCGGTTGGCAGCGCTGGTTCTTCACCGCGATAGGCCTCGTGGCCTCGGTGTTCATCGTCTGGATGCTGAAGTCGCACCCCGGCCAGACGCTGTTCTCGTTCGCCATGGCCGCGATCCTCGGCGGCGCGGTCGGCAACGTGATCGACCGCGTGCTGTACGGCTACGTGGTCGACTTTCTCGACTTCCATGTGTCGGGCCGGCACTTCCCCGCCTTCAACGTCGCGGACAGCGCGATCACCATCGGCGCGATCTGCCTGATCCTGGACGAGTTGCGCCGCATGCGGCGCGGGCGCTGAGCACCCGCTTCTCTCGCTTCATTTCCGATCTGAAACCGCACTGACCTAGGTTGGTGCGGTTTTTTGTCGTTCGTCATCACGGCGTCACAGTGACGCGGTGCAATGTAAACGTTTACAGAGCACCTCACAATGAACATTCAGAACGTTGCCCAACAAGCCGGCGTCTCCATCGCCACGGTATCGAGGGCCTTCAATTTCCCTGACAAGGTGGCGCCCCTCACGCGCCAGCTGGTCGAGCGCGCGGCCAAGGAACTGGGCTACGTGGCCAACGCCAGCGCGCGCACGCTCCGCACCCAGCGCAGCCGGGTGCTCGGCGTCGTGCTGCCCACGCTGCTGAACCCGACCTTTGCCGAATGCCTGCAGGGCATTGCACAGGCAGCCGCCGCAGGCGGCTACGCCATCCTTCCGGTAACCACGGATTACGACGTCGATCAGGAAGAACGCGCGGTAAACCAGCTGCTCGCGGGCAGCGTCGCCGGCATGATCCTGGTGGTCTCGAACCCGTCGAGCTCGGTCGCTCTGCAGCGGCTGAACGCTGCAGCCGTTCCCTATGTGCTTGCCTACAACATGCACCCGGCGCACCCTTGCGTATCGGTCGACAGCGAACGCGCATCGACAGAGGTCGTTGCCCACCTGGTGCGCCTGGGCCACCGGCGCATCGCCATGGTCAGCGGCACGATGGCCGCGTCGGACCGTGCGCAGCAGCGCTACCGCGGCTACCTCCAGGGCATGACCGACGCCGGCCTGAGCGCACCGCCGTTGTTCGAAGTCCCCTTCGTCGAGACCGCCGTCGAGGCGCTGCGCACCTATCTCATGCAGACGCCCCGACCCACGGCCCTGTTCTGCTCGAACGACCTGCTCGCCATCCGCAGCATCCGTGCCGCCCACCGGAGTGGCGTGCGGGTGCCGCAGGACCTGGCAGTGGTCGGCTTCGACGGCATCGCGCTTGGCAAAGATCTGACGCCCGCACTCAGCACCGTCGCGCAGCCCAATCACGACATTGGCCGCCACGGCGTCGAGTTGCTGCTGCGCTCACTGGAAGACGGCACGCCACCGACGCCCGCGGCCAGCCTGCAATTGCCGCACGCCTTCCGCGAAGGAGAGTCCTGCGCCATCGCACCCGTCGACCGTGCCTGACTTCCATCCTCGACTTTTTTCCCCCTGTCCCATAGCTCTCACCCACTCAAAGGAGTTTCCATGTCATCGACCTCCCTTCAACGCATCGCGCGCCTCGCCGTGCTGGCCGTCGGCTTCGCCGCCGCGAGTGCCATGGCCCAGACGGCCATTTGCTACAACTGCCCCACCGAATGGGCGGACTGGGGCACGCAGCTGCGTGCCATCAAGGCCAAGACCGGCGTCACGGTGCCAGCCGACAACAAGAACTCGGGCCAGGCCCTGGCGCAGCTGGTCGCCGAAAAAGGCAGCCCCGTGGCCGACGTCGCTTACCTGGGCGTGACCTTCGCAATCCAGGCCCAGAAGGACAGCGTGGTGCAGCCCTACAAGCCGGCCGCATGGAGCGACATTCCCGACGGCCTCAAGGACCCGGCCGGCAACTGGTTCACCATCCACTCCGGCACGCTGGGCTTCATGGTCAATGTCGACGCGCTGCGGGGCAAGCCGGTGCCCAAGTCGTGGGCCGACTTGCTCAAGCCCGAGTACAAGGGCCTGATCGGCTACCTTGACCCGGCCTCGGCCTTCGTGGGCTACGTGGGCGCGGTCGCGGTCAACGAGGCGCGCGGCGGCACGCTCGACAACTTCGGTCCAGCCATCGACTACTTCAAGGCGCTCCAGAAGAACGAACCCATCGTGCCCAAGCAGACCTCGTACGCGCGCGTGCTGTCGGGCGAGATCGCAATCCTGCTCGACTACGACTTCAACGCCTACCGCGCCAAGTACAAAGACAAGGCCAACGTCGCCTTCGTGATCCCGACCGAAGGCACCGTCGTCGTGCCTTACGTGATGAGCATGGTGGCCAAGGCGCCGCACGCCGCCGAGGCCAAGAAGGTGCTCGACTTCGTACTGTCCGACGAGGGCCAGGCGATCTGGGCCAAGGCCTACCTGCGCCCAGTCCGCGCCAGCGCCATGCCGAAGGATGTCGAGGCGCAATTCCTGCCCGCGACCGAATACGCACGCGCCAAGACGGTCGACTACAGCCGCATGGCAGCCGCGCAGCGCGCCTTCTCCGACAGCTACCTGAAGGACGTGCGTTGAACTCCCGTCAGCGCTGGCTGCTGCTGGGGTGCGCAGCCCCGGCCGCAGCTTTCTTCCTGATGTTCTGGCTGCTGCCGGTGATGCGCCTGCTGGCGCTGCCGGCAGACAAAGGCTGGTCCACCTATTTCGTCGTGCTGACCGACGGCCGCTACGTCCAAAGCATGGTCAACACCGTATTGCTCTCGCTGGGTGTGACGCTCGCAACGCTGATCCTCGGCGGCGCCGTCGGGGTGTATCTCGCACGCCGCGAGTTTTTCGGCAAGCGCGTGCTGCTGTCGTTGCTGACGCTGCCACTGTCATTCCCCGGCGTGATCATCGGCTTCTTCGTGATCCTGCTGGGCGGCCGGCAGGGGCTGGTGGCCGACCTGTCCGAGACGCTGGTGGGCGAGCGCATCACCTTCGCCTACGGTCTGCTCGGCCTGTTCCTCGCCTACCTCTACTTCTCGCTGCCGCGCGCCATCGCAACCTACGCAGCCGCGGCGGAAGCGATGAACCTGCAGCTGGAAGAAGCGGCCCGCTCGCTCGGTGCTTCGCGCCTGCGCGTGGTGCGCGACGTGTGGCTGCCCGAACTGGCGCCTACCACGCTCGCCTGCGGCGCCATCCTGTTCGCGACCTCGATGGGCGCGTTCGGCACAGCCTTCACGCTGGCCAGCAAGTTCGAGGTGATCCCGATCACCATCTACAACGAGTTCACCAACTACGCCAACTTTGCGCTGGCCGCATCGCTGTCCATCGCGCTCGGCGTGGTGACCTGGCTGGTGCTGTTCGTGGCACGCCACTTCGGTGGCAGCCCGGCGGTGCGCTGAGGAGGACGCATGCGAAACAACACGCATACCAAGGCGCCCTTCCTGTTCGCAGTGACGGCCATCGTGAGCTTCTTCATGATCTCGCCGATGCTGCTGTCGGTCATGGCAGGCCTCGTCAACAACTACAGTGTCGGCCTGAAGAGCGGGCTCACGACACGCTGGTTCGGCGAGGTGTGGGAGGTCTACGGCGGCACCGTAGGCTGGTCGCTCGCGCTGGCGTTGATTTGCGTAGTGGGCACCGTGCTGCTGGGCGTGCCCTGCGCCTATGCGCTGGCGCGCAGCCGCTCGCGCGTCGCGCGCATCTTCGAGGAACTGCTGACGCTCCCGGTGGCGGTGCCGGGCCTCGCGACCGCACTGGCCCTGATCCTGGCCTACGGCCAGATCACCGCCTTCCGCCAGAGCTTCGCTTTCATCCTGGTCGGGCACATCGTCTTCACGCTGCCCTTCATGGTGCGCACCGTGGCGTCGGCCTTCCAGCGCCACGATCTGCTCGCACTGGAAGAAGCCGCGCGCACGCTCGGTGCCACCTTCCGGCAGCGCTTCCTCGGCATCCTGGTGCCGGCGGTGTTCCCGGCCATCGTGGCCGGCAGCTTGATGGTTTTCACGCTGTCGGTCGGCGAGTTCAACCTCACCTGGATGCTGCACACGCCGCTCACCCGCACGCTGCCCGTGGGCCTGGCCGACAGCTATGCCTCCATGCGCTTGGAGATCGGCTCGGCCTACACGCTGGTTTTCTTCATCGTCATTCTCCCGGTGCTGTGGGGCCTTCAGTCCCTCGCCCATCTCATGCAGAAACGCTATGAAACTTGAACGCATCCCAGTCGACATCGACAACTGCTCCAAAACCTATGCCGACGGCACGCGCGGCCTGCAGCCGACCAGTCTCCACGTCGAGCCCGGCGAGGTGCTCGCGCTACTCGGCCCGTCCGGCTGCGGCAAGACCACGCTGCTGCGCCTGATCGCCGGGCTCGAAACGCTGGACGAGGGCGGCCGCATCCGCTTCGGCGACCAGGACGTGACGAACAAGCCGGTCGAGCAGCGCGGCGTGGGCATGGTGTTCCAGAGCTATGCCCTGTTCCCGCAGATGACCGTGGCCGCAAACATCGGCTATGGCCTGCGCATCCGGGGCGTGAGCGCGGCGGATGAGCGCCGCACCGTCGGCGAACTGGTCGAGTTGACGCGCCTCACCGGCCTGGAGAACAAGCGCCCCGGCGAGCTCTCTGGCGGACAGCGCCAGCGCGTGGCCCTGGCGCGCGCCGTGGCGGTGCGACCGCGCGTGCTGCTGCTCGACGAACCATTGGCCGCGCTCGACGCCAAGTTGAAGGAGTCGTTGCGTGACGAGTTGGCGGAGCTGCTGCGGCGGCTGCACATCACCGCAGTGCACGTCACGCACGACCAGCAGGAGGCGATGGCCATCGCCGACCGGCTTGCCGTGATGCGCGCCGTACGCATCGTTCAGATCGGCCGCGGCGAAGACCTCTACCGGGCGCCCAGCCATCCCTTCGTCGCCGAATTCCTGGGTCGGGTGAACCGCCTCGAACGCTCACCCGAGGCTGTTGCGAATGGCGTGGTGGCCTTCGGAGGAACGGCCATTTCGTGCCCGCCGGACTGGATGAATCACACCAGCCTCCTGGCACGCCCGGAGGACATCCAGGTCGGCCCTGTCGGTCAGATGGGCTGGGGCACAGCGCGAGTCGAGCAACGGATATTCCTCGGTGACCGCGTGCAGCTGCGGCTCGACGCAGCAGACCAGCCGGGCCTGCTGGTCGACGCGACGCGCGACACACCGTTCCAGGTCGGCGACGAAATCGGCATCCGCATTACCCCGGAGCGGCTGATGGCCTGCCAGGAGCCCGGCGCCTGAGACCGACCTGTCAATCTCTTCGAAAATTTCACGACACCTTTTGGGAACAGCAATGCTTTCAATCGACGCGATCTACCAGGCACTGCGTGCATCGGGCACTCAGGGCGACGGCATGTTCTATGCGCTCACTGAGGGAAACCGGATCGAACAGCAGCTCGATACCCCGCAGCTATGGGGCCACAACCCCGCAGAATTCGATTACGTGCCAGCCGCGGTCAACCTGACCACGGCCATTGAAGACCTTGTTGCGACAGCGACTGCGACTGTCGACATCTCGGTTCTTTATCCATTCCCTACCGGCCGCTTCCGCCAGGCGATCCGCAATGGCCTTTCGCGATCTCGGGCCCCCCAGCTTCGCGTGCGCGTCACCGCGGGCTTTTACTACCCTATTCAACAGCTGGAAGATCCGGTTGCCGAGATCGATCAGTTCATCCGCGAACTCGGCCTTCCGCCGCAGATTGCGATCCACGTCGCGGGCATGCAGACGTGGGCGACGAGTTGGAACCATTCGAAGCTCATTCTTGTCGATGGGCAGCGGGCGATCTCCGGCGGCCACAATCTCTGGTCGGACGACTACACGCAGTTCGCACCCGTGAGCGACGTGTCGTTCCGCTTCTCCGGCCCCGCGGCGAAGAGCGGCGAGGCCTTCATCAACAACATCTGGACCAGGATGTGGTACGACCCTGATGCACCGCGGCAGGAAACGCCCCCGCTGTTCTGGAGCAGGCTCGGCTACCAGGGCTCTATCGGGCGATCTCCCCAGGTCACCTTCAACAGCTCGGCGGCGCCGGTCGGCAATACGCGCATCCTGTCCCTGGGGCGTGTGGGCATCAATCTCGAGCCGCTCTTTCCGCTGGTGCAGTCCGACAACGCGAGCCAGGTTGCCAAAATCCTCGCGGTGCAAATGTCCGACCGGCATGTGCGCATGTCGCAGCAGATGCTCGGCGGCTCCCCGCTCGGCGTCTACGATGACTTTTTCTTCCCCGTGCTTTGTGATCACGTCATTGCAGGCAAGGAGTTGAGCCTCATCATCTCCGACACCAATGCGACGACCGTCACCCACGATGCCTATAGCGGCGATGGAATCGAGGCCACGGCCAGGCAGTTTGCCCAGGCGATCCGGACCCGTACCAACATGCCAAGACAGCAGCTCATCGATCTACTCACCAAGAATCTGCATATCGGTCCGACGCGGATCTACGATCGGCAACCCGATGACCCGGCGGCAAGGAGCTGGATGTGGCGTGATGGGAAAGAAGCGCTTGAACCCGCAAACCACGCGAAGGTCGTCATCGTCGACGACGATGGCTTCTACTTTGGCTCCGACAACGCCTATGCCATGCCCTTCAACCCGTTCGGCATGCAGGAGTTCGGCTTTTTGGTCGAAGGAAAAAGCGAGACGCGCGCGTTCCTGCAGAACTACTGGGACAAGGCATGGCACTACTCATCCCAGTTCCAGGTTAAGGACTGGGCTCGCGTCGTCGACGGGACGAGCGAAACGCCCGCGCCGGCACCCCGCCTTCATCCGACTTGAGAAGCAGCCGCCAGAGCTGCAGCAGATACCTGCGCCAGGGAGAGACGACAACATCGGCAGCCGGGTCCATCCCGACGGCCTCATTACTTCCTGGAACACCACCGCATGAGCACTACCTTTTTGGTGCAGCTGACCGACCTCCACATCCGCGAACCCGGCCAGCTGGCCTACGGCCGCATTGACACCGCACCGTATCTGAAGCGCGCGGTCCAGAGCGTGCAACGCCTGCGGCAGACGCCCGACGCGGTCGTCATCACTGGCGACCTGAGCGACTTCGGCCGCGCCGGCGAGTACATGCACATGGCCGAGCTGCTGGCACCGCTCACGATGCCGGTCTACCTGATGCCCGGCAACCATGACGACCGCGACCAGCTGCGCCGGAGCTTTCCGTCGCACGGCTACCTTGGCATCGACGGCTTCGTGCAGTACAGCGTGAAGGTGGGCTCCCTGCGTCTGCTGACGCTCGACACGTGCGTGCCCGGCCACGGCCACGGCACCTTGTGTGCCGAGCGTCTCGACTGGCTCGCGCAGCAGCTCGACGCCTGCCGTCACGAGCCGGTGGTGGTGGCCATGCACCACCCACCCTTCCGCACGCTGATCGGCCACATGGACGACATCGGCCTCCTCGACGGCGGCCCCGAACTCAAGGCACTCATCGCGCGTCACCCCAACGTCGAGCGCCTGATCTGCGGCCATCTGCACCGCGCCATCGACGTGCGTTTCGGCGGCAGCATCGCCTCGACCGCGCCGGGGCCGGCCCATCAGGTCAGCCTGGACCTGGCGCCGGACGCACCGTCGCAATGGGTGCTGGAGCCGCCCGCGTTCCGGGTGCACGCTTGGGAAGGGAGCGGGCCGCTCGTCACCCATCTCGCATCCATCGGCAGCTTCGAGGGCCCCTATCCATTCTTCGACAACGGCGTCCTGATCGACTGATGCGGCGAAAACCCGCGGCGTATAGTCCACGCCTTCCATGAAGCATCTGTTGAACCTGCTGGCAGCCGTGGCGCTGCTGGTATGGGGTACCCATCTCGTCCGCACCGGCGTCCTGCGTGTATTCGGCGCCAACCTGCGCAAGATCCTTGTGCACAGCATGCGCAACCGCTTCTCGGCTGCACTCTCGGGCATCGGGGTCACGGCACTGGTGCAATCGAGCACTGCTACCGCGCTCATGACCTCGTCCTTCGTCGGCCAGGGCCTTGTCACGCTGCCCGCGGCGCTGGCGGTGATGCGCGGTGCAGACGTCGGCACGGCGCTGATGTCGGTGCTGTTCTCGGCCGATCTGTCGTGGCTGTCGCCGCTCTTCATCTTCGTCGGCGTGGTGCTGTTCATCACCCGCGGGTCCACTGCGGCGGGGCGCGTCGGCCGCGTGCTGATCGGCCTGGGCCTCATGCTGCTGGCGCTGCAACTGGTGGTGGAGGCGACCGGCCCGCTGTTCTCGGCACCGCCGGTGCTCGCGCTCCTGGCCTCGCTCAGCAGCGACGTGCTGCTCGAGATCACGATCGGTGCGGCACTGGCGATCATGGCTTATTCGAGCCTGGCCGTGGTGCTGCTCGTTGCGGCCATGGCCAGCTCGAACGTGGTGCCGCTGGACGTCGCGCTCGGCCTGGTGCTGGGCGCAAACCTCGGCAGCGGCATCCTCGCGGTGCTGACCACCGCGAAGTCGGCGATGGCGGTGCGCCAGGTCACTGTCGGCAACCTGCTTTTCAAGCTGCTGGGCGTCGCCATTGCCGCACCCTTCGTCGGCCTGTGGCTGCGCGAGGTCGCGCCGTACATCAGCGACGCGACACAGATGGTGGTGCTTTATCACCTGGCCTTCAACGTCGTCGTCAGCATCGGGTTCATCGGGCTGACCAACCGGGTAGCGCGGCTGGTGACGCGGCTGCTGCCGGTGCAGGTGGAGTCGGCCGCCACGCGCCGGCCGCAGCATCTCGACCCTTCGGCCCTGTCGACACCCACGCTCGCCATCTCGAACGCCGCGCGCGAGGCACTGCACCAGGCCGACATTGTCGAAACCATGCTGATCGGCATGCTGGGCGTGATCCGCAACAACGACCTGCGCCTGGCCGGCGAGCTGCGCAAGCTCGACGACACGGTGGACGAGCTGTACTCGGCCATCAAGTACTACATGACCAAGATCTCCCGCGAGGCGCTGGGCGAGGACGAGAGCCGCCGCTGGACGGACATCATCAGCTTCACCATCAACATGGAGCAGATCGGCGACATCGTCGAGCGGGTGATCATCGACATCGAAGACAAGAAGATCAAGCGCGAGCGCAACTTCTCCGACGCCGGCATGGCCGAGATCGTCGAGCTGCACGAACGCCTGGTGGCCAACCTGCGCCTGAGCATGAGCGTGTTCCTCAACGGCAGCGTGCGCGATGCGCAGAAGCTGCTGGAAGAGAAGGCGCGCTTCCGCGACCTGGAGCGCGCCTACGCGACCACGCACCTCGGGCGGCTGTCGGACCAGACGGCGTCGAGCATCGAGACCAGCTCGCTGCACATCGACCTGATCAGCGACCTGAAGCGCATCAACTCCCACATCTGCTCGATCGCCTATCCGATCCTGGATTCGGCCGGCGCATTGGCGCCGACACGCGTGCGGGAGTCGCGCCTCGTCGACCTCAAGTAACTGGCCGTCGGCCGCCTTGGGGCGGCCCGGCCTGTCAGAGCGTCAGGATGGTGCAGCCGGTGGTCTTGCGGGCCTCGAGGTCGCGATGGGCCTGCTGCACGTCGGCAAGCGCATAGCGCTGGTCGATCGGGATCTTCACCGCGCCGCTGGTCACCGCCGCAAAGAGGTCGTCCGCCATCGCCTGCGTGCTCTCGCGCGTGGCGATGTGGGTGAATAGCGTCGGCCGCGTGACGTAGAGCGAGCCCTTGGCGCCGAGCTTGCCGAGGTCGAACGGCGGCACCGGGCCGGAGCCGTTGCCGAAGATCGCGAGCAGGCCGAACGGCCGCAGGCAGGCGAGCGAGCCTTCGAAGGTGTCCTTGCCCACCGAGTCGTACACCACCTTCACACCCTTGCCGCCGGTGATCTCCTTCACCCGGTCGGCAAAGTTCCCGGTGCTGTAGTTGATGGCATGCGCCGCGCCGTGTTCGAGCGCGAGCTTGCACTTGGCATCGGTGCCGGCCGTGCCGATCAGTTGCAGGCCGAGCGACTTGGCCCATTGGCAGGCGATCAGGCCGACACCACCGGCTGCGGCATGGAACAGGATGAAGTCGCCCGGCTGCAGGCCTTCTGCGGGCAGCGTCTTCTTCAGCAGGTACTGCGCCGTGAGGCCCTTGAGCATCATCGCCGCGCCGGTCTCGAACGAGATCGCGTCCGGCAGCTTGCAGACGCACTTGGCCGGCATCACGCGCTGCTCGCAGTAGGCACCGGGCGGCTGGCTCGCATAGGCGGCGCG
>JANOCL010000091.1:0-1586 GCA_031412135.1 Variovorax sp. | reverse complement strand
GCGATGCCGTTGGTCCAGCCGAAACCGTCCTGCAGCGGGTACTCGCCCCCAGCGCCGCCGGCCGAGCGCTCGTGCTCGACGTGACGCAGGGCGTACTTCTCGACCAGCTTGCCCTCGCGCTCGTACACGGCGGCCACGGTGGCAAGCCATCGGGTTGCGATGGTGTTCGAAAGCGCGTCGAAGCCATAGGCCGCGAAACCCTGGCTGCCGATCCACTGCAGCGGCGCCCAGCCGTTGGGCCGATCCCATTGCTGGTCGCTGTGAAATTCGGTGGTCGACATGCCGCCGGGGGCCAGCAGCCTTGCCGACACGGTGTCGGCGAGCGCCCGGGCATGCGCCGGCTCGGCCAGGCCGACGAAAAGAGGCGTGGCGCAGGCGGCAGTGAGGCAGCTTCGCCGCGTTGCAAGACGCCAGTCGTAGTCGAAGAAAGCACCCTGCCCTTCGTCCCAGCAGAGTTCGACCAACGCCCTCTTGCGCGCCTGCGCACGCTCGGCAAAGGCCGCTGCCGTGGTCTCGTCGCCGGAGGACTCGGCGAGTTCTGAAATCTTGCGCTCGAGCTTGTAGAGGAAGGCGTTCAGGTCCACCGGCAGGATGTCTGTGGTGCAGATGCTGGACAGCGATGCTGCGGTGGCGGCACGCACATGACCATGCCCGGGCGCGGCATGGGGCGGCGTCTCGCGCAGCCAGCGGGTGCTGAAGTCCCAGCCGGACTCGCAGGCGGCGCGAAGGTCCCGGTACACCTGCGCCGGCTCGCGCCGGCAGGCTTCGACTGTCGACACGTCTTCAAGCCAGGACTCTTCGCGTGGCGTGTCGCGGTCGTCCCAGTAGCGGTTGAGCAGCATGCCCCCGGGCAGGCGCACGACCCGGCGGTGCGCCTGCCCGGGCGGCAGCTCGCCGCTGCCGTTCATCCAGTAGGCATGCTCCTGCCGAAGCTGCGGCAGAAAGTCGATCTGCCGGGCCACGCCATGCAGCTCGGCGAGCTCGACCATGAGCGCGAACAACGGCGGCTGCGAGCGGCTCAGGTAGTACGTGCGCGTGCCGTTCGGCACATGCCCATAGGTGTCGATCAGGTAGGCGAAGTTGTCCACCATGTCGCGCACCAGCTGCGCGTGGCCGCTGCAGGCCAGGCCGAGCATGGTGAAGTACGAATCCCAGTAGTAGAGCTCGCCGAAACGCCCGCCCGGCACCACGTAGGGATGGGGCAGCTGCAGCAGCGACGCATGCGGCGGATGGGCCTTTGGATGCCGGGTGAGAACGCGCCATAGTGCGTCGATGTGCGCGCCGATCGGCTGGCCCGGCACCGACTCGTACTCGCTGGGCGCAGGCTGGATCGCAACGAAGTGCGCATGCACGAAGGCGGCAAGGTCGAAGCCCGGCCGGTGGCACTGGTTGCGGTACGCCGCAAGAATGGCAGCCGGCTCGCGGCGCGGCGCACAGTCCACGAAGGTCTTGCTGTCGGCGAACACGTTCGACCGCTGGACCGCGGTGAACAGTTCCTGGTAGCGATCCGACGGCGTGAGCACGTCGGGCGCCGGCGCTTCGGCGGCTCGCTTCGAACGGGTGGCGCCGCCGGCCGCGCCCAGGCC
>JANOCL010000090.1:0-6455 GCA_031412135.1 Variovorax sp. | reverse complement strand
GCACTGTCCGGGCGTCACGCCGAGTCGATGGTGAGCACGTCGACCGCGAGCACGTCCATGGCATCCGGCAACGACTACGATCGACCGCACTTCTCAGTTTTGGATGGAGCAAACCATGTCCCGACACGCCGCCCTGCCCGCCCGCCATGACCACGTAGGCAGCTTCCTGCGCCCCAAATACCTGCTGGAGGCGCGCGAGCAAAAAGCCAATGGCGAGATCACGCCCGAACAGCTTCGCAAGGTCGAAGACAAGGCGATCACCGAGATCGTGAAGTTCCAGGAGGACATCGGCCTCAAGAGCATCACCGACGGCGAATTCCGCCGCACCTACTTCCACATCGACTTCCTGGAGCAGCTCGGCGGCGTCAAGACCGACATTCCGGTCACCATCCGCAAGCCCGACGGCACCGAGGAACTGGCGCCGCCGGTGATGCGCGTCCTCGACAAGGTAACCCACGCAAAGAACATCCAGCTGGCCGACTTCGAATACCTCAAGAGCCAGGTGTCGGCCGGCAACACGCCGAAGGTGACGATCCCCTCGCCCACCATGCTGCACTTCCGCGGCGGCCGTGCCGGCATCAGCCGGGAGGCCTATCCCGAGCTCGACCCGGCGTTCTACGACGACGTGGCCCGGGCCTACGGCGACGAGTTGCGCTCGCTGGCCGCCGCCGGCTGCACCTACGTGCAGATGGACGACACCAACCTGGCCTACCTGTGCGACGAGAAGATGCGCGAGGCCGCCCGCCAGCGCGGCGACGACCCGAACGAGCTGCCGCACCGCTATGCCGCCTTCATCAACAAGGTGGTGGCGCACAAGCCCGCCGGCATGACGCTGGCCATGCACCTGTGCCGCGGCAACTTCAAGAGCACGCATGCGGCTGCCGGCAACTACGAGCCGGTGGCCGAGGCGCTGCTGAAGGAGATGGACCTCGACGCCTACTTTCTCGAATACGACGACGCGCGCTCGGGCGACTTCAGGCCGCTGCGCTTTCTGCCCAAGGGCAAGACGGTGGTGCTCGGCCTGGTGACCACCAAGTTCGGCCAGATGGAAGACAAGGACGAGCTCAAGAGCCGCATCGAGGCAGCCGCCAAGTACGTGCCGCTGGAGCAGTTGGCGCTGTCGCCGCAGTGCGGCTTTTCGAGCACCGTGCACGGCAACAACATCGCCGTCGAGGCGCAGCGCGCCAAGCTCAGGCTGGTCGTGGAAACTGCCCGGGAGGTCTGGGGAGAGTAAGAGCTCGCCGGTTTGATTCACGGTCCGGGTGAAGTAGGCTCGGGGCATGAAGCTGTTCACCGGCCCCCTCAGCATGTTCGGCGCCAAGGTGCAGATCGCGGCGCTCGAAAAAGGCATTGCGATCGACGCCGTGATGGTGCCCTTCGACTCCGACGACCGCTACGAACCGCGGCACCCCGAGGTGCTTCGCATCAATCCGAAACGGCAGGTGCCGGTGCTGGTGGACGGCGATGTCGAACTGTTCGACTCAACCCAGATCTTCGAGTACCTCGAAGACCGCGTACCCGTGCCGCCGCTGTGGCCGGGCGGGCCGCCCGAGCGCGCGCGGGCCCGCCAGCTCGAACATATGTCGGACGAGGTTTTCTTTCCGCATGTCATTCGCCTCATGGGCCTGCAGCACGACCCGCAGGGCGAAGCCGCGCGGGCCGCATGCGCCGGCTGCGCGCGCTTCTACGAAGACATGGAACGCCGGCTGGCACACGGCGAATACCTTGCCGGCGCCTATTCGTTCGCCGACATCGCCTTCTACATGGCGCATGTGTTCGCAGACCGCAAGGGCGCCGGCATGAACCAGGCCACACCGCTACTGCTGGCCTGGCGCACGCGCGTCGGCGCCCGGCCGCCGGTGCGCGAAGTGGTCGGCGCGATGATGCGTTTCCTCGCTTCGCAGGATCGTCCGGTGCCGGCTTTCTTAAAGTGAACCGCCTCGACGATCTGCTGCACTGGCTGCCTACGCCGTCGCAGCATCTGCTGGTCGTCACCTTTGCACTGCTGGTCTATGTGCTGAGCACGCGCGCACGGCGCGAGCACCGGGCGCCGGCGACCGCGATCGCCTGGGTCATGGGTCTCACGCTGCTGCCCTACTTCGTGCTGCCCGTCTACCTGTTGTTCGGCCAGCGCAAGCTGCGCCCCGCCGGGTCACCGCGGCCGCCGCGCTCTTCACCGGCCGGGCACTGGGCCGCCGACCTGATCGAGAGCTTCGGCCTCGCGCCGCCGGGCCGCTGCAAGGTGCGGCTGCATGCCGACGGTGGTGCCGCACGCGATGCGCTCTGGCAAGTGATCGAGGGCGCGCGCGAACGCATCGACGTCGGCACCTTCATCATCGGCGACGACGCGTTCGGGCACGAGGTGATCACGCGGCTCGGCCGGCGCGCGCGCGAGGGCGTGAAGGTGCGGGTCATGCTCGACGGCTTCGGCGCGCTCTCGCTGCCGCGCCACCATTTCGATTCGCTGCGCGATGCGGGCGCCGATGTCGCCGTGTTCCGCCCGCTCTTCAGCCTGCGCCGCACCGGCCCGCGCAACCTGCGCAACCACCGCAAGCTCACGATTGCGGACGACGGCTGGCTCTGGTCGGGCGGCCGCAACCTGGCGGGCGAGTATTTCCTCGGCAACGACGAACATCCGGTGGCATGGCGCGACCTTTCGTTCGACCTGAAGGGCAGCGTGGCAAGCGCGGCGGCGCGCCAGTTCGACCACGACTGGGCATCGGTGCGGCGACGCAAGCCGCGCGCCATCGCGTCGGCCCCGCCGGTTGAAGATGGCGGGCTCGCGCAGTTCCTGCCGAGCGGTCCGGACCAGACAGAAGACACGGCACATGCGCTGCTGATCGACGCCTGCTTTCGCGCCGAACATCGCGTGCTCGCGATCACGCCCTACTTCGTGCCCGGCGACGGCCTGCGCGATGCGTTGCGCCTTGCTGCGCGGCGCGGCGTGCAGGTGACGATTGCGATGCCCGCGCAGTCCAATCACCCGCTGGCCGACTTCGTGCGCGCCCGCGCGATGCGCGACCTCGCGCGCGGCGGCGTCATCTTTCGTATGCTGCCGTTCATGGCGCATGCCAAGGCGGTGGTGGTGGACGATGAACTGGCGATGTGCGGATCGATCAACCTCGACATGCGCAGCCTGCTGCTGAACCACGAAGCCGCAGTGGTGTTCTACGGCCGCACCGAGATCGACTGGCTCGCGCAATGGATCGAAACCACCGCGTCCGCCGGCGAGGCCTATCGCGCCCGGCGGCCGGGCCTGGTGCGCGACGTGGCCGAGGGCCTGCTGCTCACCATCGCCTTCCAGCTTTGAGCTACCGGTTGGTGTAGCTGGCGTTGCCCAGCCCCGTGCCGATGGTCAGCACGGCCCAGCGCTTCACGTCGCGCATGAACGGAAGCTCGCTCAGGCCCTGCACAACGGCGTCGTTGTGCATCAGCGCCAGCGTGTGCTCGCCGTGGATGGTCGGTATCTTCTTGCGCAGTTCGGTCGGCAGGTGAAAGTGCTCGCTTTCCCAGTCGCCCGGGAGGTTCTGCGTGCCCCGCGCGATCGTGCCGTCCTTGCGGATCAGCCCGGGACATGCGATGCCGATGAACGGCGCGAGCCGGATGCCCTTCTTGGCGCTGTAGGCGATCGTTTCTTCCAGCATTTCGGCAAGGCGCTCGACCAGCGCCTTGCGGTTCGGGCCGTCGTCCGCATGGCGCCACTTCGAGCGCCGAAGCACCTTCGCCTTCGACAGGTCCGGCGCGCGCTTCATGCGCGTCTTGACCACGCCGCAGCGCACGTTGGTACCGCCGATGTCAAGCGCCAGGATGGCGTCGTGGCTCTTCAGCATTTCAGGCGGCACCAGGTGGACCCAGCCGATCAACCCGCCGTCGTCGACCTCGTGCGAGAGCCGGCCGAGCTGCACGCCGATGTCCATGTGCTGCAGGATGGCCGCCGCCTGCAGGATCGCGCGCTCGCCGACGTCGCTCTCCGGGAACCCGCCGCCGATCACGATGCGCTCCACCCCCTTCCACGAAGGCTGGCGCAGGAAGCGCTCGATCACCCAGGCCAGCTCTTCGGAGAATTCCTCGATCGCGCCATGAATCACATCGGCGGCCGCCGTGGCGTTCTTCTGCGCGAGCGCGGCATCGAGCGTGCTCTTGCTCAGGTCCCTGGAATGCTTGGCGCCCAGGGGATCCCTGCCGCCCTTGCGGCGCCGTTTGCGCCAGCGCTCCAGCAGCTCCCTGAAGGCGGTCTGGCTGGCCTGGTCGCCGATGAAGCCATCCTTGTCCCGAACTTGGAGGCTGTAGCCGTCGACCAGGACCGACGGCAATTCGAGCGCACCATGGACCACGGGATCGGTCGCCGAAGAAGATTTGGATGCCATGGCGTCTTTCTTGAAAAAGGCCGATCAATCGGCCGTGGCGTCCAGTATCAGGCGCGTGGTTTCGCTGGGTACATCCCAATGCGGGAAATGGCCGCAGCGTTCGAACCAGTGCAGCCGCGCGTCCGGAAAAAGCCGCTGCGCCCGCGCGGCCTGGCGCGGCAGGCAGACCCGGTCGCTGCGGCCCCAGCCGATCACCAGGGGCTTGGTCATGCTGCCGGCTGCGGCGCCCTGCTGCGGCAAGCCGCGCACCAGGTCGCGCAGCATGACGTCGAAGCACGCAGAGGCTGCATAGCTGCGCATCTCCTCGAGCACCAGCGCAGGCGCCAACTCGCGCGGGCGTGCCGAGAACTGAGCCAGCAGGAGCGCGCGCGCGGTTTCGTTCTCCGTGATCCGGGGCATGGCGAACTGCAGCGCACGCACCAGCCGCACCGACAGCCAGATCGACCCGCCAAAGGCACGCCGTTCCCACTTCGACCAGAAGCCGCCCGGGTCGAGCGACACCACCGCGCCGAGCACCCCGCCGCGGCGGGCAAGCTCGAGCACCAGGCGCGCGCCCATCGAACTGCCGACGGCGTCGGTGCCGACCAGGTCGTGTTCGACGAGAAACTGGGTGATGGCGTCGGCCAGCGTGCCTATAGACACCTCGCCGTCCAGTGGCGGACTCTTGCCGAAGCCCGGCAGGTCGATGGCGACCACGCTGCGCTGGGCCGCCAGCGGACCCAGCACCGTCTGCCAGCTGCGCCAGTTGCTGCCCAGCCCGTGCACCAGCAGCAATGGCTTTCCGATACCGCGTCTGACGTAGTTGATGCGCACCGCATGAATGTGATTGGAGGCGTTCCGGTGCCGCATCAGCATGCCGCACCAGCGGCTGTAGGAGACAGGCGTGTCCACGCACGGCGCCGATACACTGGCCCGATGCATCCATTGCGCCATGCGTGGCTGACCGCGCTGTTCTATCTGGGCCTGCTGTGCGCGGCGTCTTCATCGCACGCGCAGGCCGAAAGCATGCGGGTCGGCTCGAAGCGCTTCACCGAGTCGTACATCCTTGCCGAAGTGCTGGCGCAGACCGCATCGCCGCACCTGCCGGCCCCGGCGGTCGTGCGGCAGGGGCTCGGCAACACGGCCATCGTGTACGAGGCGCTGCGCTCGGGCGGCATCGATCTCTATGCCGAGTACACCGGCACGATCGCGCTCGAAATCCTGAAGAACCCGCAGGCGACGGGCCGTGAAGCGATGAACGCAGCGCTCGCGCCGCTCGGACTTGGCGTTGCGATCGGGCTCGGCTTCAACGACGGCTATGCGCTCGCCGTGCGGGCCGCGGACGCAGAGCGGCTCGGCATCCGCAGCCTGAGCGACCTTGCGCGCCATCCCGAACTCAAGCTCGGCCTGTCGAACGAATTCATCGGCCGCGCCGACGGCTGGCAGGGCCTGGCCGCACGCTACGGCTTGCGGCAGTCGCCGACCGGCCTCGACCACGGGCTGGCCTACGACGCGATCACGGCGAAGCAGATCGACGTGATCGACATCTACACGACCGACGCCAAGATCGACCACCTGGGCCTGCGCGTGCTGGAAGACGATCGCCGCTACTTTCCACGCTACGACGCGGTGGTGCTGTACCGGCTCGACGTGCCCGAGCGCTTTCCGCAAGCCTGGGCCGCGCTGCAGCGGCTGGAGGGCCGCATCGACGAGCGCGCGATGATCGCGATGAACGCGCGTGCCGAACTGCAGGGCGTGGCATTCGACGTCATCGCACGGGACTTCCTGGCGCAAGGCAAGGACGGTGTGAAGGCTGCCGCCACCGACAGCGCCGCACGCGGATTCGTCGCCAAGCTGTTCGGCGCCGACCTCGGCCGGCTCACCCGCCAGCACCTGCTGCTGGTCGCGGTTTCGGTCGGGCTTGCGGTCCTGATCGCCGTGCCGCTCGGCATCCTCGTGTTTCCCCACTTGCGCCTGCGCGCACTGGTGCTCGGGCTGACCGGGCTCCTGCAGACCATCCCGTCGCTCGCGTTGCTGGCTGTGCTCATCTCCTTGATCGGCAGCATCGGCACCCTGCCGGCCTTGATCGCGCTCACGCTCTATTCGCTG
>JANOCL010000089.1:0-21694 GCA_031412135.1 Variovorax sp. | reverse complement strand
TGGTCGAGTCGGTCGCGCCGTATGAGGAAGCGAAGATCCGCGTCCTGAACGCGAGCCACAGCTGCATTGCCTGGGCTGGCACGCTGGCGGGACTGACCTACATCCACGAAGGCACGCGGGTGCCCGCGATACGGCGCATGGCCTTCGACTACGTGACCGACGACGTCATCCCCTGCCTTGATACGCCCGAACGCCCGAGCCCGGTCGACCTGCCGGCGTACCGCGACGTGGTGCTGGAGCGCTTTGGCAATCCGGCCATACGCGACACCAACCAGCGCGTCGCGATGGACGGGTTCTCGAAGATTCCCGGCTTCATCGCGCCGACCGTGCGCGAACGGCTGGCCCATGGCGAAAGCATAGGCGCCGTAACGATGCTGCCGGCCCTGTTCCTCGCCTTCCTGCAGCGCTGGCACGCCGGCACCCTGCCCTACGCCTACCAGGACCAGGGCATGGACGAGGCCACGGCCCATGCGATCTGCGATGCGGCCGATCCGGTGGCCGCGCTGTGCGACGACCGCGGCCTTTGGGGCGACGCCGCCGGCGATCCCCGGCTCACCGACGCGGTGCGCGCAGCCGCCGCACGGGTGCAGCAATTCATCGACAAAGGAGTTTCCTCATGACAGCCCGTCTCGCCCAGCGCCATGTGCTGGTGACCGGTGCCGGCGGCGGTATCGGACTGGCGATAGCCGAGGCCTGCCTCGCCGAGGGCGCTCGCTGCACGCTGGTGGACCGCGCGCCCGTGCCCTCCGACGGCGTGCAGCTGCTCGAGCGGCGGCATCCGTCGTCGCTGGCCTATGTGCAGGCGGACATCACCGACGCAGGCGCGGTCTCGCGCATGCTCGACACGGCGCAGGCACACCATGGCGCGGTGCACACGCTGGTCAACAATGCGGCGCTGTTCGACATGGCGCCGCTGCTGGAGAGCGACGAGGCTTCCTTCGACCGCCTGTTCGAAGTCAACGTGAAGGGCATGTTCTTCGTCATGCAGCGCGTGCTGCGGCACATGATCGAACACAGCGTGCAAGGCGCGTCGGTCGTCAACATGGCGTCGCAGGCCGGCCGCCGCGGCGAGGCGCTGGTTTCGCACTACTGCGCCACCAAGGCGGCCGTCATCAGCTACACGCAGAGCGCGGCGCTGGCGATGGCGCCGCACGGCATCCGCGTCAACGCCATCGCGCCGGGCGTGGTCGACACGCCGATGTGGGCCCATGTCGATTCGCTGTTCGCCAGGTACGAAGGCCTCGCACCCGGCGAGAAGAAGCGCCAGGTCGGCCTCGACGTGCCGCTCGGGCGCATGGGCACGCCGGCGGACGTGGCTTGCGTGGCCGTGTTCCTGGCCAGCGACGAGGCCCGCTACATCACCGCGCAGACGCTCAACGTCGACGGTGGTAACGTCATGAGCTGACGTCAAATGGGAGTGACCGTGCGATGACTTCGGTGCGCCAACGCCACCTGCCCCGCCACCGGCAACCCGAACTCGAGCGCGACATCACGCGCTCGCCGTCGCTCGGCTACGAAGCACCCGAAGAAACCGGCCTCGTGCGCTGCCTGGCGCACGGCTTTCCGAGCCCGCTGGTGCGCTGGCACTTCCATGAGGAGTACGAGCTGCACCTCATCACCGAAACCTCGGGCAAGGCTTTCATCGGCGACTGGATCGGGCCCTTTCAGCCGGGCCATCTGGTGCTGTGCGGGCCGCGGCTGCCGCACAACTGGATCTCGCTCGATGTACCGGAAGGCGGTGCGGCCGGCCGCGACCGGGTGATCCAGTTTCGCCACGAGCCGATCGAGCGCGCGGCGGCGGAAATCCCTGAACTTCGCGAGGTGCAGCAGCTGCTCGAGCGGGCGCGCCACGGCATCGAGTTCTTCGGCCTTGCCGAACGGGCACTTGCGCATTGGGATGCCGTCAAGGCGGCACGCGGACTGCGCCGCTTCGCCCTCTTCTGCGAGTACCTGGCCGACCTCGGTCAATGCACCGACTACCGCCTGCTCTCGAACGTGCAGATGCAGGGCGTCGAGGGCGACGCCGAGGTCGACCAGATCAACATCGTCGTCAACCGGCTCACGGCCAACCTGGCCGAGCCGATCGCCATGGCCGACATCGCCGGTGAACTGGGCATGAGCGAAAGCCGCTTCAGCCGCTTCTTCAAGCGCTCGACCGGCAACAGCTTCACCGACTTCGTCAACCGCGTGCGCATCAACAGCGCCTGCCACCTGCTGATGCAGACCGACCATTTCGTCACCGACATCTGCTATCAGGTCGGCTTCAACAACGTCGCCAACTTCAACCGACGCTTCCTCGAGATCAAGGGCATGACGCCGAGCGAGTTCCGGCGCCAGAGCGACCACCGCTTCGGCAGCGGCGCATGAGCTTCTATCTCGGGCTCGATCTCGGCACCTCGGAGCTGAAGGCGCTGCTTCTGGCGGACGACCACCGCATCGTTGCGGTGGCGCATGCGCCGCTCACGGTGAGCCGCCCGCAACCGCTGTGGTCGGAGCAGTCGCCAGCGCAATGGTGGGACGCGCTGGAGGCCGCGCTGGGCGAGCTGCAGCGCAAGCACGGCGCTGCGCTGGCGGCGGTGCGCGGCATCGGGCTGTCGGGCCAGATGCATGGCGCGGTCGCCGTCGACGCGCAGGGCCAGGTGCTGCGCCCGGCCATCCTCTGGAACGACGGCCGCAGTGCGGCGCAGTGCGAAGCGCTCGCCGCGCGCGTGCCGCGCCTGGCCGGTATCGCCGGCAACCTGGCGATGCCGGGCTTCACCGCACCCAAGCTGCTGTGGATGCGCGAGCACGAGCCCGAACTGTTCGCACGCATCGCCTGCGTGCTGCTGCCGAAGGACTGGCTGCGCTACATGCTGAGCGGCGAGCTGGCGAGCGACATGTCGGACGCGTCGGGCACGCTTTGGCTCGACGTGGCCGCGCGCGACTGGTCGGACGAACTGCTCGCCGCCTGCAGCCTCTCGCGCGCGCAGATGCCGCGGCTGGTGGAAGGCAGCGCCATTGCCGGACGGCTGAAGCCCGACCTCGCCGGCCGCTTCGGCATGGTGGCCAATGTGCCGATCGCCGGCGGCGCCGGCGACAACGCCGCCAGCGCCGTCGGCATGGGCCTGGTGAATGCCGGCGAAGGCTTCGTCTCGCTGGGCACCTCGGGCGTGATCTTCGTCTGCGGCGAGCGCTTCGAACCCCGGCCCGGGTTGGCCGTGCACGCCTTCTGCCATGCGCTCCCCGGGCGCTGGCACCAGATGTCGGTGATGCTGTCTGCATCCAGCGCGGTGAGCTGGGCCGCGCGCAGCTTCGGCCTCGGCAACGAAGCCGCGCTGCTCGCCGCCGCAGCCACGCTCGATGCCGGAGCCTGTGGCCGCGCACCCTTGTTCCTGCCCTATCTTTCGGGCGAACGTTCGCCCCACAACGATGCCGCTGCGCAGGGCGTGCTGTTCGGCCTCACGCATGCGCATGGGCCGGCGGACATTGCCTATGCGGTGGTGGAAGGCGTCAGCTATGGCCTGCGCGACGGGCTGGACACGCTTGCCAGGCCGGTGGGCGAGCTGGTCCTCGTCGGCGGCGGTGCCCGCAGCGTCTGGTGGGCGCAGTTGCTGGCCGATATTCTCGAGACGCCGCTGGCCTTGTGCGAAGGCGGCGAAGCAGGCGGCGCGCTCGGCGCGGCGCGGCTCGCATGGCTGGCCGATGGTGGTTCCGAGGCGCAGGTGTGCCGTCGGCCGAAGGTTCAACAGCGCTTCGAGCCGCGACGCTCCGGGTTGCGTGCACACGCCGCGCGGCATGCAAGGTTCAAGGCGCTGTACGCGAGCCTGCGCTCGACCTTCGACGCTGCCCGACCCATGCCGGAAAGCGGTTGACGATGTTCGTGGTGTGCGGCGAAGCGCTGATGGATGTGTATGCACGCGAGGCGAGCGCCACCGGTCTGCGCCTGGATGCGCAGGTGGGCGGCTCGCCGTTCAACGTGGCGGTCGGGCTCGCGCGGCTGGGACGCCGTTCGGCGCTTCTGGCCGGCATCTCGCACGACGCGGCGGGCGGACGGCTGATGCAGGCACTGGATGAGGAAGGCGTCGACTCCTCGCTCGTGGTGCGCAGCGATGCGCCCACCACCCTGAGCGTGGTGAGCGTGGGCGCGGGTGGCATGCCCCGCTACACCTTCTACGGCCACGGCACCGCGGACCGTGCGATCGACATCGACAATCTTCCTGCGATCCCCGCGCAGACTCGCCTGCTTCAGTTCGGCTCGTATGCACTGGCGGTCGAGCCGGTGGGCACGGCCCTGCGCGCGCTTGCCGCGCGCGAATGCGGGCGGCGCCTGGTCGCCTACGACCCGAACGTGCGTCTCAATGTCGAACCCGATCTGGCGCGCTGGCGCGAGACGGTCGAGGCGATGGCGGCCCTGTCGCACATTGTGAAGGTCAGCGACGAAGACCTCGGCCTGCTTTTTCCCGGCGAATCACCTGAGCAGATCGCGCAGCGATGGGCAGTCGGTGGCACGCGGCTCGTGGTCGTGACGCGCGGTGCGCAGGGTTGCGAGGCCTGGACGCAGACGCTGCATGCCGCGGCGCCGGCAGTGAAGATCGACATGGTGGATGCGGTCGGTGCCGGCGATACCTTTCAGGCGGCGATGCTGACCTGGCTCGACGAGCAGCAGGCACTGAGCGCTGCCGGTCTCGAAGCGCTCGATGCATTGCAACTCGGTGCGATGCTGCGCTTCGCCGCGGCTGCCGCAGCGATCACCTGCTCGCGGCGTGGCGCGGACATGCCGCGGCGCGCGGAACTGCCCTCTGCTTGAGCAGCGATTGCCTACAGCACCTGGCTGCCGGTGGTGAACATGCACGAATCCGATTCGGCCCGCTGCCTCGGCCTTGGCTTCGGCTTTGGCTCGGCAGATCTGCCCGTCGCAACTTCTTGCGTCACGCCGACCTGTGCCATGGGCTTGCCGAACGGCGCGAGTCCCTGCAACACTCGAAGCGCAGACGTGCCTTCAATCAACGCCTCCGAATAGTCCGGCAGGCCCTGCGTCGACGAGTCGACCGGCCTGTAGACCAGGCACTCCTCGGAGTCCGCCTGCACTGCCTCCATCAGAACCCAATGAAATTCATCGGGCTCGAGTTCGAGCACAGTCAAGGCGAGATCGCGGAACGCCATAGGGAAACCTCGTAGTCAGTTGCGTGGCATTGTTGCCGGCTGACAACTTCTTACAAAGGCACTTTTGCACGGTGTGCCGCCCGTCCGGCGCCGACGCGGAACTATGTCTCGAACTCGCTGTTGGTTCCCTGCGAATCAACCCAGGCGCACCGGCACGAAGATCTTGTCGGCGCCGCGCTGGATCAGGAGCGCAATGGATTTGTCGGCCTTCGTGATCACATCGCGCACCTGCTCGACGCTGCGCGCAGGCGTGCCGTTGATGGCCAGCAGCACATCGCCGGAGCGCACCCCCGCCAGCGCCGCCGGGCCGCCGGCATCCTCGATCAGCAGACCGCCTGCGACCTCGGCCTGGCGCTGCTCCTGAGGCTGCAGCGGCCGCAGTGCGAGCCCGAGCCTGCCTTGCCCGGCACTGTCTTCGTTCTTCGCGACGGCATTGGCCTTCTCGCCGGCATCGCCGAGCGTGGCGCTGATCTTCTGCGCCGCGCCCTGCCGCCAGATGTCGAGCGACACGGTGGTGCCGGGCTTCTTCTGGCCGATGAGCGCGGGCAGATCGCCCGATGCAACGACGGGATCACCATTGACCTTGCGGATCACGTCGCCCGAGCGCAGGCCTGCCTTGTCGGCCGGGCTGCCCTTCTCGACGTTCGACACCAACGCGCCTTCCGGCTTGTCGAGCTTGAACGAGTCGGCGAAGGTCTGGTTCACTTCCTGCACCGCCACGCCGAGGCGCGCATGGCTGGCACGGCCGGTGGCGACGATCTGGTCCTTGATATGGATCGCCACGTCGATCGGGATCGCGAACGACACGCCCTGGTAGCCGCCGCTGCGGCTGTAGATCTGCGAGTTGATGCCCACCACTTCGCCGCGCGCGTTGAGCAGCGGACCGCCCGAGTTGCCCGGGTTGATGGCCACGTCGGTCTGGATGAAGGGCACATAGCTGTCGTCGGGCAGTGACCGGCCCTTGGCGCTGACCACGCCGGCGGTGACGGTGTTCTCGAAGCCGAAGGGCGAGCCGATGGCCAGCACCCACTCGCCCGCCTTCAGGTCCTTGGTGCTGCCGATCGTCAGCGTCGGCAGGTTGCTGGCTTCGATCTTGAGCACGGCGATGTCGGTCTTGGCATCGCTGCCCAGCACCTTGGCGCGGAACTCGCGCCGGTCGGTCAGCTTGACGGTGACTTCGCGGGCGTCCTTCACCACATGCGCGTTGGTGAGGATGATGCCGTCGGCGCTGACGATGAAGCCTGAGCCTTGCCCGCGGGTCGGCGCGCCCTGTTGCGGACCACGCGGACCCATCGGACCCTGGAAGCGTCGGAAGAACTCGTACATCGGATCGTCCGGGTCCATTCCCTGCATGCCGGACGGGCCTTGCATCGCGGTCTTCGTGATGCCGGTGACGCTGATGTTGACCACTGCAGGCCCGTCGCGCGACGTGATGGCAGAGAAGTCGGGCATGGCGGCAAGTGCGGAAATGGCCGCAGGCGCCGCGGCGGCCGGCTTTGCATCGAGTGCGTTCGCGCTGGTGTAGGCGCCGGTGCCGACCGCACCGATCACCCCAGCGGCGGCCAGTGCAAGGACCAGGGCGCGCGGCGAGTTGAAGCGAGCATTCATTTCGAGAATCCTTCCAAGGGTTCGTTGACCAATGAAAGAACTATCGAACCCGATGCTTAAGCCGGCCTTAAACCGCTGCCGGAAAAGTCAATGTCACCCGCAGTCCGCCGAGCGCTTCGGAACGCGACAGCATCACGGTCGCACCGTGCAGGTCGGCGATCGACTTCACGATCGCCAGCCCGAGCCCGCTGCCGGGCACCTGCGGCTCGCCGGAACGGTAGAAGCGATCGAGCACGCGTTCGCGTTCGGCATCGGGCAGACCGGGGCCGCTGTCTTCCACGCTCAACTCGACCTGTCGGTTCAAAGCCGCGATGCCGATGTCGACGCGGCCACCTTGGGGTGCGTACTTGACCGCGTTGTCCAGCAGGTTGCGCAATAGCATGCGCAGGGCTTCGGGCTGGCCGAGCACCACGGCCGGATCGGACCGCGCCATGCCGATGTCGATGCGGCGTGCCTGCGCGGCGGCGACCGCGTCCGATATCGCAAGGCGGGCGACTTCATGCAGCTCCACCCGCTGCGGCTTGGCGCCGGCGGCGGCACTGGCTTCGTGCCGCGCCAGTGCAAGCATCTGCTCGACCAGCCGCGTGGTGCGGTCGATGCCGGCAGCCAGCCGGCCGACGGCGAGTTCGCGCGCCGCATCGTCGGGTGCGCGCTGCAGGCTTTGCACCTGCAGCTTGAGCGCGGTGAGCGGGGACCGCAGTTCGTGCGCCGCATCGGCCACGAAATGCTTCTGCGCGGCGAACGCGCGCCGAACGCGGTCGAACAGGAGGTTCAGCTCGTGCACCAGCGGCCGCACTTCTTCGGGCAGGCCGTCTTCGCTCACCGGCGAAAGATCGTCCGCCTCGCGCGAGGCGACCTGCCGGCGCACCCGCGCCACCGGCGCCAGCGACCGGCTCACGACCCACCAGACGACCAGCATCAGGAGCGGTGCCGCCAGCGCGATCGGCCCGACCGTGCGCAACGCGAGCGTGCCGGCCATGTGGCGGCGTGCCGCCATGTCCTGCGCGACCTGGATCACGAGTGCGCCGGTCTGGATCGAGAACACCCGGTAGGTGGTGCCGCGGGCCTGCACGTCCGAGAAGCCGAGCACCGCTCGCTGCGGCAGTGCGGCTTCGGTCGCCGACTCGAAGATCCGCACGCCGCTCGCCGTCCATACCTGCACCACGAACTCGAAGTTGCCGTCGCCCGCGCCGAGGCCGCCCACCGCCGCGCTCGGCGGCAGCCCGGCACGCAGCGAGAGCGCCATCTGCTGCATGTGGTAGTCGAAGATGCCGTCGGCTTCCTTCAGGACGGTGCGGTAGGCGACGAAGGCCTGCGTGCCCGCGGCCAACACGATGGCCGCCAGCAAAAACAGCAACAAGCGAGTCCGAAGAGAGTTCATTCCCTCGGCACCATGTAACCCACCCCCCGAACGTTGCGGATGAGGTCGGCGCCGAGCTTCCTGCGCAGGCCGTGCACGTAGACCTCCACCGCGTTGCTGCTGATCTCGTCCTTCCAGCCGTAGAGTTTTTCTTCGAGCTGCGCACGCGAGAGCACCATGCCCGGCCGCGCGATCAGCGGCTCGAGCACCGCCCACTCGCGCGCAGAAAGCACCACCGGCTGGCCGCCCACCGAAACTTCGCGCGTGCGCGGATCGATGCTCACGCCCAGGTGCTCGTAGACCGGCTCTGCACGGCCGGATGCGCGGCGCAGCAGCGCGCGGATGCGTGCCAGCAGTTCGTCGAGGTCGTAGGGCTTGAGCACGTAGTCGTCGGCGCCCGCATCCAGACCTTCGATGCGCTGCTGCACCGAATCGCGGGCGGTCGCGATCAGCACCGGCATGCGCTGCTTGCGCGAACGAAGCGAGCGCAGCACATCGAGCCCGTCGCGGCGCGGCACGCCCAGGTCGAGCACCACCAGGTCGTACTGCTGCGTGCGCAGCGCGGTGTCGGCGGCGTCGCCGTCCTTCACCCAGTCGACCGCATAGTGCTCGGCGCGCAGCAGGTCGAGCACGGTCTCGCCGATCATCACGTCGTCTTCGAGCAGCAGCAGTCGCATCGGACGTTGGAGGTGGCAGCCTCACCGAAGTTCACCGGCGGATTCACAGGAGCGCCCTCACTTCTCGCGCCGCTTCGAACAGCAGCGGCAGCATGTCGCGCCGCAGGGCGTCTTCATGGTGGCGCATGCCGGAGAGAACGACGTTGAGGGCCGCCACGGTGTGGCCCTGCATGTCGCGCAGCGGCACCGCCAACGCCTGCACGCCGAGCTCGTGCTCCTCGCTGGCAAAGCAGAAGTCTTCCTTGCGCGCCTGTGCGACGCGCTGGCGCAGCAATCGCGCCTGCGTCACGGTATGCGGCGTGAGGCGCGGCAGGCTGCGGCCCTTGAGCCACTGCGTCAGCTCGGCCGCCTTCATAGCGGCCAGCAGCACCCGGCCGGTCGAGGTGGCATGTGCCGGCAGCCGCGCACCGAGGTGGAGGCCGTAGGCCAGCACCCGCGTCGGCGTGCCGTAGCTGCCGCTGCGCGCGACGATCACCACCTCTTCGCCGTCCAGCACCACGGCGGAAAAAGATTCGAGTGTCTGCGCCGCGAGCCGGTTGAGCGTCGGCTGCAGCGCTCGCGGCAGCCGCGACGACGCGAGATAGCTGCCGGAGAAGCGCAGCACCTTCGGCGCCATCCAGAAATAGCTGCCGTCGGTTTCCAGGTAGCCGAGATGGGCGAGCGTCAGAAGGTGACGCCGCGCCGCGGCCCGCGTAAGGCCGGCGCGCTCTGCGGCGAGCGTCGCATTGAGGCGCTGGCGCTCGGTGTCGAAGCTTTCGAGCACGGCCATGCCCTTGGCGATGCCTTCGATGAAGTCGGGTTTGGCGATGGTCATGCAAAGAACCGTTGCGCGATCATCGCGCAGGTGGTTTCATGATCGCACAGTGCATCGCGTCGCGGCATGCCGTGCCGGCGGCGCGGTCTTACGCTGGGCAAACCCTCAGGAGACGCGCATGCGAACACAGGTTGCCATCGTTGGTGCAGGTCCCGCTGGCCTTTTGCTCGGCCAGCTGCTGCACAAGGCCGGCATCGACAACGTCATCGTCGAGCGACAGACCGGCGGGTACGTGCTCGGCCGCATCCGGGCCGGCGTGCTGGAGCAGATCACCATGGACCTGCTCGCGCGCGCCGGGGTCGACGCCCGCGCCAGGGCCGAGGGCCTGCCGCACGAAGGCATCGAGCTGCTCTTCAAGGGCGCGCGGCATCGCATCGACATGCATGGGCTGACCGACGGCAAGCAAGTCACGGTGTATGGGCAGACCGAGGTGACCCGCGACCTGATGGAAGCGCGGGCGGCGGAAGGACTTGCGACCGTCTACGGCGCATCGGGTGTGAGCCTGCACGACTTCGACACGCAGAGCCCGCGCGTTCGCTACGAGAAGGACGGTGCCACGCACGAGATCGCATGCGACTTCATCGCCGGCTGCGACGGCTACCACGGCGTCTGCCGCTCCAGCGTGCCGGCGGACGCGCTGCACATCTACGAGAAGGTCTATCCCTTCGGCTGGCTCGGCGTGCTGGCCGACGTGCCGCCGGTGTCGCACGAGCTTATCTATGCCAACACCTCGCGCGGCTTCGCGCTGTGCAGCATGCGCAGCGCCACCCGCAGCCGCTACTACGTGCAGGTACCCACCGACGAACGGGTCGAGAACTGGAGCGACGAAGCGTTCTGGAACGAGCTGCGTTCGCGTCTCGACCCCGAAGCGCGGGAGCGGCTCGTCACTGGGCCATCGCTCGAGAAAAGCATTGCGCCACTGCGCAGCTTCGTTGCCGAGCCGATGCGCTTCGGCAGCCTGTTCCTGGCCGGCGACGCCGCGCACATCGTGCCGCCGACCGGTGCCAAGGGGTTGAACCTGGCCACGGCCGATGTGGGCTACCTGTCGCGCGCGCTGGAAATCTTCTATGGCGAGCGCAGCCCGTCGGCACTCGACCGCTACTCGGACCTGTGCCTGCGCCGGGTTTGGAAGGCGGAGCGCTTCTCGTGGTGGTTCACCTCGCTCATGCATCGCTTTCCAGAGGCGGGCGAGTTCGGCCAGAAAATCCAGGAGGCCGAACTCGACTACCTGGTGCGCTCGCGCGCCGCATCCACGTCGCTGGCCGAAAACTATGTCGGCCTGCCGCTGGACGATTTCTAGGCCGTCTGCATCAGGTGCCAAAGCCTCGCGGCCGCCAGCGGCATGTCCAGGTGCGGCGTGCGGTCCGCAAGGCCATTGCGGGCGAGCGCATCCGCCACTGCGTTGACGACGGCCGGCGTGGCACCGATGGTGCCGAGCTCGCCGACGCCCTTCACGCCCAGCGGGTTGTTGAGGCAGGGCGTGCTCTGGTCCAGTTCGGTCTTGATCATCGAGGCGACGATGTCGGCACGCGGGGCCGCATAGTCCATCAGGCTGCCGGTCAGCGGCTGTCCGGTTTCAACGTCGTAGACCACACGCTCGCAAAGTGCCTGGCCGATGCCCTGCACGGCGCCGCCTTCGAGCTGGCCGCGCACGATCATCGGGTTGACGACGCGCCCGACATCGTTCACAGAGGCATAGGTCACGACCACCACCTCGCCGGTGGGCGGGTCGATCTCGATCTCGCATATGTGGCAGCCGTTCGGCCAGGTCGGCCCAGCGACCGCGCTGGTCGAGTCGACGAAGATCTGCTGCTGCGGCTGCCGCCCGGCCAGGGTGAACAGATCGAGCTGCAGGTCGGTGCCGGCAACCTTGAACATGCCTTCGGCGTACTGCACGTCGGCGGCGGCCACTTCGAGTTCTTGCGCTGCGAGCGCCTTCGCCTTTTCGATGGTGCGCTCGGCGCCCACCCGCACGGCCGAACCGCCGGTGAAGAGCGACCGGGACCCGGCGCTGCCGAAGCCGTCGCCACGGTCGGTGTCGCCCAGCACGATCCGCACTTTCTCGATCGGCACGCCGAAGGCGTCGACCGCGAGCTGCGCCAGCGTGGTCGCGATGCCCTGCCCCATGGCATTGACCGCGGAGAAAACCTCGATGATGTCGTCGGCCTGCACCGATACGGTCACCCGCTCCTCGAACACGTTGCCGCCGGTCCATTCGAGAAAAGTGGCGATGCCCAGACCGCGCATCCTGCCCCTGCGCATGGATTCGGCCGCGCGGGCATCGAAGCCGTTCCAGTCGGCCAGCACCAGTGCCTGCTCCATCACCGACTCGAACTTGCCGGTGTCGTAGGTCTGCTGCATCGGATTGGTGTACGGCATCTGCGCCGGCTGGATGAAGTTGCGCCGGCGCAGCTCGACACGGTCGATGCCGATCTGCCGCGCCGCCTCGTCCATCAGCCGCTCGATGGTGTAGATCGCCTCCGGCCGGCCGGCGCCCCGGTAGGCGCCGGTCGGGGCGGTATGGGTCAGTACCGCGATGAAGTGGAAGTCGATGGTCTGGATGTCGTAGACGCTGGTCTGAACCCAGGGGCCGATCAGCAACTGGATGGCGACGCCGGTCCCGGTTGCGTAGGCGCCCACGTTGGCCAGGGTCTTGATGCGCAACGCGAGAATTTTTCCGTCCGCGTCGAGCGCCAGTTCGGCGTGCGCCTGGATGTCGCGGCCGTGCGACGTCGAGACGAACTCCTCGCTGCGTTCCGCCACCCACTTGACCGGGCGCCGGACCGCACGCGCGGCATAGGCGACAACAACGTCTTCCGGGTAGGCACCGGTCTTCATGCCGAAGCCGCCGCCGACGTCGCCGACGACGACGCGCACCTTGTCTTTCGGCAGGCCGATCGCATCGCAGACCGAGTTGCGCACGCCCGAAGGCATCTGGGTGCTCATGCGCAGCGTGATCCGCTCGGAAGCTTCGTCGAAATCGCCCAGCACGGAGCGCGGTTCGATCGTGAGGGCGATCACGCGCTGGTTGACGACATCGAGCGCGACCACATGGGCGGCCTTGGCGAAAGCGGCGCTGGTCGCATCCCGGCTGCCATGGCGCATCTCGGCGGCGATGTTGCCGGTGGCTTCGTCGAAGACCAGGGGCGCTTCGGGAGCGATGGCGCCGGCCGGGTCGACCACCATCGGAAGGTCCTGGTAGTCGACCATCACGGCTTCGGCCGCATCGCGCGCCTGCTGCACGGTTTCGGCGACCACGGCCGCGACCGGCTCGCCGACGAAGCGCACGCGGTCGAGCGCGAGCACATGCCGCGGCGGCGACAGGCAATCGCCGCCGTCGGCCCGCTTGAAGCCGGTCGCGCCCGGCAGCGGTTTGACGCCTGCAGCAGCCAATTCGGCGCCGGTGAGGATGCGCAGCACGCCGGGCATGGCCGCAGCCGATTCGACGTCGACCGAAACCAGTCGCGCATGCGGATGCGGAGAACGCACGAAGCAGAGATGCGTCTGGCCCGGCAACGTGACGTCGTCGGTGTAGCGGCCTGTACCCGCCAGCAGGCTGGCGTCTTCGACGCGCCGGACGGCCTGGCCGCTGCCGTAGCGCATGGGATTGCTTTCTGTTGTCACCGGATTCCTTTTTGCCGAACGATGTCTGCGACTGCGCAGGCGACTATATGGGCTTCGCGCCGAGTCGGCTTCCGACGACACCGCCCGCCCGGAAGCCGTGTATACCTCCGGTCATGCAACTGCCCTGGCTCGCTCCCGGTGACCCGCTGCCCTCTGCGGCGTCGGCCTGGGGCGAGGCCGACCCGGTGCCGGGCCTTCTGGCCGCCGGCGGCGAACTCGACGTCGCGACGCTGCTCAAGGCGTACGGGGCGGGCATCTTCCCGTGGTTCAGCGAAGGCCAGCCGATTCTCTGGTGGAGCCCGGACCCGCGGATGGTCCTCGAGGTGGCCGACTTCAGGCTTCACCGCTCGCTGCGCAAGACGCTGGAGCGCTTCACCACCGCCCCGGGCTGCGAAATCCGGATCGACTGCGACTTCGCGGCGGTTATCGCTGCCTGCTCGCAGGCGCCGCGCGCCGGCCAGACCGGCACCTGGATACTGCCGGAGATGGTGCGTGCCTACGAGGCGCTGCACCACGCCGGCCATGCCCACAGCGTGGAGGTGTGGGTCGACGGCGAACTGCAGGGCGGGCTTTACTGCGTCGCCATGGGCCGGGCCGTGTTCGGCGAATCGATGTTTTCGCGCCGGGCCGATGCCTCGAAGATCGCGCTCGCGGCGCTGGTCTGCTTTTGCCGCAGGCACGGTATTGCGGTGATCGATTGCCAGCAAAACACCGGCCATCTGGCGAGCCTCGGCGCCCACGAAGTTCCACGCAAACGCTTCGTGTCGCATGTGGCCGAAGCACGGTTGCAGACAGGCCCGCTGTGGCGCTTCGACCCCGTATACTGGCTCGACCTCCTGCCCGCGCGACCTTCCTTTTCGACGTGACGCACCTCAAGGATCTCCCGCTCCACACGCTGCAGTTCTACGCGACTGCGCCCTACCCGTGCAGCTATCTGCCGGACCGGCAGGCGCGCTCGCAAGTCGCCACGCCGAGCCACCTGATTCACAACGATGCGTATTCGGACCTGGTGCTGAGCGGCTTCCGTCGCAGCGGCATGTTCACCTATAGGCCCCACTGCGACGGCTGCAGCGCGTGCGTGCCCCTGCGCGTGCTCGCCAACGAGTTCCGCCCGGACCGCAGCCAGCGCCGATCGCTCGCGCGCCACGCCGACCTGCAGGCCCGGGTGCTGAAGCTCTGCTTCATCCCCGAGCACTATCAGCTGTACCTGCGCTACCAGAACGGTCGGCATGCGGGCGGCGGCATGGACCACGACAGCATCGACCAATACACCCAGTTCCTTCTTCAGAGCCGGGTCAACTCCCGTCTCGTGGAGTTTCGCGAAGCCGGCCCGGACGGCAGCGCAGGTGCCTTGAAGATGGTGTCGATCCTCGACGTGCTGAACGACGGAATCTCGGCGGTCTACACCTTCTACGAGCCCGAGCCGAGCACAAGCTATGGCAACTACAGCGTTCTGTGGCAGATCGAACAGGCGCGCCAACTGGGTCTCGCGCATGTCTATCTCGGTTACTGGATCGAGGGCAGCGGCAAGATGAACTACAAGGCCCGCTACGCACCGCACGAAGTGCTGGTTGACGGCCGGTGGCAGACACCGGGCGATTTCACCAAGTAAAATGGCAACCGGTTCAACCCGCGTTGCCTATGAGAAAAATCAAATCAGACGTCCCGGCGGTGCCCGTCGTTCAGGTGATCGAGCGCATGTTCTCGCTGATCGACGTGCTGGCGTCGCGCGAAGAAGCCATCTCCCTGAAGGAAATCAGCGAAAAGACGGGGCTTCATCCGTCGACCACCCACCGTATCCTGAACGATCTGGCCATCGGCCGATTCGTCGATCGGCCGGAGGCGGGCAGCTACCGGCTCGGCATGCGCCTGCTCGAACTGGGCAATCTGGTGAAGGGGCGGCTCAACGTGCGCGATGCGGCGATGGCGCCAATGCGCGAACTGCACAAGCTCACCCAGCAGCCGGTCAATCTGAGCATGCGCCAGGGCGACGAGATCGTCTACATCGAGCGCACCTACAGCGAGCGTTCCGGCATGCAGGTGGTCCGCGCCATCGGTGGCCGGGCGCCGCTTCACCTCACCTCGACCGGCAAGTTGTTTCTGGCGTTGGACGAACCGCAGCGGGTGCGCAGCTACGCCACCCGAACCGGTCTGGCCGGCCACACGCGCAACAGCATCACGCAGTTGCCTGCACTGGAGCGCGAGTTGTCCAAGGCCCGCCAGTACGGCATTGCGCGCGACAACGAAGAGCTCGAACTCGGCGTGCGCTGCATGGCAGCGGGCATCTACGACGATCAGGGGAAACTGGTTGCGGGGCTGTCGATTTCGGCACCCGCGGATCGGCTCGACGACGGATGGCTGCCGAAGCTGCAAGCCACCGCGAACGAAATCTCGGGCGCGCTGGGCTACAACGCAACGACCCCAGCGACGGCCTGACGCTTCAGCCTGCGGCCTGTGCCGCAAGAGCCTGCTGCGTCGCCGGATTCGTCATGTGCGTGGCTTCGACCCAGCGGCGCACGCGCTCGGCATCGCCGATGCGGCTGAACTTGCCGGCCGAGTCGAGGAACACCATGATGAGCTTGCGGCCGGCGATGCGGGTCTGCATCACGAGGCACTGGCCGGCTTCGGAGATGTAGCCGGTCTTTTGCAGGCCGATTTCCCAGTCCGGGTTTTTGACCAGCCGGTTCGTGGTGTTGTACTGCAGCACGCGATTGCCGATCTCGACCTGGTGCTCCGGCGACGTGGAGAGCTGACGCACCGTGGCATCGGCGTAAGCGGCGCCGACCAGCAACGCGAGGTCTTGCGCGCTCGACTGGTTGCGGCTCGACAGCCCGGTCGGCTCGACGTAGCGCGTGTCCTTCATGCCGAGCATCTTCGCCTTGGCATTCATCACGCTCACGAAAGTCGCCAGGCCGCCCGGATACGTGCGCCCCAGCGCATGAGCCGCGCGGTTCTCGCTCGACATCAGGGCCAGGTGCAGGAGTTCGGCGCGCGAGAGCGTGGTGCCGACCGTCAGCCGCGAGCGGCTGCCCTTTTCGGTGTCGACATCGTCCTGGCTGATGGTGATGAGTTCGTCGCCGGGCAGCCGAGCCTCGCTCACGATCAAGCCGGTCATGAGCTTGGTCAACGAAGCGATCGGCAGAACGGCATGGTCGTTCTTGCTGAAGAGAACTTCGCGCGTGTCCTGGTCGATCACCAGGGCCACGCTGGACTTCAGATCGAGCGCATCCTGCGTGCCATGCAGCCCGGCCAACTGGCCGAATGACTGCCGCGCCGGCGTTTCGATACGAACCACCGAGCGCCGTTCCACGGCCACCACGGTCTTCCCGCCGCGTTTGCGGATCGAGGCCACGACGTTGCGGCCGCCGCTGACAACCCGCTCCGCCTTGTCGCTCTTGACGCTGCGCTTGGAGGCGATAGAGGACTTGGCGGCGCTCGCCTGGACCTTCTTGCCGGGAGGTGCCTTCTTGGCTGCATTGGCTGCAGGCAGCAAAAACGCCGTGGCGCAGAGCGCGACGGCGATGAGGCGGAAGGCGGACAGAAACCGCTGGCTGGAAACTCTGTGGAAACGGCCTACAGGCATTGCAACTCTCCAGCGGCACGAACAAGGAACCGCAGTGTATCGAAATCAAAAAAAGCACGCAATATCAGTTACTTGCGCCTCCTTCTTCATTCGAATACAAGGATCACGCAAAAACTAACCCTGTGCCGCCACTCTCACAGCTTGACTCTGTAACTTGTTGAGCGCACTCAAATAAGCCTTCGCCGACGCAACCACGATGTCGGGGTCCGCCCCAACGCCATTCACCACCCTGCCCGCGTTCTGCAATCGCACCGTGACCTCGCCCTGGCTCTCGGTCGACCCGCTGATCGCATTCACCGAATACAAAACCATCTCAGCCCCGCTGCGAACATGCGCCTCGATGGCTTTCAGCGATGCATCTACCGGCCCGTTGCCCTCGGAGGCGCCTGTCACCTCTTTGCCATGCACGGTGAACACGATTCGGGCCTGGGGCCGTTCGCCGGTTTCGCTGTGCTGCGCCAAAGATACAAAATGATACTGCTCTCCGGCATGAGATAGGTCCTCCGCACTCACAAGTGCAAGGATGTCTTCGTCAAATATTTCACTCTTCCGGTCGGCAAGTTCCTTGAAACGTGCAAAAGCGGCATTGATATCGGCCTCGCTTTCCATCGTGACGCCCAGTTCCTGCAGGCGCTGCTTGAAGGCGTTGCGGCCACTCAGCTTGCCGAGCACGATCTTGTTGGCGCTCCAGCCGACGTCTTCGGCACGCATGATCTCGTAGGTGTCGCGCGCCTTGAGTACACCGTCCTGGTGGATGCCCGAGGCGTGGGCAAAGGCGTTGGCGCCGACCACCGCCTTGTTCGGCTGCACCACGAAGCCGGTGGTCTGGCTCACCATGCGGCTGGCAGCCAGGATCTGGCGGGTGTCGACCCCAAGTTCGAGCCCGAAGTAGTCCTTGCGGGTCTTCACCGCCATAACGATCTCTTCGAGCGAGCAGTTGCCCGCGCGCTCGCCCAGGCCGTTGATGGTGCATTCCACCTGCCGTGCGCCGCCGATCATCACGCCCGCCAGCGAGTTCGCCACCGCCATGCCCAGGTCGTTGTGGCAATGCACCGACCAGATCGCCTTGTCGCTGTTCGGAATGCGCTCGCGCAGCGTCTTGATGAAGCTTCCGTAGAGTTCCGGCACGGCATAGCCGACGGTGTCGGGCACGTTGATCGTGGTCGCGCCTTCATGGATCGCCGCTTCGAGCACGCGGCACAGGAAATCGACGTCGCTGCGGTAGCCGTCTTCCGGACTGAACTCGACATCGCCCACCAGATTGCGCGCGAACCGCACCGAGAGCCTGGCCTGCTCGAACACCTCGTCCGGCGTCATGCGCAGCTTCTTTTCCATGTGCAGCGGCGATGTCGCGATGAAGGTGTGGATGCGGCCGCGGGCCGCCCCCTTCAAGGCTTCGGCCGCCCGGGAAATGTCGCGGTCGTTGGCGCGCGACAGTCCGCACACCGTGGCGTCCTTGATGGCATTCGCAATCGCCACGACAGCCTCGAAATCACCGTTCGAGCTGGCCGGAAAGCCAGCCTCGATGACGTCGACCCGCAGCCGTTCGAGCTGGCGCGCGATGCGCAGCTTCTCGTCCTTGGTCATCGAGGCGCCGGGCGATTGCTCGCCGTCACGCAAGGTGGTGTCGAAAATGATCAGCTTGTCGGCCATGGGGATCTCCTTCGTCTGTCAGGCGGCTTCAGCCGCCGATTGTGCGCTGGGTGTCGCACCGTTCGCACGGGCGCGATCGAGCCCGGAGGCGACCGCCTTGAGCGACGCCGAAACGATGTTTGCATCCATGCCGACGCCGAACAGGGTCTGTGCCTCGTCTACCCGCAGTTCGAGGTAGGCCACCGCCTGCGCATCTGCGCCGGCGCCGATTGCATGCTGGTGGTAGTCGATCACCCGGATCGCATGCCCGGTGGTTGCGGCCATGGCCTGGATGAAGGCATCGATGGGCCCGTTTCCGCGCCCTTCAATCTTGCGCATCTCGCCTTCCCACGGTAGCTCGGCGCGCAGCAGCACCGATGCCCCGGCACCTTCGCCCTGCTCGTCGAGCACGCGGTGCTGCGGGCCGATGTTGTCGTTGATGCGGTACTCGCGCTCGAACAACTGCCACAGGTCGGCAGCAGTGAGTTCCTTGCCGGCGATGTCCATCACGCGCTGCACCGTCTGGCTGAACTCCATCTGCAGGCGGCGCGGCAGCTCGAGCCCGTATTCGCTTTCGAGCAGGTAGGCGATCCCACCCTTGCCGGACTGGCTGTTGATGCGAATCACCGCCTCGTAGCTGCGGCCCACGTCCTTGGGATCGATCGGCAGGTACGGCATGTCCCAGATGTCGCCTTCCTTTCGGGCGGCAAAGGCCTTCTTGATGGCGTCCTGGTGCGAGCCGGAGAAGGATGTGTAGACCAGATCGCCGACATACGGATGGCGCGGATGCACCGGCAACTGATTGCAATGCTCGACCGCAGTCCGGATCTCGTCGATGTTCGAGAAGTCGAGCTTCGGCGAAACGCCTTGCGTGTACAGATTGAGAGCCACGTTCACCAGGTCGATATTGCCGGTGCGCTCGCCATTGCCGAACAGGCAGCCTTCGATGCGGTCTGCGCCCGCCATAAGCGCGAACTCACCGGCCGCCGTGCCGGTGCCGCGATCGTTGTGCGGATGCACCGACAGCACGATCGAGTCGCGGCGCGCCAGGTTGCGGTGCATCCACTCGATCATGTCCGCGAAGATGTTGGGCGTCGAATGCTCGACCGTCGACGGGAGATTGACGATGCACTTGCGCTTGGGCGTCGGCGCCCAGACCGCGGTCACGGCGTCGACCACCCGCTTGGAAAAGGCGAGGTCGGTGCCGGAGAACATCTCGGGCGAATACTGAAAGGTCCATCGCGTCGCCGGCTGCCTGGCGGCGCGTTCATCGAACATGCGTGCATGCGTGGTTGCCAGCTCGACAATCTGGTCCTCGTCCATTCCGAGCACCACCCGTCGCATCACGGGCGCCACAGCGTTGTAGAGATGCACGATGGCGCGCGGCGCGCCCTGCAGCGACTCGAAGGTGCGCTCGATGAGATGGTCGCGCGCCGGGGTGAGCACCTGGATCGTCACGTCTTCGGGTATGCGGTCTTCTTCGATCAGCTTGCGCACGAAGTCGAACTCGATCTGCGAGGCGGAAGGAAAGCCGACCTCGATCTCCTTGAAGCCGATCGCCACCAGCGTCTCGAACATGCGCAGCTTGCGCGCGATGTCCATGGGTTCCACCAGCGCCTGATTGCCGTCGCGCAGATCGGTCGACAACCAGATCGGCGCCCGGATCAGAACGGCGTCGGGCCAGCTGCGGTCCTTGAGGCCGATCGGTGCAAAGGCGCGGTACTTGCGGTCGGGTTGCTTCAACATCTGAATTTCTCGCTTGGTTGGAGGTTCAACCAGCAACCCCAAAACAAACGGCCCGTTGCTGGTGCGAACGGGCCGTGGTGATGGGTATGCGCGTGCGCTACCGTCTCCGCCCGTAGGGGATCAGTAGTAGGGCCAGCGAAATCTTGTTCATGGGAAGCCGTGAATGTAGCACGGCACCGCCCTACTTGTGGAGGCCGCGCTCGTCCGGCTCGTCGGTCGAAATGCTGATGACGCTCACCTGCTGTCCCTTGGCCTTGCGCCAGCCGTAGACCACATAACCACTGAGTCCGTAGGCGACGAACAAGCCGAACAGCACGGTCGGTGGGTGGATGTTGATGACGGCAATGCCCAGCGCGATCAGTACGATCGCCGCGAAGGGCACGCTCTTCTTCATCTGGACGTCCTTGAAGCTGTAGAACGGTGCGTTGGTCACCATCGACAGGCCGGCATAGAGCGTGAAAGCGAAAGTGACCCAGGTGATCTGCTGCCACGAGAGATACAGCACCTCGTCGCCGCGCTTGCCCCATTCGGTCATGAGCCAGATGAAGCCCGCCACCAGCGCTGCAGCCGCGGGCGAAGGCAAACCCTGGAACCAGCGCTTGTCGATCACGCCGGTGTTGACGTTGAAACGCGCGAGGCGCAAGGCAGCGCAGGCGCAGTAGACGAATGCGGCGATCCATCCCCAGCGGCCCAGGCCCTTGAGCGACCACTCGTACGCGATCAGGGCAGGCGCCGCGCCGAACGACACCATGTCGGACAGCGAATCCATCTGCTCGCCGAAGGCGCTCTGCGTGTTGGTCATGCGTGCGACGCGGCCGTCGAGACTGTCGAGGATCATCGCTGCGAACACGCCGAGAGCGGCGAGATCGAAGCGCGCATTCATCGCCATCACGATCGAATAGAAACCGCCGAAAAGCGCTGCCAGCGTGAACAGATTAGGCAGGATGTAGATGCCTTTGCGGCGCTTGCGCGGCGCGACTTCGTCGGGGATCGTGTCGTCATGCATGAAGCCGTCCAGTGTAGTTCAGGCGCTTTCGCACCTCGATGAAAAAGGGCCACCGCGACGGGTGGCCCTTCGATCGGAAACGTGAAGCCTTCGATCAGTTCCGGGTCTGGTCGACCAGCTTGTTCTTCTTGATCCAGGGCATCATCGCGCGCAGCTTCTCGCCGACTACTTCGATCTGGTGCTCCGAATTCAGGCGGCGACGACTGATCAGCGTCGGTGCGCCGCCGGCGTTCTCGAGCACGAAACTCTTGGCGTATTCGCCGGTCTGGATGTCCTTCAGCACCTGTTTCATGACCTTCTTGGTCTCGTCGGTCACGATGCGCGGGCCGGTCACGTACTCGCCGTACTCGGCGTTGTTCGAGATCGAGTAGTTCATGTTGGCGATGCCGCCTTCATAGATCAAGTCGACGATCAGCTTCAGCTCGTGCAGGCATTCGAAGTAAGCCATCTCAGGCGCGTAGCCGGCTTCGACCAGCGTCTCGAAACCGGCCTTGATCAGCTC
>JANOCL010000088.1:0-2308 GCA_031412135.1 Variovorax sp. | reverse complement strand
CGGCCTGGTGCCGATGGTCATCGAAACGTCGGGCCGCGGCGAACGCGCCTACGACATCTACAGCCGTTTGTTGCGCGAGCGCATCGTGTTCCTGGTCGGGCCGGTGAACGACGGCACCGCCAACCTGGTGGTGGCGCAGATGTTGTTCCTGGAGAGCGAGAACCCGGACAAGGACATCTTCCTCTACATCAACAGCCCCGGTGGCAGCGTCAGCGCCGGCCTGTCGATCTACGACACGATGAACTTCATCAAGCCCGATGTCAGCACGCTGTGCATGGGCATGGCGGCCAGCATGGGCAGCTTTTTGCTGATGGCGGGTGCCAAGGGCAAGCGCTCGGCATTGCCGAACTCGCGTGTGATGCTGCATCAACCTTCGGGCGGCGCGCAGGGCCAAGCGTCCGACATCGAAATCCAGGCGCGCGAGATCATCAAGACCCGCGAGCAACTGAACAAAATCTACGCCGAGCGCACCGGGCAGACCATAGCGCGCATTGCCGCGGACATGGAGCGCGACAAGTGGCTGTCGCCTGACGAGGCCAAGGAATACGGCCTCATCGACCAGGTGCTGGACAAGCGCGGCTGATCCTCGGTCTTCACTGCCCCAAGATACGGCCCGCCCTCGCGGGCCGTGTGGTTTCTGAGCCTCGCGCAAAGCGTTGCAGCGCCCGGTTTCCCGGCCTACTTCTGCGGGAACCGGGGCTGGGGCTTTGGTCTATGATGCTGCGGCAATCCGCGCTCAACCCTGTACCGCAAATCACTCATGGCCGACAAGAAGGGCGCCTCTGGCGAAAAGGTTCTGTACTGCAGCTTCTGCGGTAAGAGCCAGCACGAGGTCAAGAAGCTCATCGCCGGGCCGTCGGTTTTCATCTGCGACGAGTGCATCGAGCTCTGCAACGACATCATTCGCGACGAAGTGCCGGCCGAGGCGCCGGGCGCGAAGACTGCCAAGAGCGACCTGCCTGTGCCCAGCGAGATCAAGGCCAGCCTCGATCAATACGTCATCGGGCAAGACGTGGCCAAGCGCACGCTCAGCGTGGCGGTCTACAACCACTACAAGCGTCTGAAGCACATGGGCGCGAATGCGTCCAAGGACGAGGTGGAGCTGACCAAGAGCAACATCCTGCTCATCGGCCCCACCGGTTCCGGCAAGACGCTGCTGGCGCAGACGCTGGCGCGCCTGCTCAACGTGCCCTTCGTGATCGCCGACGCCACCACGCTGACCGAAGCTGGCTACGTGGGTGAAGACGTCGAGAACATCATCCAGAAGCTGCTGCAGAACTGCAACTACGACGTCGAGCGTGCGCAGCGCGGCATCGTCTACATCGACGAAATCGACAAGATCAGTCGCACGGCCGACAACCCCAGCATCACGCGTGACGTTTCGGGTGAAGGCGTTCAACAGGCGCTGCTGAAGCTGGTGGAAGGCACGATGGCCAGCGTGCCGCCGCAAGGCGGGCGCAAGCACCCGAACCAGGATTTCCTGCAGATCGACACGACGAACATCCTGTTCATCTGCGGCGGCGCGTTCGATGGCCTGGAAAAGGTCATCCAGAACCGCACCGAGAAGTCGGGCATCGGTTTTGCCGCCAGCGTGCACAGCAAGACTGAGAAGCGAGCCGCAGATATTTTCCGCCATGCGGAGCCCGAAGACCTGATCAAGTTCGGCCTCATCCCCGAGCTGGTGGGCCGCCTGCCCGTGGTGGCCACCTTGGGTGAGCTCACCATCGAGGCGATGGTGCAGATCCTCACCGAGCCGAAGAACGCGCTGGTCAAGCAGTACCAGAAGCTGTTTGCGATGGACGGTGTGGAACTCGAAATCCGCCCCTCGGCGTTGACCGCCATTGCCAAGAAGGCCCTGGCGCGCAAGACCGGCGCCCGCGGCCTGCGTTCCATCCTGGAGCACTCGCTGATCGACACCATGTTCGACCTGCCCACGCTCGACGGCGTGGCCAAGGTGGTGATCGACGACCACATCGTCGAAGAAGGTGCCAAGCCACTGCTCGTCTACCGCGAGCAGAAGGCCAGCGCCTGAGGCTGCGCCGCGCCGGCCCCTCGGTCGGTCCCCGCATCCGTCTTGCATTCCTGATCTCGGGCCCCACGTGGGCTTGAGAAAGAGAGGTTCCTCTATGTCCGGTCATCCCATCCTGCCACCCGATCCGATCACGCTGCCGCTGTTGCCCTTGCGTGACGTGGTCGTGTTCCCGCACATGGTCATTCCGCTCTTCGTCGGTCGTCCGAAGTCCATCAAGGCCCTGGAAGCCGCGATGGAGCAGGGCCGCCAGATCATGCTGGTGGCGCAGAAGGCCGC
>JANOCL010000087.1:0-2916 GCA_031412135.1 Variovorax sp. | reverse complement strand
CCGAGCGCACGGCGCAGTTCGAACTGCGCCTTCTCCTGCTGCAACGCCCATTGCTCGTCGCCCCATTCGGCCAGGAGCCGCCAGCGCAGCCGTCCGAGCAGCTCGTGCAGGCTGTCGTTGCTGCGCGCCTTGTCGAGCGGGTCGCGCGCCGCATCGCTCCACCAGCCGGCCACCATGTAGCTGGCGCAGTCCTCGTCGACGCCGTTCGGCGCCAGCGCGGCGACATCGTCCAGCGGATCGTGCAAGGCGAAGCGGTTCAGCACCGCGTCGTACACCGCCGCCCAGGCGACCGAGCCGCCGACGGTGCCGGTGAGCTGGTCCTTGCCCATCGCCACGCCCATCGGCGCGGCCGCGTTGCCGGCGCTGCCGCCTTCGGTCCAGGCGCCGAGCGGCACCGCGATGGCGCGGTCGGCTTCCAGCACCCAGCCGGTCACGACCGCATCCGTTGCACCGCGCGGCAGCAGGATGCGCAGCACCACCCAGCGGTCGGGCAGTACCGGCAGCGCGAGCCGGTTGGCGGCGCCGTCGGTTCGTTGCTCGAAGCTGCCGCGCAGCAGCGCATCGGGCATGGCCCAGTGCAGGTGCACGCCGGCCGGCCGCGCCTTGCCTTCGGTGAATGGGTCGGGCATGCCGTCTTCCGGGTTGCTCACGCCCACGCCGTTCTTGCCGGCCACCAGCATCGGCAGGCGCACCATCTTCTCGACGCTGCCCGGCTGCACGTAGAGCGCCTGCACGTCGATCGGCACCAGGAGCCGGTGTTCGCGCAGCAGGTAGCGGTCCCAGGTGCCGATCTCGCCGATGTCGAGTTGCGCCCGATCGGCCGCGAGAAAGCGCTTGCCGCGGATCGCTGCGCGGACTTGCTCGGCGTTGAGCCTGACGCGGTCGATCATGGCGTCACCCTGTTCACCTGCGCGGCGACGGTGGTCTTCCAGTCGACCAGCGACACGGTGGCCTTGAACTGGTCGAGTTCGTAGAACTTCTTGCCTTCGAGGTCCTTCGGATCGCCGAACACCTGCCGGTAGGGAAAGCGCAGCATCTGCAATGCGTACTCGTGCGGCTCCAGCGTGCCGCCCGAATTGGGCGCCTTGGCGGCCAGGCGCTTGCGCAGTTCGGCCAGGTTGATCACGCCTGGCGCGTTGCGGCGGAAGGGCACGTCGACCGAGTTGGCCGCGGTGAGCTGGTCCTTGGGCGGCTTGACGTTGCCGGTCTGGTTGTCGCGCACCTGCACCTTGGCGCGGCGCTGCGCGGGCGGCGCCTCGGTGTCCATGCGCACGCCGAACTGGATGCCCTGGCGCGGCTCCTCGATGTGCACCACCGCCGGCACGCCGTCGAACAGCACCAGCAGCACCGCCGGTGCGAGCCGCTCCATCCGCAGCACCTTCATGCGGCTGGGGTCGGACTCGGCCGCGGTGGTCAGCACGTCGTCTTCGAGCAGGTCGCGCGAGTAGGCCCGCACATGCAGGTTCGGCCAGCCCGACACCGCACGCGAGCGCATGACGAAGCCGGTGACGGTGCCGCCCGCGCCTTGCAGCCGCTCTTCGCCGCGCGGCGTGCGGATGGTGCGTTCGGTCTCGTCCACGTCGTCGCGGATGTGCGGATACACCGCCTCGAGCTGCGCCCGGTCGGCGCTGCTGATGGTGCCGACGCTGAGCACGCCCTGCACCAGCGCGTCGGTCCAGGCGCGGTCGACGTAGAAGAAGCGGATCGACTCGATCGGCAGCAGGTCGGCATCGGGCACCAGGTAGCTGAAGGGCACGCCGTGCAGCAGCCGCAGCCGCGCCAGGAAGCGGCGCAGCTCGCCCGGCACCACGTGGTCGCCGTCGCCCGGATCGTGGTCGGTGACGATGGCCGAATAGTTCATCGATGCGGCCACCGCCGCATCGAGCGCGATGGTCGCGCTGAGGTTGATCTTCATGGCCCTTCCTCCTCGTCGTCGCCTTCGCCGGTGCTGCTCCCGGCGCGATCGATCAGCGCATCGAGTGCGTCCGGTGCCGGTGCGGCCGCCGCGCCCCGCGTGCCTGCGCGCACCGGCCGGCGCACCTTGGGCGGCACCGCGACCGCGAGCGTGTTGTCGAGTTCGCCGAGCAATGCGCCGCGCAGGCCGGCGAGTGCCCGCTCGTCGAAGCGGATGTCGCCGCCTTCGTTGGCCACCGGCACGCGGGCCTGCGCAATCGCCGACAACAGGCCGACCTGCTCGCCGGCGCGGCGGACTGCTGCGAGGTCGATGCCGAGCCCGGTGGCGATGAGCGCGTCGAGATCGCCGCGCACCGCCACTTCGCGGCCCGGGTCGGCGATCGGGCGGCGCGGGCCGATCATGCGTTCGGGGTTCTTGACCAGTTCCTCGATCATCTGCAGCGCGACGAAGCGGCCGAGGTCGACGCGTCCATCGATCAGACCCGGCAGGTCGAAAGGCGAAACGCGAGACAGCAGTTCGCGCACCCGCCCGGCACCGAACTGCTCGCTGCGAAAACGCATCAGCGCCGAGACCACCGACAGCTGCGACAGGCCCAGCAGCCGGCCGATCTCGAAGGCCGAAGCCAGCGCGAGATCTTCCCGGCCGTCCGGCACCACGCTGCGGAGCTGGTCGGCGGAGTGGGCCAGCGGCGGCAGCCCGCCGGCGGCCGCCGCATCGCGCAGGGTGGGGAAGGGCACGCACGGCCCGCGGTACCAGGCCCGCACCGGATCGCCGCGCCGCGAGCGATGGGCGAGGCCGATGTGGCCGGTCTGCACCACCTCTGGCCCCGGCCCCGCGGCGGGCGCGGCGTCGGCTGCCGGCGCTTGCGGCACCGTGCCCAGCAGGCCGACGTCGACGTCCTGCATCAGCGTCTCGAAAGTCGCGCCTTCGCTGGTGGTGAACGACCAGTGGGCGAGCACCGGGAAGCGCAATACCTTCTCGACGGCGAACAGCTCGATCGG
>JANOCL010000086.1:0-10058 GCA_031412135.1 Variovorax sp. | reverse complement strand
CTGGCGGCGGTGCAGGCCGAGGCTCCCGATGGCGCGCCCCGCGCCCTGCTGGCCAACCTGGTCGGGCTGCTGTCGCAGACCTGCGAGGCAACCGCCGGCCTGCTCGGCAATGCCATCGTGGCGCTGGCGCGCGAGCCGGGGGTGGCGTGCGCAGTCGGCTCGCACGCCGCTCTGCTGCATGCGCTCGTGCAGGAGGTCGCGCGCCACGATCCGCCGATCCAGAACACGCGGCGCTTCGTGGCCGAACCGGTCACCGTGGCCGGCATTTCGCTCGTACCAGGCGATGCCGTGCTGCTGGTGCTGGGCGCGGCGAACCGCGATCCTGCGCTCAACCCTTCACCTGCGAGCTTTGAGTTGCACCGCACCGAACGACGCAACCTGGGCTTCGGCCATGGCGCACATGTGTGCCCCGGCCAGGCGCTCGCATGCACCGTCGCGGCCGCCGGCCTCGAGGCGCTGCTCGCGCAAGGCCTCGACACCGCGGCGCTGCAAAGACGCGGCTGGCACTATCGCCGCTCGGTCAACGCGCGCATTCCCGTTTTCCACTAGACGACCGCAAGGAGCTTTCATGTTTGCCGTGATCTTCGAAGTCTGGCCCGCCGAAGGCGAGCGCGACACCTACCTGCAGATGGCCGCCGCGTTGCGCGACGACTTGCTGCAGATGGACGGGTTCATCTCCATCGATCGTTTCGAGAGCCTGTACGAGCCCGGCAAGATGCTGAGCCTGAGCTTCTGGCGCGACGAGGCTTCGCTCGCGCGCTGGCGCGAGCTCGATGCGCATCGCCATGCGCAGCGCGCCGGGCGCGCCCATGTGTTCGCCGACTACCGGCTTCGCATCGCAGAGGTCGCACGCGACTACGGCATGAACGAGCGCGGCGAGGCGCCGAGCGACAGCCGCGCGGCGCACGGCTAGGACCAGCGCCCGGTCGGCTCCAGGTGCGGTGACAGCGCCGCAGGTCCGAAGCGCATCGGCAGCGCGGCGGTCGCGTGCTGCGCGGCCAGTACCTCCATGCGCAGCAGCCGCTGGGCGCCCGGAAATACGTCGACCTCAGGTCCTTCCCAGACGATCTCGGCCCGCACGGAGAACTGCAACAGGTCGCCGGTTTCGAAGTCGATGAACAGCAGCCCGGCCGCTGGATTCAACGCGATGTTGCCCAGCGTGTTGAAGAAGGTGTTGCCCAAGAAGTCGGGCACGGTGAGCGTGCCGTCGGCGCTCGATCGCACGAAACCGGGGCGGCCGCCCCGGTGAGAGACATCGACGCCGTGCGGCGGCGCGGCGCCGTCGCCGTCGCCGTCGCCGGCCGAAGGGTGTGCGGTCGCGATGAAGAAGGTATCGGCCTGCCCCACGAGCCGCCGTGCCGCCGCATCGAGCAGTTCGGTGCGCGCTGCGAACCGCGCGCGCCGCGAACCGCCGGTGAACACCGCCTCGCGCGCCTGGATGTACTTGGGACAGTTGCCGAAGCTCTGGCGCACCTCGACCGAGAAGCCTCGCGCATCGACCTCGTCGAGCAGGCCGTTCATGCGATTTCGCCGGCGCGTGTGCGGCTCGATGCCGAGCAGCCCGATCGGTGCGCCAGGCATCAATGCAGACACCAGCGGATCGCCCGCCAGCGGTCGGGCATCGATGCGCAGGTGGTGCGCATCGGGTGAATGCACGAAGCCGGGCTCGGCTGCCAGGACGCTGGCCCAGGGTCGCGCTTCGGCGTCGAGACTGCCGACCACGATGAAGGGCAACTGCGCGAAGAAGCTGCGATGCGGGTCCGGCATGTGGTCGCGCATCACCCGCGGCCCGAGCTGCGCCATGCGTTCGCCGACGCCGGCGCGCGACTGGAGCATGCGTTCGCCCTCGTGCCACGGATCGGAAGTCATGCAGCCAGTCCGACCGGGGAAGCCACCATGGGCACGAAGCCTGGCAGCGCCTCGATCCGTGCCAGCCACGCCCGGACCTTCGGATAGTCCGCCAGCGATACGTTGCCCTCTGGCGCATGCGCGACGTAGCTGTAGTTGGCGATGTCCGCGAGCGTCGATGTCTCGCCCGCAAGAAAGTGCCGCTCGCCGAGTTCGGATTCCAGGACCTTCAGCAGGCTGTGCGAGCGCGCGACGACATCGCACGGATCGCTCGCCATCGCGAACAGGACCATGACCCGCGCCAGCGAAGGACCGTTCGCGAGCGGACCGGCCGCGACCGAAAGCCAGCGCTGCACGCGTGCCGCGCCCACGGCGTCGCGCGGCAGCCAGCGCGCCGGATCGCTCGCATAGCGCTCGTTGAGATAGACCAGGATCGCGTTCGAATCCGCGAGGGTCACGTCGCCGTCTTCGATCACGGGCACCTGTCCGAAGGCGTTGAGACGCAGAAAGTCGGGGCTGCGCTGGGCCCGGCCGGCGAGGTCGACCTCGATCGTCTCGAAGGGCAGTCCGAGCAGCGACAGGAAAAGCCGCACGCGATGGGAGTGGCCGGAAATGGCCGCGCCATGGACCTTGATGGGCCGGGTGGGGTGGGCGAACGGCATGCGTCTTCTCCTGGAATAGATGTGGAACACCGCCATTCTTGTTTCTGCCGCCCGCCGGAGTAATGGCTCTCTTGGTATTTGACTATTTCGTCAATCGGTTCAATCGACAGCGGCACATCGGGCGCCAGTCAGGCCTTGGTCAACGAATGGTCACGCCGAGGCCTCGAACGCCCGACCTACTCTGAATCCCCCGTTCAACAAAAGGCGTTTACATGTACTTCAACCCTTCCTTGCGCCCCCGCTTTGCGGCGTTCGTGCTTGCCGCAGCGCTTGCGAGCGCTGCGAACGCAGCGGAGATCGTGCGAGACGCCTACGGCGTTCCGCATATCCACGGAGAAAGCATTCCCGACGCCTTCTTCGGCTACGGTTATGCGGTCGCCGAAGACCGGCTGTTCCAGTTGGAAATGCGGCGGCGACAAGCCACCGGCCAGTTGGCAGCCGTACTCGGCAGCGAAGTCAAGGCCAGCAGCAGCACGGGCACCGTGAAGATCCTCGAGCTCGACAAACAGATGCGCAGGGACTACGACCCCGGGAGTCTCCGGGCGCAGTTCGCCAGCCTTCGCGCGGACGAGCAAGCGCTGATCCAGGCCTATCTGGCCGGCGTCAACAAGCGGATCGACGAAGTGAAAGCCAGCGCGGGCACGTTGCTGCCGAAGCAGTTCAGCGAAGTCTGGGGCGATGAACTCGCCCGGAAAGCGCTGAATCCCTGGACCTTGGACGACCTGCTGGCAGCCACCACCAACGCGCTGACGTCCTATGTCTCGCACACGACGATGCAGGACAACGCACTGCTGCTCGATGCCCTCAAGCGCAAGTACCCGGCCGACGCACGGAAGATCTTCGACACGCTGCTGTGGGTGAACGATCCGTATGCACCGACCACGATGGAGAACAACCCCGAGATCAAGCTGAGCCTCGGGACCATCGAGCGCAGCACCGTGCAGGCAAGTTCCGCAGCCGATATGCCTGCCACGCAGGCACTGGCCGACAGCACGCCGTCGAGCGATGCGCAAGACACGGCAGCGACTGCGACCAGCATGGCCATCCTGGTCGGCGGCAGCAAGGCGGCCGGCAGTTCGATCCAGCTCAACGGGCCGCAGCCGGGCTGGTTCAACCCGAGCTACTTTTACTCGGTCGGACTGCACGCGCCGGGCTACGACGTCGTGGGCCATGCACCCGGCGGGCTGCTGGCGATCACGACCGGCGACAACGGGCATATCGCCTGGGGCAGCACTTCGGCCGGGGGCGATCACACCACCATCTTCACCGAGCGCATGAGCGCCGACCGGCGCAGCTACGAATTCGAAGGCAAGACGCGCGCCGTGCAAACGTCCAGTAGCAGCATCGAGGTCAAGGGCGAAAAGCCGGTGCAGTTCGAGGTTCATCGCACGCACCGCGGGCCGTTCATCACCGACCTCGCTGCCGACCGCGTCTTCAGCAAGCAGGTGCTGTGGAAAGGCCACGAGCTGACGTCCGTCATCGCCTGGCAGCGCGCGACGCAGGCGAAGGACTGGACACGCTTCCATGCGGAAGGGCAGCTGATGGCGATGGGCTACAACTGGTTCTATTCCGACAAGGACGGAAACATCGGCTGGCTGTTCGGCGGCTTCTTTCCGGACCAGACGGCGGAACAAAAGAAGGCCAACGATCCCCGCCTCCCCGCCGTCGGCGCGAACGGCGACATGAAGGGCCGCAGCTTCGCCGACCGGATCTATCTGCTGAATCCGGAGTCGGGCTATATCGTCAACTGGAACAACAAGCCGACCGTCGACTATGCGAACCGGGATCTGCACATCCCGCGCTGGGCACAGGGCGACAGGGCGAACATCCTGGCCGGCCTGATGCAACGGCGCGCCAAGGACAAGACCCCGTTCACGCAGGAAGATGTGCAGACGATCTACAAGCTTGCGTCCACCCAGGACGTGAACTTCCATCACTTCGGTCCGCTGATCAGGCTGATTGACGCAGCGAGCGTCGATGCGCAGCTTCGGCCCGCATTGAAACTGCTGCAGCAGTGGGACGGCGCACGGGTCGGCGACGCGACGCAGAAGAACTACGCCAGCCCGGCAGTGCCGATCTTCCAGGAGTGGCTCAACCAACTGGTGAAGATGACGGTCGGCAGCGTGGTGGCGGGCGATGAGCTCAAGCGCTTTGCGCCGGCATACACAGGCACGCTGCAGCTTGCTTACATGAAGAACAGCGTGAACCTCTCGATGGGAACGAAGATTGCGCTGCGCGGACTGCAGGCGCGCCTGGGAATGCGCCCGAACGACCCGCCGGCCTACGACGTGCTGCTCGGCAAGGAGCCGAAAGCAGTGATGCAGGCGGCACTGTCGACCGCCTTGACGGCGCTGCGGCAGAAGCAATCCGGCCCGCTGGAAAGCTGGCGCCAGCCGATGGTCGAGCAGTCTTTCTTTCCGGAAAACTACGAATCGGTGCCGACCGCTTCGGCCGGCGAAAAGCCCGGCCTTCCATCCTCCGCGAACCGGGGCGCGATGCAGCGGCTGGCCTTGGGCGGCAACGGCAAGTTGACGAGCCTGGATGCCAACCCGCCCGGCACGTCCGCAGACCCGGGCAGTGCCCACTACCAGGACCAGCTGAAGGTCTACGGCGAATGGAAGTTCAAGCCCTTGCCGCTAATGCCGGAAAGCACTGCGCAGAGCACGCGCAAGACAGTCCGCATGACGCCAGCCAGCAAGCTTTGAGGACTCAACCCGCCCGGCTGCGCAATCGCCCGATCAGGCGACGCAGTTGGGCATCGCGGTCGGGCTCGTTCGGGCTCGCATAGCGCGGCTCGGGATAGACGGCGAGCTGCACCACCGCGAGACGCTCGGCGCGATGAACGTAGATGCGCTGTCCGCAATGGCCGAGCGCAAGCATGCCGCCGTCGTCGTCGAGCCACCAGCTGAATCCGTAGCCGGTGAGGCCGAGTGCGCGCCGATGGCCGGCTTGGGGATCGTCCGGCAATGCGAAGGCGCGGCTGCCGGCCGCGTCGACCCAGCCGGGCGGAAGAACCCCTACCCCATCGACGATGCCGTCATCCATGACGAATGAGGCAAAGCGGCCGATGTCGCGCAATGCCATGCCGGCCCGGCTGCCGCCGATCTCTTGCCCGTTGTCCGACTCCAGCGTGTAGAAGGCGTCGAATTCCATGCCGCACGGCTGCCAGATCTTTTCGGCCATGTAGTCGGCCAGGGTGCGCCGGGTGGCGGCGCAGACGACGGCGCCGAGCAGGTAGGTGTCGCCGGTGTTGTAGCGCCAGGTGGTGCCCGGCGCTTCGGCGCGCGTCAATTGCCGCAGCAACTGCAGCACGCCACCCGGCACCTTGCCGGCGAGCGACCTGCTGTAGCGGTTGACGTCCGAATCCCTGTCGGCATAGGCCTCCGACCACTGCATGCCCGACGACATCGTCATCAGTTGACGCACCGTGACCTGCTCGTAGGCCGATCGGCGGAGTTGCGGCAGGTAGCGCACGACCGGGTCGTCGATGCTGGCGATGGATCTGTCGTGCACTGCCGCGCCGACCAGCATGGCCGTCATCGACTTGACGGTCGACATGGTGCTCCATCGGTCCGCGGGCTGCAGACCGAGGCCGTAGCGCTCCAGGATTACCTGGCCGTCGCGGATGGCCAGCAAACCCGCGACGTTGTTCGTGTCCATGAACGTACCGACCGAGAACCCGTCGCCTGCCGACGCGGCATCGGACAGCGCTTCGGCCCCGCGCGCCATCGGCCGAAGCTGGCCGTGCTTGATGGTCCTCGTGGCGAACAGCTTGTCGACGATGCGGTAGCCGTACGACTGCAGGCAAGGCGGCCACATCAGGAACTCGCCGCCATCCGGCAGGTGCTGTCGCGGCACGGACAGCGCGGGGATCGGCTTCATTGAAGCGTCGGACATGCCGGCATCAGTCGTTCTGGATGCCGAGCTTGGTGATGATCGGCCCCCACACCTTCGCCTCGTGCAGCATCATCCGCGTGACCGCCTCCGGGCCCGAATCGGCGATGGGCTCCATGTAGATCGCCTCCATGCGGCTCCTGACGCCCGGGTCGGCCCAGAACTTCCGGGTTTCGGCGTTGAGGCGCTCGACGACGGCCTTTGGCGTGCCTTTTGGAACCATGAGCCCGTACCAGCCGCCGACCGGGAAGTCCTTGACGCCGAGTTCGACCACGGTCGGGACGTTGGGCAGCGCAGGCGAGCGCTTTGCTCCGACGACGGCAAAGGGCACCACCTTGCCGAACTTCACCTGCGCCGACGCGGTGGAGACTGCATCGGACATGAAATCGATCTCGCCGCCCATCACGCCCATCAGCGCCGGCGCGGCGCCCTTGTAGGGGACATGGGTCAGCTCGATGCCGAAGTGCTGCGCCAGGAACTCGACATTCAGATGCGTCGAATTGCCCTTGCCGGCGGAGCCGAAGTTGATTGCACCGGGCCTCGCCTTGGCGAGCCGTACCAGGTCGTCGAGCGACTTGATGCCGGAGGCAGGGTTGGCGACCAGGACCTGGGCCGACGTGGCCAGCATCAGCACCGGATCGAAATCGCGAGTGGGGTTGTAGGGCAGCGACTTGTAGGAAAACGGGTTGAGCGACATGTTCGACGTGCTGCCGAACAGGATGGTGTGGCCGTCGGCTGGCTGCTTGGCCACATACCCAGCCGCGAGGCTGCCGTTGGCGCCAGCGCGGTTTTCGACGATGACGGTCGCGTTCATCGACGTGCCGACATACGCCGCCCAGGCCCGCGCCAGTGCATCGGCTGCACCGCCCGCGGCAACCGGCACGACGACTGAAACCGCCTTGGTGGGATAGGCCTGCGCGGTGGCGAACGCCGGCGCCAGCATCGCGGCACCGGCGGCCATGAGCATGGCCAGGCGCGCGAGCGTGAATCGTCTGTGGTGGTCTTTCATTGCAGCTCCCGTTTCAGTTGTGGTTAAAAAATCCGGCGACGCGAAAGGAATGGGCGATGGAGCGGGACTCTAGGTAGGATTCCTCGATCCGTGAAATTGAAAGTTGAGATAGATTGATCCGTAATGCAAATAGATATATCAACCCGGCAATTGCGCGCTTTCCTGGCCTTGGCCGAGAACCGCAACTTCACCCGCGCGGCGGCGCACAGCCATCTGTCGCAGCCGGCTTTCAGCACGTTGATCCGCGGCCTCGAAGAGCAGCTCGGGCTGCGCCTGTTCGACCGCACCACGCGCAGCGTCGAGCTCACCGTCGAGGGCCGGCTGTTCGAGCAATCTGCCCGCCAGGTGCTGCACGAGGCGCAGCAGGCGCTGGCCGACATGCAGGCGCATGCGCAGCGGCGCATCGGGCGCGTGGCCCTGGCGCTGCTGCCGTCGCTCGCCGCCAGTTGGTTGCCGCCGCTTCTTGCGAACTTTCATGCGCGCCATCCCGGCATCCAGCTCGACGTGGCCGACGTGCTGTCGGAGGACTGTGTGGAGCGCGTGCGCGGCGGCCGCGCCGACTTTGCGCTGGCCTCGACCCGGGCCGATACGCCCGAACTGCGCACCACGCGCTTCTTCAGCGACCGCTTTCACATCGTGTGCCGGCGCGACCATCCGCTGGCCAAGCTGCGCGCCCCGCGCATGGCCGACGTTGCGGCGCATCCGATCGTGCAGCTCTCGCGCGCCAGCAGCGTGCGCCACCAGGTGGAGGCGGCGGCTCACCCGCGGCAGCTTCGAACGGTGATGGAACTCGACCAGCTCGGCAGCGTGGCGGGCATGCTGCGCGCGGGCTTCGGCGTGAGCCTTGTTCCCGAGCTGGCGCTGTTCCACTTTCAGCATGCCGACCTTGTCACGCGGCCGATGCTGGGACCGAAACTCACCCGGCAGATCTTCGTCGTGCGCCGCCGCGACCGCAGCCTCTCGGTCGCGGCGCAGGCGCTTTACGACGAACTGATGGCGCATCCGCCGGCTGCCGCACCCGCTTCGCCCGGCCGGCGGCATCCGGTTTAATCGCCCGATGGACCGCCTCAAAGCCATGCACACCGTCGTGCAGATTGCCGACCACGGCAGCCTGACCAAGGCGGCCGAGGCGATGGAAACCTCGCTGGCGGCCGTGGTGCGCTCCCTGGCGGCGCTCGAAGCACGCCTGGGCGCGCGGCTTTTCCACCGCACCACGCGGCGCATCTCGCTGACCGAGGAGGGGCGGCGCTATCTCCAGAGCGCGCGCGAGATCGTGGCCGCAGCCGATGCCGCCGACCTTGCCCTCACCCGCACCGCAGGCGAGCCGGCAGGCCGCCTCACCGTTACCGCGCCGGTGCTGTTCGGCCACATGTACGTGGCGCCGGCGATCGTCCGGTTCCTCCAGCGTCACGACAAGATGCGTTGCAGCGTGATGCTGCACGATCGCACGGTCAACCTGCTGGAGGAAGGCATCGACGTCGGCATCCGCATCGGCGCGCTGCAGGATTCGTCGCTGGTCGCGCAGGCCCTGGGCAGCATCCGCCGCGTGACGGTTGCGAGTCCGGCCTATTTGAAGCGGCATGGCACGCCGCGCCATCCGCGCGACCTGCGCGACGCCAATTGCGTGGCCACCCTTCCCGGACCGCCGATGCAGTTTCGCGAAAACGGCCGGCTCTTCACCATCCAGACCAAGGGCAACCTCGACTTCAACCACATCGCGCCCGCGGTGGAGGCCTGCGCCGCCGGCATGGGATTCGGCATGTTCTTCTCCTACCAGGTGCTGCCGATGGTGGCGCAGGGGCGGCTGCAGTTCGTGCTCGAGGAATTCGAGCCACCGCCGCGGCCGGTGAGCGTGGTCTACCCGCATGCGCGGCTGCTGCCGGCGCGCACGCGGGCCTTCATCGACTGGATGAAGGTCGAGTTCGAAGGGCTGCATATCTGACAGGCCGGCGCGATCGGTTGCGCCACAATGCCGCAGTGCCAAGTACCGTCCCGCCTACCGCCCCTCTTTTTCGCGCCAGCCACCTGCACAAGCGCTACGGCGCGACCACGGTGGTGAACGATCTCTCGTTCGAGATCGCGCGCGGCGAATGCCTCGGCGTGATCGGACCCAACGGCGCCGGCAAGACCACCACCATCCGCATGTGCCTCGGGCTGACCGCACCCGACGACGGCAGCATCGAAGCGCTCGACGGGCTCTCGATGCCGCGCGATGCGCGTGCGATCAAGGCGCAGCTCGGCGTGGTGACCCAGTTCGACACGCTCGACCCGGACTTCAGCTGCGCCGAGAACCTGATGGTCTATGCGCGCTACTTCGGCATGCGCCGCGCGCAGATCGCGCCGCGCATTCCGCAACTGCTCGAGTTCGCCGCGCTGTCGCACAAGGCCGATGCGAAACCGGGCGAGTTGTCCGGCGGCATGCGGCGCCGGCTGTCGCTCGCGCGCGCACTGGTGAACGACCCGAAGCTGCTGATGCTCGACGAGCCGACCACCGGCCTCGATCCGCAGGCGCGGCACCTGATGTGGGAGCGCCTGCAACTGCTGCTGCAGCAGGGCAAGTCGATTCTTCTCACGACGCACTTCATGGACGAAGCCGAGCGCCTCTGCTCGCGCCTGCTGGTGCTCGACCATGGCCGCAAGATCGC
>JANOCL010000085.1:0-40598 GCA_031412135.1 Variovorax sp. | reverse complement strand
GCGATGTGGCAGCCGGCGTCTGTTGCGCGAGTTCGCCGAACAGCCGCTGTTCCTGCGTGCAGGCGACCACCACTTCATCGCCGCTCTGGATGGCTCGCTGGAAAGAGGCAGCCTCGCGCCGGCACAGCGCGGAATGAAGGTTCAGTTTTTCAGCCAGTGCCGTCCCGAGCGTCTTCGGCTCGAGGGGCATCGTCTGGTTGCAATCGCAGATCAGCGTGGTGGTCATTGGTGTGTTGGCTGGCCGGCTGCACATCGGCAGGCGGCGGGCTGGCGGGCTCCGCGGAAGTCCCGGACTGTGCCACGTCCAGAGCGGCACCATCCTCGGGGTTTTCGTCGGGTTTTTCCTCGGGGTCTTCCTCGAACAGCTTCAGGAATTTTGCGCTCGCCATCTGGCGCAGCACGCTCTCCGGCAGCGGCGAGGGTATGGAATAGTCGTCGATGTACGTGTCGAGCCGGTCCATCACGTTGAAGTGCGGATCTGCGAACAGTTTCTTGAAAGCGGCATTCTTGACTTCAGGCGCAACGGATTTCGCCATGAACGGCTTGAAGTCGGAGTCGATGGTGAGCGCTTCGGTGTCTGCCAGCGTCGGCAGCGCAGGGGCGATTTCTTCATCTTCCTGCAGGGGAGCGTGCGGGACGGGAAGCGGCGTTTCGGCGAGTGCTGCATGCGGCACCGGCGCCACCGGCTCCTCGGGCACTTCGCCCTCGCGCACCTGCTGTTTGCGCCGCGACCAGCGGTCGAAAAAGCCTTCAGACATCGCCTGCTCCCCGGCCCGGCTTCTTCTCGGTAGAAACGCTCGCCGCATTGCCGAAGCGGTCGACCAGCGACCGGAAGCTGTCGGGCCGCCGGCGGCGCTTGGGTTCGAGGGCGTGGTGCTGCTCGGCGAAGGCGCGCATCCAGTCGATCACCTCGGCCGGCGCTGGCACTTGTTCCACGGTTTCCTGTGCGTCGAGCCAGCGGCCGGCCTCGTTGTAGCTGAGGGTCACGACCAACGGCCGCGGTATCGGCTCGGGCGGCGCCAGCAGCGCCTCTTCTTCCATGCGCCACAGCACGAACCAGCACGGCGTCGGCGTGGTCGCATTGAGCTGATAGCCCTCGGCTTCGTCGCGGAACAGTTCGACCTTGAAACCGGGGTGCAGCCAGCGCTGCGCACCTTCGTCGTCGCGCAGCAGCCTGGGCTCGTTGCCGAAGCCGGGCTCGTCGGGCACCACGTCGTCCAACGTCCAGCGCCACGGCTGCCAGTGACTGGAAGGACCGTGCAGACGCTCGCGCCGCATCAGCACGGCGACGTCGAGCGCGGCGCTTGCGCTGTCGGATGAGGTTTCAGGCGTCGACATCCGGCGGACGATAGCCCATGCGCAGCGGTCGACATGCCGGCGCGGGTTTGACGGCCCTCAGGTGCTCTTGCTGACCGTGATGGTCGGGAACTTGGCCGAAAAGTCCTTCGCCTTCTCGGCGATGCCCACCGCCACGCGCCTAGCGATGGCCTTGTAGATGCCGGCCACATCGCCGTCCGGGTCGGCCACCACCGTCGGCTTGCCGCTGTCGGCCTGCAGGCGGATGTTGATGTCCAGCGGCAGCGCGCCCAGGTAGTCCATCTGGTATTGCTCGGCCATGTTCTTGCCGCCGTCGGCGCCGAATATGTGTTCGACGTGGCCGCAGTTGGAGCACACGTGCACCGCCATGTTCTCGACGATGCCGAGGATCGGCACGCCGACCTTCTCGAACATCTTGATGCCCTTCCTGGCGTCGAGCAGCGCAATGTCCTGCGGCGTGGTGACAATCACCGCGCCGGTCATCGGCACGCGCTGCGAGAGCGTGAGCTGGATGTCGCCGGTGCCGGGCGGCATGTCGACGATCAGGTAGTCGAGCTCTTTCCAGTTGGTCTGGCGCAAGAGCTGCTCGAGCGCCTGCGTCGCCATCGGGCCGCGCCAGATCATGGCCTCGTCCTGGTCGACCAGGAAGCCGATCGACATCACCTGCACGCCGTGGTTCTCGAGCGGCTCCATGGTCTTGCCGTCGTCGCTTTCGGGACGACCTTCGATGCCGAGCATCATCGGCTGGCTCGGCCCGTAGATGTCGGCATCCAGCAGGCCGACGCTGGCACCCTCGGCCGCCAGCGCGAGCGCCAGGTTGGCCGCGGTCGTGCTCTTGCCGACGCCGCCCTTGCCGGACGCGACCGCGATGATGTTCTTGACGTTGGGCATCAGCTGCACGCCGCGCTGCACCGCGTGGCTCAGCACCTTCGTCCCTATGTTGACCGACACGTTCTCCACGCCGGGCACCGCCTTGGCCGCTGCGACCAGCGCACGGCGTATCGTCGGCACCTGGCTCTTGGCCGGATAGCCGAGTTCGATGTCGAACGAAACGTCGCCCTCGTGGATCTGCAGATTCTTCAGCGCCTTGCTGCTGACAAAGTCCTTGCCGGTGTTGGGGTCGAGGACGGACTTGAGCGCCTCCGCGAGCGCCGCTTGCGTAACTGCCATTTGATGTAACTCCTGAATGGCAGGTAGTCTAGTGCTCGGCTAACGCGCGGGCTCGGGTCCAAGCTTCTTGACCATGCGGATCGCGTCCTCAACCCCTTCGTAGTACCCCGGGCCGAAGCCCTCCTCCGTGAAGCCATGGCTGCGGTAGAACGATCTCGCAGCCATGTTGCCCGACCTCGCCTCGAGCCTGATCGTGTGGATGCCGGCAACGCGGGCCGTGGCCTCGAGCCATGACAGCAACGCGGTGCCGAGGCCGCTGCGGCGCTGCGCGACCTGCACCGCAAACAGGACGATGTGGGCTTCGTCGTCGCCGTATTTCATGATCGCGAAGCCGAGAAGGCTGCCGCCGCGGCGCGCCACGACTGCATTGGTCGACGCATTGCGCATGTTCCTGAGCACGCGCTCGCGCGTCCAGCGCCACGAGAGGTCGTACTCGACCGCATCGCGCGACAGTTCCGATATCGCCAGGGCGTCCGCCCCTTGCGCAAGAGAGATTTCGTACTCGGTGATCACGGCAGGCCCCCCGGGTTTCGTCGCGAGGACTATAGCCCCGCCCTGCGTTGCACTCGATCCGGGCTACGGCGAATCGTCCTGTGATTCGGCGGCGATCCCGAGTTCGGAACAGATGCGCAAGGTCAGGGCCTTGAGCGACGCCACCTCGGCTTCCAGCCGCGCGACGTTGCGCTTCAAGGCCGTCACTTCGCCCAGCGAGATGTCTGCAGGGCCCGCGTCGAGCCCGTCGCGACGCTCGGGCGCCGCCTCTGCGGGCGCACCGCCGAGCAGATGCGCCCAGCGGCTTTCGCGGGCGCCGGCCAGGCGAGTCAGCTTCAGCACCAGCGCACCCGCCGGCCGGGCCGCCAGTTCATCCAGAAAGCCCTCGACCGCGGAGATGTCCGCAAAGTTGTGCATGCGCTCGCAGGCGATGCGCAGTTCGCCTGCGGTCTGCGGGCCGCGCAGCATCAACACCGTCAGGAGGATGGCCGACTGCGAGGGCACGCGCAGCACCCGCTCGAGGTTGTGCTCGTAGCGCGAAACGCGCCCGCCGCTGGTTTCCATGACCAGGCTGTAGCGCTTGAGGCTGTCCAGCGCCGCCTGCACCTCGGCATCGGACGCTTCCATCAGCGGGTTGCGGCTGGTCTTCTGATTGCAGCCGGACACCAGCGCGTTCAGCGTCAACGGATAGCTGTCGGGCACGGTGCGCTGCTTTTCGGCAAGCACGCCGAGCACGCGGGTTTCGATCAGGGACAGGGCAGGCAGGGTCGAAGTCATAAGCAGGGGGGAGGTTGGCGCCGGAGTGTATAGGCGCCGCCGACGAGGCTGGATACGGGCGCCACCTCTAAAATGCCTCTCCCGCAGCCGCGGCGTCCCCAGGCTGGCCGCCGGCCCGTCAACCCCAGAAAGCGCCCCTCTCGATGTCTCAGCGCAAGCTCTTCGTCACCACCGCCCTGCCGTATGCCAACGGCAAGTTCCACGTCGGCCACATGATGGAATACATCCAGGCCGACATCTGGGTGCGGTTCCAGCGCATGCAGGGCCACATGGTGCACTTCGTGGGCGCCGACGACGCGCACGGCGCGCCGATCATGATTGCGGCCGAAAAGGCCGGCAAGACGCCGCAGCAGTTCGTCGGCGAGATTGCCGCCGGCCGCAAGGAATACCTGGACGGCTTTCACATCCGCTTCGACAACTGGCACTCGACCGACAGCGCCGAGAACACCGAACTCGCGCAAGGCATCTACCGCAAGCTCAAGGCCGGCGGCAAGATCGCCACGCGCACCATCGAGCAGTTCTACGATCCGGTGAAGGGCATGTTCCTGCCCGACCGCTACATCAAGGGCGAATGCCCGGTGTGCCATTCGAAGGACCAGTACGGCGATGCCTGCGAGGTGTGCAGCAGCGTCTATGCGCCGACCGAGCTGATCAACCCCTACTCGACCTTGACCGGCGCCACGCCGGAACTGCGCAGCTCGGAGCATTTCTTCTTCAAGCTGTCCGACCCGAGCGTCGTCGACTTCCTGAAAAGCTGGACGCAGGACGGCAAGCTTCAGCCCGAGATGGCGAAGAAGGCCAGCGAGTGGTTCGATGCCGGCATGGCGGACTGGGACATCTCGCGCGAGGCGCCCTACTTCGGCATCGAAATCCCCGACGCGCCCGGCAAGTACTTCTACGTGTGGCTCGACGCGCCGGTCGGCTACCTCGCGAGCCTCAAGAACCATTTCGACCGCGGCCAGGCGGCGAACCATTGGCACGAGGCCTCGCGCACGTCGCAGAGTTTCGACGAGTTCGTCGCCGATCCGGCGGTGGAACAGGTGCACTTCATCGGCAAGGACATCGTCTATTTCCACACGCTCTTCTGGCCCGCGATGCTGCAGTTCAGCGGCCGCAAGACGCCGAGCCAGGTCAATGTGCACGGCTTCATCACCGTGTCGGGCGAAAAGATGAGCAAGAGCCGCGGCACCGGCATCGACCCGCTGCGGTATCTCGGCATCGGCATGAACCCCGAATGGCTGCGCTACTACATCGCGGCCAAGCTCAACGCCAAGGTCGAAGACGTGGACTTCACGGCCGAAGACTTCATGGCGCGGGTCAACGCCGACCTGATCGGCAAATACATCAACATCGCGAGCCGCGCGGCCGGCTTCATCGCCAAGCGCTTCGGCGGCAAGCTGGGGCCGGTGACCGACGACGGGCAGCGCCTGCTCGATCAGCTTCGGCTAGCGGCGGACGAACTTCGCGGCCTGTACGACAGCCGCGATTTCGCCCGCGCCCTGCGCGAGATCATGGCGCTGGCCGACCGGGTGAACGCCTACGTCGATGCCAACAAGCCGTGGGAACTGGCCAAGCAGGAGGGCATGGAGGCGCGGCTGCACGACGTCTGCTCGACCTGCATCGAAGCCTTTCGCCTGCTCACGCTCTATCTCAAGCCAGTGCTCCCGGCGCTGGCCGAACGCGTCGAGGAGTTCCTCAGGATCGAGCCGCTCGCATGGAGCGATGCAAAGACGGCGCTGCCGGCGGGACATCCCGTGGGCGAATACAGGCACCTCCTGCAGCGGGTCGAAGAAAAGCAGCTCGATGCCCTGGTCGAGCCCGCCGCAGCCCCCGAGCCGGAACAGGTTCTCCCCGGCGGCGAAGCGATTGCCGCGACCATCGGCATCGACGACTTCGCAAAAATCGACCTTCGCATCGCGAAGATCGTGGCCTGCGAAAAGGTCGAAGGCTCGACCAAGCTGCTGCGCCTGACGCTCGACGCCGGCGAAGGAAAAACCCGCAACGTGTTCAGCGGGATCGCCTCTGCCTACCAACCCGGGCAACTCACCGGCAAGCTCACCGTGCTGGTCGCCAACCTGGCGCCGCGCAAGATGAAGTTCGGCATTTCCGAAGGCATGGTGCTGGCGGCCAGCCATGCGGACGACAAGGCCGAGCCCGGCATCCATGTGCTCGAACCCTGGCCCGGCGCGTCACCGGGCATGCGGGTGCGCTGAGTGCGATAGCGCGATGCCCTCGTCCCCGGAGTTCGCCCGCTTCCGCCCTCGACTGATCGATGCGCTCGCCGGCTACGACCGGACCCGTTTCTTAAAGGACGCCGGCGCCGGCGCCACCGTCGGCATCGTGGCATTGCCACTCGCCATGGCATTCGCGATTGCCTCCGGGCTCAAGCCGGAAGCCGGCATCTGGACGGCGATCATCGCGGGTCTCCTGATCTCGGTGCTCGGCGGTTCGTCGGTGCAGATCGGCGGGCCCGCCGGCGCCTTCATCGTCATCGTCTACGGCATCGTCGAACGCTATGGCGTGGCGAACCTGCTGATAGCCACCGCCTGCGCGGGCGTGCTGCTGTTCCTGATGGGGCTGCTCCGGCTCGGCACGCTGGTGCGCTACGTGCCGGTGTCGATCGTGGTCGGCTTTACCAACGGGATTGCCGCGCTGATCCTGATTTCCCAGATCAGGGACTGGTTCGGACTCGTCACGCCCAAGATGCCGGCCGACATGTTTTCGCAGTTGCACCTGCTGGCGACGCATCTCGGCACGCTCAATCCGTATGCGTTCGGCCTCGGCCTGGTCTGCCTCATCGGGCTTTTTGCATGGCCGCAGTTGCTGCACGACAAGACCCGCTTGGGCCATGCAGTGCATCGCGTGCTGGGCCGGGTGGCCGAGATGCGCGCGGTGCGCGCCGGCTCCCACACGCCGGGGCCGATCGTCGCGCTGATCACGCTCACGCTGCTGTCGTGGGGCCTCGGCCTGCCGGTGGAAACCATCGGCACGCGCTTCGGCGGCATACCTGCGGGCGTGCCCGCCTTTGCGCTGCCGGATTTTTCGTGGGAAACGGTCAAGCAGCTGGTGACGCCCACCCTCACCATCGCGCTGCTCGGCGCGATCGAGTCGCTGCTGTGCGCCCGCGTTGCCGACCAGATCAGCGGACAGCCGCGCCACGATCCGAACCAGGAACTGATGGCGCAGGGCATCGCCAATCTGGTCACGCCATTCTTCGGCGGCATGCCGGCAACGGGCACCGTCGCACGCACGGTGACCAACGTGCGCTCTGGCGCCACCTCACCCATCGCCGGCATCGTGCATGCGCTCACGCTGCTGGTCGTCGTTCTGCTCGCCGCGCCGCTGGCGCAGCATGTACCGCTCGCGGTGCTGGCCGGCATCCTGGTGTTCGTGGCCTTGAAGATGGGCGAGTGGCGCGCGTTCTCGCCCTACATGCTGCGCCGCTTCAGCCGCCACTACCGGCTGCTGATGCTGGGCACCTTCTTCCTGACCGTGGTGTTCGACCTGACGGTCGCGGTGCAGGTGGGAATCGTGCTGGCCTGCGCCCTCTTCATCCGTCGCATGAGCACGCTGTTCAGCGTTGAGATGGTGTCGCTGCAGCCGCCGGTTCTGACCTACAGGCTCTATGGCGCGCTGTTCTTCGGCGCCGCAGCCAAGCTCGATCCGACGGTGCAGGCGGTCGAACGGGCGCCGCGCGGCATGACGGTGGTGCTCGATGCGATGCACCTCATATCGATCGATGCCACCGGCCTGGATGCGCTGCGGCAGTTGCACAAGGCGGTGCTGGCACGCGGCGGCGCACTGCGCATCGAGTCGTTGCAGCAGCAGCCTCTGGAGGCGATCGAACGCTCGGGCTTTGCGGCCGAACTGGCAGCCGGCGCTACGGTCGCCGGCCCGGCCTAGTTGGCGTTGGCCTCGGTGCTCCGGTCCGGCGACGAGCCTGAGCGCGCCACGCGCTGGTCATCGTTCAGCGTGGCGGTAAACACCATCGGTGAATTCGGCGGCTGGACCCAGCGCCATTCCCAGGCGGTTTCGTTCTTGAGCGGATATGGCGTGCGCCGAGCCGGCTTGCCAAGCAGCTTGCGCAGGTCTTCCATCGCCATGCCGGGCTGCACGCGGGCAAAGTTCTCGGGCGTGAGCACCTGGCGCAGCGCGTTCATCTTGCCGTCCGCGCCGATGGTGATCATGTAGTTCTTCTGCCCCTGCGGCTGGCGGTTGTATTCGAGGACGCGGCCGCCGGGCGAGTCCCAGATGTTCTCGGGCTCGCCGAAGCGCGCCCGCACGTCGGCCTCGGTCGAGACGCCCTCCTCCAGTTGCTCGATGCGTCGCGGATCGCAGCCGGCGAGGCACAGCACCGCCATCAGCCCCATGGCGAACGTGCGAATGCGCTGCATTTATTGGGCAAAGCAATAAAGGAGGCCGCCGCCGCCTGTCTTCTTGAGGGCGTCGATGCTGCAACCCTGCGAGGCGTGCGAGGAGTTCCAGGACTTCGAAGGTGCGTCGTCGCGCAGGCCCATTCGGTCGTGGTGGCCGACGATGGCCGAGCCGTCGCCGCTCTTGGTCCAGTTGCCGCAGGTGTTGTCCTTGGCATCGCTCACCGCCCGGCCGTCCGGCGACGAGCCGGTCAGGATGTCATGCAGGTTGACCGGGTCGCCGCGTCCGCTGATGGGTTCGCCCTTTTCGGTCAGCGCGGTCTGCTTGCCGAGCTTGTTGGTGGCGTGCAGCTCGTCGACATTGCTGGCGATCATCTCGCCCCTGGCATTGACCCACGGCCCGGCGCCGATGCGGTCGCGGGCGTTCACCGCCGCGCTGCCGGCCATGGCGCTGCTGCTCAGATAGGCGCGCCAGTTTCGGCTGCCGGCGCCGGCGCTCGCGGCGAGGCTCTGGCAGTAGCGGTCGGCGCCCGCGAGTCCACCGAAGTCGGCGCCCTTGCCAGGATTCGCACTGGTCACGAAGAAGCCCATGCGGCTCTTCGGCGCAGTGGGCCCGCCGGTGCTGCAGGCAGCCAGCAGGAGGGCAGTTGCAGCGATGGAGGCGAGGTACAGAGAATGGCGGCGCATGGACGGTCTCCTTGGATGAATGGCCCCGCGACGCTAGCGCATGCCGGGCGCGGCTTCAAGGCGGATTCCACCGGTGCGGGCGGTCGACGGGCGGGCCGCCGGTAAAATCCGCGCCAAAGGTCCAAAGTCCATGTCCATCTTCGCCCGCCCCCACTACACGTCCGAGATCACCAACTTCATCGAGGAGATGAAGGAAAAGAAGCCGACGCTGGAAGCCGAGCAGCGCGCCGGACGTGCGCTGCTGTGGGACAAGCACCTCGATCGCAGCGCGCTCGACGAGTACGGCCAGGCCAGGGTTCCGCAGCAACCCTACGTCTACCAGACCCGCACCAAGTAAGAAAAGAAGCAAGTGCCGATCCGCCCCGTAGCGAGCTCACGCAGCCGTGCTCGGCAGGGTACGGCGGCGGGCGACGACTCGCGCTCCGCTGCGCCCGACATGGTGGTGGACGAAGACGCGAGACCGATCCTCGCCATGCCCGACGTGATCGACCAGGTCGCGCTCGCGCGGCTGTACGGCGAACCGCTGTTCGCCCTGCCGAACGATCTCTACATTCCGCCCGAGGCGCTGCAGGTGTTTCTCGAGGCTTTCGAAGGGCCGCTGGACCTGCTGCTCTATCTGATCCGCAAGCAGAACTTCAACATCCTCGACATCCCGATGGCGGGGCTGACGCGCCAGTACCTGACCTATGTCGACCAGGTTCGCCGCACCAATCTCGAACTCGCGGCCGAATACCTGCTGATGGCGGCGATGCTGATCGAGATCAAGTCGCGCATGCTGCTGCCGCCCAAGAAGACGGCCGAGGGCCAGGAAGTGGAGGACCCGCGTGCCGAGCTGGTGCGCCGCCTGATGGAGTACGAGCAGGCCAAGCTGCAGGCCGCCTCGATCGGTGCCATGCCGCAGGCGGGGCGCGATTTCTGGAAGGCGCAGGTCTATATCGAACAGTCGCTCAAGCCGCGCTTTCCCGACATGAACGTGGTCGACCTGCGCGAAGCCTGGGCCGACATTCTGAAGCGCGCCAGGCTGATCCAGCACCACAAGATTTCGCGCGAAGAGCTCAGCGTGCGCGAACACATGAGCATCGTGCTGCGCCACCTGCAGGGGCGGCAGTTCGTGGAGTTCGAGAAGCTGTTCGACGTGACGCGCGGTGTGCCGGTGCTGATCGTCACTTTCATAGCGATGCTCGAGCTCGCGAAAGAAACGCTGATCGACATCACGCAGGCCGAGGCCTTTGCGCCAATTTACGTGCGGCTGGCCTACTCGCCTTCCTGAGGCTCAGGCGGACTCGACGCCCGGCTCGCGCCCCATCAATTCAGCCACCGCCGCGGCCGGCTCCATGCGGCCGTCGAGCAGCGCCACCACGCTGTCGGCGATCGGCATCTCGACGCCCAGATGGCGCGCGCGCTGCGCCACGGTGCGGGCGCAATACACGCCTTCGGCCACGTGACCCAGCGAATCGACCGCCTGCGCGAGCGTGCGGCCCTGCCCCAGCAGAAGCCCGACCTTGCGGTTGCGCGACAGATCGCCGGTAGCGGTGAGCACGAGATCGCCGAGGCCGGACAGCCCCATGAAGGTTTCGGCACGCGCGCCGAGCGCGACGCCGAAGCGGGTCATCTCGGCCAGGCCGCGCGTGATGAGCGCGGCGCGCGCATTGAGCCCGAGCGCGAGGCCGTCGGCCAGGCCGGTCGCAATCGCCAGCACGTTCTTCACGGCGCCGCCGACTTCGACGCCGACGATGTCCTCGTTCGCATACACGCGCAGCGCCGGACCATGAAAGGCAGACACGAGCGCGTCGCGCACCAGCGGATGTGCACTCGCGGCCACCAGCGCGGTGGGCCGCCCTTGCGCCACTTCTTCGGCAAAGCTCGGACCACTCAGCACCCCCGCGCGCAATGCGGGTGCCACGCGGGCCTGAATTTCATGCGCCAGCAGGCCTAAGGCGCCCGGCTGCGCGAGCGCCTGTTCGACGCCCTTGCAGAGCCAGGCCACCGGAACGTCGAGGTCGCGCAAGGCACAGAGCTGCTCGCGCAGTGCGGCCATCGGTGTCGCCACGATCACGAGATCGGCGCCCTGGAGCGCTGCGGTCGCCTCACCGGCACGCAGAACCAGCGACGAGGGAAATGCGATGCCCGGCAGGTAGCGCAGGTTCTCGCGCGCCGCGGACATCGCTCGAATCTGCGCCTCGTCGCGCGCCCACAGCGTGACCCGATGGCGGCCCGCCGCGTTGACTGCCAACGCGGTGCCCCAGGCGCCGGCGCCGAGTACGCAGATCTTCATCGGCAGCGGCGGCGCGGCATGGCGCTTACTGGGTGACTATCGGCGAAGGCTGGCCGGCGGCCTGCGCCTGCTGCTGCTCGAACATCGCCTGGAAATTGATTTCGGCCAGGTGCACCGGCGGGAAACCGCCGCGCTGGATGATGTCGGCCACGTTGCCGCGCAGGTAGGGGTAGACGATCTGCGGGCAGGCGATGCCGAGGATCGGGCCCATCTGGTCTTCGGGCAGGTTGCGAATCTCGAAGATGCCGGCCTGCTTGGCTTCAACCAAAAACACCGTCTTGTCCTGGATCTTGGTCTGCACGGTGGCCGAGACGGTGATCTCGAAGATGCCGTCGGACACCGGCTGGGCGTCGACGCCGAGCTGAATGTCGACCGTCGGCTGTTCCTGCTCCAGCAGGATGGCCGGCGAGTTGGGCTGTTCGAGCGACAGGTCCTTCAGGTAGACGCGCTGGATCTGGAACACGGGATCTTGGGCTTGCTGGTCGGCCATGCTGGACTTTCGAAATTCAAAAACAATGCCCGCTGGGAGAACCCGCAGCGGGCTGATGGAGGTAGCCGGGAATTATCGCCGGGCGACTCAGGCACCCTGCAGCAGCGGAGCCAGCCCGCCGCGCCCGTCGAGCGCGATCAGTTCGTCGCAGCCACCCACGTGGGTATCGCCGATGAAGATCTGTGGCACGGTGCGCCGCTTGGTGATCTCCATCATGGCGGCGCGCGCCTGGGGATCGCTGTCGATGCGGATCTCTTCGATCTGCTCGACGCCCTTGGACTTGAGGATTTGCTTCGCGCGAATGCAGTAGGGGCAAACGGCGGTGGTGTACATCTTGACGGCTTGCATGGTGCGTAGGAGAGGGGGAAAGTTCAGGCCTTTTCAAGCGGCAGGTTAGCTTCTTTCCAGGACTTGAGCCCGCCCGCAACCGCTTGAGCCTGCTCGTATCCGAGTTTCTTGGCGGTGCTCACGGCGCTGCGCGCGCGCGCGCCGGTGGCGCACACCAGAAGCACGGGCACCGACTTGTTCTTGACCGTGGCGGTGAGCTTCTGTTCGAGCTGGTCGAGCGGCACGTTCTTCGCGCCGGTCATATGGCCCTCCGCGAACTCGCTCGGATCGCGCACGTCGATCACCACCGCGCGCTCGCGATTGATGAGCTGCACGGCCCCTTGCGCCGTCAGCGATCCGGCATTGGCCCCACGCACCAGCGGCCAGGCAAGCATGCCACCCGAACTGAGCGCAAGCAGGATCAGCATCCAGTTGTCGACGATGAATTTCACGATGTTCTTTCTGTGGCAAACCACGGATTTTAGAATGTCGGCTTTCGCAAGCGTTGCCAAAGGCCTCCCCCATGCACAAACTGGTACTGATTCGCCACGGCGAATCAACCTGGAATCTCGAAAACCGCTTCACCGGCTGGACCGATGTCGACCTGACCGCAACCGGCATCGAACAGGCCAAGCAGGCCGGCCGGCTGCTCAAAGCCGAGGGCTACGACTTCGATGTCGCCTACACGAGCGTGCTGAAGCGCGCCACCCGCACGCTATGGCATACCCTTGACGAGCTCGACCGCACCTGGCTGCCGGTGGTGCATTCCTGGCGCCTCAACGAACGCCACTACGGCGCGCTGCAGGGCCTCAACAAGGCCGAAACCGCCAAGAAGTACGGCGACGAGCAGGTTTTGCTCTGGCGCCGCAGCTACGGCATGCCGCCGCCGCCTCTCGAAGCGAACGATCCGCGCAGCGAACGCGGCGACCTGCGCTATGCCAAGCTGGCGCCCGAGCAGATTCCGTTGACCGAATGCCTCAAGGACACGGTGGCGCGGGTGCTCCCGTTCTGGAACGAATCGATGGCACCGGCCATTCGCACCGGACGCCGAATGGTCGTTGCGGCGCATGGCAATTCGATCCGGGCGCTGGTCAAATACCTCGACGGCGTTTCCGACGAAGACATCGTCGGCCTCAACATTCCTAACGGCATTCCGCTGGTTTACGAGCTGAATGACGAACTGAAGCCGCTGCGGCACTACTACCTGGGCGATGCCGCCGCCGCCGAAAAAGCCGCTGCGGCGGTCGCCGCGCAGGGCAAGCATTGACGAAAACCAGGTTGTCATTCGTGGATTCATTGAACCCTGGCCGACAACTCGCTTCCAAGCTGTGTATATTGGTTTGACAGCCGACAAGGACACTTACACATGGGCCAGAAACTCAAGATCACCGGCTGGGTCGCCGCTGGCGCATTCGCCGGCGCATTGACCACCGTCTCCCTCCAGACCGTCGCACGCGGTTCGCTCGCACCTTTGCCGCTCGAAGAACTTCAGCAACTCGCTGCGGTGTTCGGCATGGTCAAGAGCGACTACGTCGAATCGGTTGACGAGAAGAAACTCATTTCCGATGCGATTTCCGGCATGGTCGCGGGCCTCGATCCGCACTCGCAGTACTTCGACAAGAAGTCGTTCAAGGAATTCCGCGAAGGCACGACAGGACGCTTCGTCGGTGTCGGCATCGAGATTTCCCAGGAAGACGGGCTGATCAAGGTGGTGTCTCCGATCGAAGGCTCTCCGGCGTACCGTGCCGGCCTGAAGCCGAGCGACCTGATCACCCGCATCGACGACACCGCGGTGCGCGGTTTGTCGCTCAACGAGGCGGTCAAGCGCATGCGCGGCGAAGCCAACACCAAGGTGTTGCTGACGATCTTCCGCAAGGACGAGAACCGCACCTTTCCGGTCACCATCACGCGCGAAGAAATCCGCACGCAGTCGGTGCGCGGCAAGGTGATGGAGCCCGGCTACGGCTGGATCAGGTTGTCGCAGTTCCAGGAACGCACCGTCGATGACTTTGTCAAGAAGGTCGACGAGATCTACAAGCAGGAGCCCAACCTCAGGGGCCTGGTGCTCGACCTGCGTAACGACCCGGGCGGCCTGCTCGATGCGGCGGTGGCCATTTCTGCCGCCTTCCTGCCCGAGAACGTTACGGTCGTGTCGACCGACGGACAACTGGCCGAGAGCAAATCGATCTACAAGGCGGCGCCGGAGTTCTACCAGCGCCGCGCGGGCAGCGACCCGCTGCGCAACTTGCCTGCTGCGCTCAAGACGGTGCCGCTGGTGGTGCTGGTCAACGAGGGTTCGGCATCCGCGAGCGAAATCGTGGCGGGCGCGCTGCAGGATCACAAGCGTGCCGTGATCATGGGCAGCCAGACCTTCGGCAAGGGCTCGGTGCAGACGGTTCGCCCGCTCGGTCCGGACACAGGCCTCAAGATCACGACCGCGCGCTACTACACGCCGAGCGGAACCTCGATCCAGGCAAAGGGAATCGTGCCGAACGTGCTGGTCGACGAAAGCGCCGAAGGCAGCCCGTTCGCAGCGCTGCGCATGCGGGAGGCCGACCTGGAGAAGCACCTTGCCAGCGGCCAGGGCTCGGAAAACAAGGACCCGGAGCGCGAAAAGGCCCGCGACGATGCCCGCAAGCGGCTCGAGGAAGAAGCCAAAAAACCACCGCAAGACCGCAAGGTGCCCGAGTTCGGCTCCGACAAGGATTTTGCGCTGACGCAGGCGTTCAACCGGCTCAAGGGCCAGCCTGTGCTGGTGAGCAAGACCCAGGTCATCGTCGACAACAAGGAAGAGAAGAAGGAAAACTGATCGCGGGCGCATGGACGACCAACACCTGCTGCGCTATTCGCGTCACATCCTGCTCGAAGAGTTCGGCATCGACGGCCAGGAGCGGGTCAGTGGAGCGCGTGCGCTGGTGATCGGTGCCGGCGGACTGGGTTCGCCGGTGGCGCTGTACCTTGCAGCGGCCGGCGTCGGCTGCATCACGCTGGTCGATGATGACGAGGTCGACCTCACCAATCTTCAACGACAGATCGCCCACACCACGGCGCGCGTGGGGATGTCGAAGGTCGAATCTGCCGGCGAGGCCATGCGCGGCATCAATCCCGACATACGCATCGAGACGCATCGGCTGCGTGCTGATGCTGCAATGCTCGCCGGACTGGTTGCGGCAGCCGACGTGGTGGTCGACTGCAGCGACAACTTCAAGACCCGCCATGCCGTGAATCGGGCCTGTGTTGCGCATGCCAAACCACTCGTTGCCGGTGCTGCCATCCGCTTCGACGGTCAACTCAGCGTGTACGACACGCGCGACCCGGCCTCCCCCTGCTATGCCTGCCTGTTTCCGCCGGAGGCGGAATTTGAAGAAACACGCTGTGCAGTGCTGGGTGTGTTCGCGCCGGTTGTCGGGACGATTGGCACGCTCCAGGCCGGCGAGGCCTTGAAGCTGCTCGCCGGCATAGCGCCATCGCTGGCCGGCAGCCTGCTCATGTTCGATGGCCGCAGAACGGCTTTCGACACCCTGCAGGTCGCGCGCGATCCGGCCTGCAGCGTCTGCGGGCATCGGCCGTCCCGCTGAACCGCTGCCGGCAAGGGCAGCTACTGCTTTTTAGCTTTTGCGGCACCGGCCCCGGCCGCGCCGGTGGCGGGCTGCTTGGCCTGGGCGAGCACGGCGCGGCAGTCCGCGTCCTCGCCCGGTCCGGTTTCAATGGTCGCCGCGAGCGCCAGCAAGGGGTTGATGGCTGCCAGTGCCAACGCTACAAGGCCACGTGCTGCCAATGGCGCGATCTCGACGCCGCCGGTTGGCGATGAAAAAGTGCCGCCGATGACGAGCGGCGTGCGCAGCGACAGAATGCTCATGTCTTTCGGCTGGGCCCGCACGACAAGGTCGATCGTTTCCTGGCCGAGGTTGATGTTGCCCGCGGCATTGAATACCGTGTCGGTCGTATCGAAGACAAGGCTGCGTCCGACCATGATGCCCTTGTTCACGTCGAATGCCAGGGCAGCGCAACGCAGCGTCACGTTGTTGTCGCCGCCCAGCAGGAACTTGATGACTTCACCTCCGTCGAGCCCCGCGAACTCGAGCAGCAGGTTGCTGAACTGGCCGCGGCCGGTGAGCGCTGCGACGTCGCCGGAAGCGCCGCCCAGCCAGCTCGCGACCGAATTGCCTCGGCCGGAAAGATTGACCCGTCCGTCCAGTTTTCCGAAGCTGGTCTTCAAGGTTTCGACCTTCGGAATCAGACGATTGAGCTGAATCCCGCGCACGTCCAGCGTCGCCCGTATCTCTGCAGGGTTCTGCGTGGCATCGATGCGTATGGCCCCCGCAACCTTGCCGCTTGCAATACCAAGGTCGAGCGGGTCGAGCGACAGCACCCCGTCCTTGAGCTTGATCTGCACGCTCCCCCTGTCGAGCGGCAACTCGCGCACGTTCCGGATACGGTCCGCCGAATACTTCACGTCGGCATTCATGGCCCCCAGGCGCTCGAAATCCAGTGTCGCGTTGGGCAGCACCTTGTCTCCCGGATCGCGCCGCGCACGCTTGACCTGGGTAATCGTCGGCGGCGGCTTCACGCCTTCGACCGCCTTGGCGGAGCGGTCGGTGGGCGGCAGGCCTATCAGCGGACCGAGGTCGTCCATGTCCATTACCCGAGAACGCAGGCTACCGGCAAGATAAGGCAGCTTCTGAGCCTGGTCGAAGCGCATGTCACCGCCGATGTCGGACAGGCCCAGCTTGCCTTTCAGACCCTGCACCTCCCACAGCTTGGCGCGTTTTCTGAGCTCTCCGCTCAGCGCATAGGGCGACGTCTCCGGCAGTGCGATGCCGAGCAGCCCGAACAGCGCGCCGAGGCTTTGGCCCCTCAGATCGAAGCGGGCATCGATGCCCTCCAGAGTGGCGAGCTCGGCAACAGTGCCTTCGGCCTTCAATCGTGTCTCGCCTGCGGCAGCGCTGATTTCCAACGGGAACGGCGGCTGCCCCGCCGCGTTGAGTTGGAGCACGTTGCCGGTTCGGCCCTCGGCGGTGAGTGGCTGACCCTGGTAGCGGCCCTTGATTCGGTAGCTGAGCGGCATGTCGCCGCGGCTGGTATCGAAGCTGAAGTCGGTGTGCAGATCGACGCCCAGATGGTTGGCGAGAAAGTCGACAGAACCTTCATCGACCTGCAGAAGACCAATGGTGGGTGCCGTGCCCTCCTTGCCTGAGTCGTCGCCGCCGAAGGCCCAGGTCCGCCGTCCATCCGCTTCCATCTGCAGACCGGCCGAAGGCGACACCAGCGAGACGCGGGGAAGATCGATTTTTTGCTGCAAAAGCGGCCACAGCCGAATGTCGAATTCGGCCCGCTCGGCCCGAAGCAGGTACGGATCGCGCGCCCACGCCGGGTTGGCAAATTCGATACCGTCGAACTTGACCGTGGCAACCCGCAAGCCCAAGTCGACATCGAGGCGGCGAGTGATCTCGAACTTGCGGCCGGTCTTCTCGCTCACGTAGCGGTTGATCGGCTCACGAAGCGTGTCCCAGGGAAAGAATGCGAGCACGAGGAGCAGGACCGCGACCAGTCCGACCAGCACCGCAGCGACCTTGACCCAGATCGACCGGTGAGGCGACGGATGGGACTGCGCGCTCACAGGGCGAGCATCTCTCTTCAATCGCGCGTCGAGGCGATGGCAGCAGGCGCAGCCAGAAAGCCGACCGCAGCGGCAGCCACCAGGCGGCGGGCCATCGCGTGGTTCCACAAGATGTTCATCTCATCGCCCTCTATGCGCAAATTTGCAGCTAACCATAGCGACGACCTGACGCAAGCCGAGTCGGCGCGAGACAGCATCCGATGTGAGGCGGAACCTACGGCCCCGCGAAGCTGTTGTCCGTAAGAACAAGCCTACAGCGGCAAGGTGCAACACGTTGCATGATGTCGGCACTGATTGGCAGCAGCTTGGCGGCGGCTGCTGACGCATATTTCGATCGCATACAGGGACCCACGGTTCTCCATGGACCCAAGATTAAAGACCTACATCGTCGAAGACAACGTCACGATCCGCGAGAACCTCGTCGATACGCTTGAAGAGCTCACATGCATCTCGGCGATCGGTTTCGCAGAGACTGAACTGGACGCAGTCCAGTGGCTGACCGAGAACACCGACCAGTGGCAACTGGCAATCGTCGATCTTTTTCTGAAGCAAGGAAGCGGGCTTGGCGTGCTGCAGGCATGCATGTCCCGCCGTCCGGACCAGAAAGTAGTCGTTCTCAGCAACTACGCCACGCCCGACATACGCAAGCGCTGCGCGCAGTTTGGCGTGGACGCGGTGTTCGACAAGTCGAACGAAATCGACGCGCTGATCGATTTTTGTATCGAGCAGGCCGCTCCGCTTCGACAGCAATCGAGCGAAACCTGACGCCCTTTCAGGCGCCAGTCCACACCCGTGGATGCTCAGTCGATTAGCTTGTTCTTCAACGCGTAGTACGTCAGGTCGCTGTTGGACGAGAGATTCATCTTTTCCATCAGGCGAGTGCGGTAGGTACTGACGGTCTTGACCGAGAGCGACAGCGTCTTGGCGATGTCCCCCGCCGTTTCTCCCTTGGCCAGCTTCAGGAACACCTGAAACTCGCGCTCCGACAACTGCTCGTGCGGCGCAGCATCGTCCTTGCGGTCGAGCTGGCGCGCAAGCAGTTCGGCCACCGCCGGCGTGATGTAGCGGCGGCCCAGCGAAATGGTGCGGATCGCGTTCACGATCTCCATCGGATCGCATTCCTTGTTGAGGTAGCCGCTCGCGCCCTGACGGATCAGGTTCATCGCGTAGTGCTCCTCCGGATAGCCGCTCAAAATCAGAATGCCGACATCCGGCGCCTTGGCGCGAATCATCGCCAATGCATCGATGCCGCTTTGTCCGGGCATTGAAAGATCCATGACGAGCACATCGAGCTCCGTCGTTCTCACCAGCTCTATCGCCTCTCGGCCGCTCGCTGCTTCGCCGGCCACGCGCAGGTCGACGTGCTCCGAGAAAAACTGGCGCAGGCCGGAGCGCACGATAGCGTGGTCATCCACAATTCCGATCTTGATCATCTGTTACCTTCTTCGTTGTATCGCGGCTTTTTGCGTCGCAACATGCCGGGCCCTTGTCGGCTTCGATTATTCCCGAATTTAAGTTGCTCGCATCTCGCGGAGACCCCATGCGCTGGTTAGCTTTCCCGAAGATGGCCCTCGGCCTCACGCTCGCAGCCCTTGCGGCGCTCGCGCTCGTCGGCATCAACGAGGCGGGCTATCGCCAGTCCAGCGGCGCACTGACCGATGTCGGCGACGCGCAACGCATGCGGCTTGCACTCAATTTGCTGCTGCAGAACATCCTGGACGCCGAAACCGGACAGCGCGGCTATCTGCTCACGGGCGAGGCGCGCTATCGCGAGCCATACGACGATGCCGTCGCAAAGGTGGACGGGCAGCTCTCCACGCTGCAGCAGCTTTACGCCGGCAAGCCGAGCGAGGCCGCGCGGCTGGCGCAGCTTGCCAAGCACGTATCCCGCAAGCTGGCCGAGATGGAGATGAGCGTGCGGCTGCGGCGGGAAGGTAACGAAGACGCGTGGAAGTTCGTGATCACGACCGATGTCGGCCGGGAAGAGATGGACGCTATCCGACGACAGGCGCAGGAACTCATATCGACCAGCAACGATGCACTGCAGCGAGGGCAGACGCAGATCGCGAAATCGCTGCGATTTGCCCGCATCGGCATCGCACTGGTGGCTCTGGCCGGGCTCGGCGCCTTCTACCTGTACCTCAGGCAAGCGCATGCGCTGCGTTCGGTCGGCGAGCGCCAACAGGAGGCGCTGCAGCGCGAACGCAATGCGCTTGAGGATGAAGTGCGCGAACGCACCGCGAGCCTGGCCGAGCTTGCCACCCATCTGCAAGAGGTGCGGGAAACCGAGCGCGGCTACCTCGCGCGCGAGTTGCACGATGAGCTGGGTTCGTTGCTGACCGCCGCCAAGCTCGATGTCGCGCGGCTGAAGTCGAGGCTTGCCGAAGCGCCCGACGCCATACAGCGGCTGCAGCATCTGAATGAGCTTCTCAACAGCGGAATCGCGCTCAAGCGCCGCATCATCGAAGACCTCAGGCCTTCGTCGTTGTCCAATCTCGGCCTCGTGGCTTCGCTCGAAATACTCGGCCGCGAGTTCGCCGAGCACTCCGGCATGGAGATCGAAATGGTGCTCGAACCCGTGGTGCTCGACGAAGCCAATCAACTCACCGTCTACCGCATGGTCCAGGAAAGCCTGACCAACATCGGCAAGTACGCTCAGGCGAGCGAAGCCAGCATCGTGATGAAGAACTACGGCAACCACGCGATCGTCGAGGTGGCGGACAACGGTAAGGGCTTCGACACCCAGAGCAGCCGACCTTCGTCGCACGGTCTCGCCGGCATGCGGCATCGCGTCGAAGCCGCCAGAGGCAAGCTCACCGTCATGTCGTCGGCTGGCCAGGGAACCCGGCTGAGCGCGATGCTCCCGTCATTGCTCAAGACCGCCTGATACGCCTCGCAGTGCCTGTGCCGCGGTGATTCGATCCTCTCCTACGCCCCCAGACCGCGGCTGCTGACAGGGTATTCTGGCGCCGGCACATAGCCTGTCTGTCGAGCGGTGCATGCAAGCTTCATCGTCGGTTCGATGCGAAGCAGATCGTTTCGCTACGATAAGCAGGTTCCCGAAACAAATTCACCTGGAAGGAATATTCATGAACACGAACACAAAGACACCGTCGCAGTTGGCTGAAGAAGCTCGTCAGACCGCCAACGACGCCATTGATAGCACGCGCGCCTACGCGCAGAACGCGGTCAACGCCGCCGGCGAAAAGGTGCGCGACATGCGCCGTGACGCGGAACCTTCGGTCGAACAGCTTGCCGCACGCGTACAGCAGGCCGTTCAGCGCGGGCTCGACGCGGCTTCCACGACCAGTGCCCGTGCGCAGCGCCGTTTCGAAGAAGCTGCCGATGTGACGGGAAGGTATATCGCCGATCAGCCGGTGCGCTCGGTGCTCGTGGCTGCAGCGGCAGGCGCCGCGATCACCGCGCTCATCGTCCTCGCGGCTCGCCGCCGGGACGACTACTAAAAGCAGCGTTCTGCCCGGTTGCACCGCACCATGCTTCATCCCATTTTTTCCACGGTGCTCGGGCATCCGGAACTGATCGCCGACCACGTCGTCAATTACACGGCACTCGTCAAGCAAGAGACGGCGCAAGCCGGTCGGGGGTTGGTTTCGCGCATCGTTGCGGGTTTGCTCGCCGCGGTGAGCGCCGTACTGGCACTCGGACTGATCGGCGTCGCCGTGATGCTCGGCGCGGTCGAGGGTGGTTTTCACTGGGTCTTGGTCGTCGTGCCAGGAATCGCCTTGCTGATTGCGCTCGTCTCCGGCTACTTTGCGGTGCGTCCGGTCGAGTTTCACGGTTTCGCCGACCTTCGTGCGCAGATCGACGCCGACGTGCAGGCTCTCAAGACAGCTGGAGAACACCATGGCCGGTGAGCACGAAAACCTCACGCCGCAGCAGCGGCTTGCTCTTTCCCGCCAGGCGCTGGTGTATCAGTTGCAAGGTGGTCGACCGGCCGTCGAGGTGTCTGACGATCCCTCACCAGCATCATTGCCTCGTCGCCGGGTCGGCATTCTTGACCAGTTCGCCTGGACTTCGGTTGCGCGCAGCATGACCCAGCGCTGGTGGCGCCGCCACCCGGCAAATGCCGTGGGCCAGCTTGCGCGTCCCCTGCTCGACCGGTACGCACGAGAGCAGCCGGCCAAGCTCGTCGCAGCGGCAGCGGCAGCAGGCGCGCTGGTGGTACTGGTCAAGCCGTGGCGATTACTGTCGGCCACCGCGTTGATCGCGGCGCTTCTCAAGACATCGGACATCGCTGACGTGGTCACCACGCTGATGCACAAGCGGTCCAACTGACCTTAACTTGCGCGTCGCAAGTCAAAAAAGCCCGGTCACCCGGGCTTTTTTGTTCGCGGCAACTATGAAGCTACAGCTTGTCGGCGCCGCGCTTGATGGCATCCTTGGCGTCTTCCTTCGTATCGCCGTAAGTGCTCTGGACTTTGCCGCTGGCCTGATCGACTTCACCTTCGGCTTGCAGCTTTTCACTGCCGGTTACCTTACCGGCCGCTTCCTTGAGCTTTCCCTTGGCCTGGTCGACACGGCCTGCCACTTGATCCTTGTTCATGCTGTTTCCTTCGCAGTTGAATGGTTGGTGTGATTCGTCTCGACCGAACCACTGGTTTCAATCTAGCGACGGTGACTCGATCCTCTCGGGCGAGCCGAGCCCGATCGGCTGTAGGACGTCAGGCGGTGACGATCCAGCCCTCGAGCGGGTCCATCTTGCTCGGAAGACCGCAACCAGGCCCGGCACTCTCGCGGCGGGCCGCGCCCCAGGCAGCCTGTAGCAGGCACAGCGCCGCGTCCAGGCAATCGCCCTTCGCATCGCCGATCAGCTGATCGCGCTGGCGATCGTCCACGATCAGGCGCAGTTCGATTCTCGAAGACCCCGCCTCCAGCGCGGCGAGCAGATCGGTGCGTGCACCGCGCCGGGCAAGATTCTGGGAGGCGGTATCGTCGCTCTTGTAGCTGCGCCGGCCGATCAACTCCCGCGCGAGAAGGCCCGGATAACCTTCCAGCGCCAGCCGCGACGACATGCCGCTCGCCGGCATGTGCAGTCCGGGCAATGCCGCGCCCGCCGCAAGCAAGCGTGGCACGCCCGCGTGCAACATGAAGGCGACCGGCGGATTGATCCACTTCATCGAAGGACTGGAGCCGGCCGGCCCGTCGGTTGCACGATGAGCGAACTTCCCTCCGACGGGCCTGGCCGCGCAAAAGGCGGCAAAGGTGTCGCGAATCTCGGCGCGGGTGAAACCGGCGTAGTGATCGATCAGCGCCTTCCATTGCTGCGGCCAACGCAACTCGACGACCAACTCCCTCGGCAAGCCGAACGGAAAATCGAAGGCGCCGGTCCATGCCGGCTCGTCCTTCAGGGCCTGGAACCAGGCGTCGAGGGTAGGAAAGCGATCGAGCCGGAGAAGCCTGACGCCGTCCGCCTGTACGGTTCCGAGCGCATGCACGATGGGCTTGCGCAGAGTCGGCGCACTCGAGAAGTCGCAACCCAGCAGCAGCGCCGGCAAGGCCAACGCCTCAGTGTCGGCCGACGATGGCTGCGGTGGCCATCAACTCTTCGAGCAGCGCGAGCGAAACCTTGCCCGAGACCGAATACGGATCGAGTTCGGGCTTCTCGGAATACTTGAGCAGGGTCGAGATATTGAGCTTGGACAAATTGACCTGCCCCATCGTCCAGCCGCCGAAGCGGCGTTCTGAAATTTCTTCGTAGTGCAGCAGCACCACGTCTTTGTGGCGGACATCCTTCTGGATGTGGCCGTACAGCTCGCTGATCGGCATCCGCCCGCCTTCGATGGCCTGCAGGAAGGTGCCGCCGCCATAGCAAAGGATGCCGGTGATGCCGCATGCGGTGTTGTGCAGGCGCGATTGGGTGAGGATCGCTTCGATGGCGTTGGCGCCGGTGTCGACCGCGCGGCTGGCATAGAGAAGTCGTACGAGCATGGCGTTCAACTCTTGCGGGGAAGAAGCGAAAGAAACTCGCGGCGGAGGTTGGAGTCCTTGAGGAAGACGCCGCGCATGACCGAGTTGATCATCTTGCTCTCCATTTCCTTGACGCCGCGCCACTGCATGCAGAAGTGCTCGGCTTCGACCACCAGGGCAAGCCCATCGGGCTGCGTGCGTTCCTGAATCAGGTCGGCCAGCTGCACTACCGCTTCTTCCTGAATCTGCGGCCGGCTCATCACCCATTCGGCCAGCCGCGCGTACTTGGACAGGCCGATCACATTGGTCTGCTCGTTGGGCATGACGCCGATCCAGAGCTTGCCGATGATCGGGCAGAAGTGGTGCGAGCATGCGCTGCGCACGGTGATAGGCCCGACGATCATGAGTTCGTTCAGATGCTCGGCATTCGGGAACTCGGTGAGCGAAGGCTGGGCCACATAACGACCCTTGAACACCTCGTTCACATACATCTTGGCGACGCGGCGGGCCGTGTTGTCGGTGTTGTGATCGTTGTCGAGATCGATCACCAGGCTCTTGAGCACCTGCTTCATTCCGACCTCGACTTCGTCGAGCAGCCCTTCGAGCTCACCGGGCTCGATGAACTCGGCAATGTTGTCGTTGGCATTGAAGCGCTTGCGGGCGGCGAGAAGCCGCTCTCGGATCTTGACGGAAACGGGTGTGCCCTCGTCCTCCGATGCGTCTTTGTCGGTGCGCGGTGCGGCGTCGGTTGTCCTTAGCATGCGAGCATCGTAACAGTGAATGGTTTTTGGCCGAATGACCCTGCAGCGCGCTTGGCGCCTCGTATTGAAGCTATGTTTTTGATAGCACGAAGTCGGTGACGAGCGGCAGGTGATCGGACATGCGAGCCCAGATCGGGCCGCGCGGCACGGTGGTCGCAATCGGCTCCACCATACGGCCGTAAATGAAGTCGAGCTGCGCCACCGGAAGGCGCGACGGATACGTGAGCGTGCGGGGCCCGCGAAGGTCGCCGGTGTCGCGCAGCCCCATGGCGTTCATCGCATAGCGCATGCGCGCGCCCCAGTCGTTGAAGTCGCCGGCCACCACCAGCGCCTCGTCGGCAGGGATTTCTCGCTCGATGAATTCGCGCAGCGATGCGATCTGGCGCACGCGGCTGCCGCGTATGAGGCCCAGGTGCACGACGATCGCATGCACCGGCCGTCCTTCGACTTCGATCGCCACATGCAGCAGCCCACGCTGCTCGAAGCGGTGGTCGGAGATGTCCTGATGGGTCTTGCGCAGCACCGGCCAGCGGGTGAGCAGCGCGTTGCCGTGCTCGCCATGGCGGGTGACGGCGTTGGTCTCGTAGACCGCGGTATAGCCCTCGGGCGCGAGAAAGTCGGCCTGCGGCAGTTCGGGCCAGCGATTGAAGCGGACCGCGGCCTGGCGGTTCATCTTGCGAACTTCCTGCAGGCAAACGATGTCTGCATCGAGCTGCTCGATGGCATGCCCAAGGTTGTGGATTTCGAGTCGGCGCGCCGGGCCGATGCCTTGCACGCCCTTGTGGATGTTGTACGTCGCCACCCGGAAGCTGTTGGTTGGCGGGTTCATCGCGCAAATTGTGGCAGCAGCAGAATCGCTTCTGCATTCGAAGGGGAAAAGCAGGCGTCGGCGGCCTCGCGGTACGGCAACCACACCCAGGCCGTGTGTTCGCGAGGATCTAGCCGCGGCGTCAGCCGCTCCGGCACGCAGAGACCGAACAGGTGCTCGGTGTTGTGGCTGACGCCGGCCTCGTAGCGGCTGCGCCATTGCGGGTAGATCTCATAGATGTTCTGCAGCTGCCAGTCGTGCAGCTGCATCCCGAGCGCATTGCCCTCACCGCAAAGGATGCCGGTTTCTTCGGCAACCTCGCGTGCCGCGGTGAGCGCCAGCGGCTCTTCGGCGAAGTCCTTGCTGCCGGTGACCGACTGCCAGAAGTCGTCGGCATCCGCACGGCGTATCAGCAGCACGTCGAGGGCCGGCGTGTGGATCACCACCAGCACCGACTCGGGAATCTTCCAGGCCCGTTCGCTCATACCGGGCCCGTCTCCGCTCAGGCTGTCTGGGGCGTGTTGCGCAGCTTGATATGCAGCTCGCGCAACTGCTTCTCGTCGACCGGGCTGGGCGCCTGCGTCAGCAGGTCCTGCGCGCGCTGGGTCTTGGGGAAGGCGATCACGTCTCGGATCGACTCTGCGCCCGTCAGCAGCATCACCAGGCGGTCTAGGCCGATCGCGATGCCGCCGTGCGGCGGTGCACCGTACTGCAGCGCGTCGAGCAGGAAGCCGAACTTGGCCTGCGCATCCTCGGCATTGATCTTGAGCGCCCGGAACACCTTGCTCTGCACTTCTTCGCGGTGGATACGCACCGATCCGCCGCCCATCTCGATGCCGTTGAGCACCATGTCGTAGGCCTTGGCAATGCACTTCTCGGGGGCCGTGTCCATCAGGTCTTCATGGCCGTCCTTGGGCGCGGTGAAGGGATGGTGCACGGCCGACCAGCGCTGGCCTTCCTCGTCGAACTCGAACATCGGGAAGTCGACCACCCAGAGCGGCGCCCATCGATCCTCGAACAGGCCGCTCCTGCGACCGAAGGCGCTGTGACCGATCTTCACCCGCAGCGCGCCGATGGCGTCGTTGACCACCTTTTCCTTGTCGGCGCCGAAGAAAAGGATGTCGCCGTTGCGCGCACCGGTGCGCGCAATGATTTCTGCCAACGACGCATCGTTGAGGTTCTTGACGATCGGGCTCTGCAGGCCTTCGCGACCCTGCGCCGCATCGTTGACCTTGATGTACGCCAGCCCCTTCGCGCCGTAGATCTTGACGAACTCGGCGTATGCATCGATGTCGCCGCGCGACAAGCCGCCATCGCCGCCACCGCCGGGCACGCGCAGGGCCACCACCCGGCCGCCGTCCATGCCGGCCGCCTGTGCGAACACCTTGAATTCGACATTGCGCATCACGTCGGTCAGCTCGGTGAACTCGAGCTTGACCCGCAGGTCCGGCTTGTCCGAACCGTACTTGAACATGGCGTCGCCATAGCTCATGACCGGGAACGGCGGCAGCTCGACCTGTGCGGCCGCACGGAACACCTTGCGGATCATCCCTTCGAACATCTCGCGGATCTCTTCCTCGGCCATGAACGAGGTCTCGATGTCGATCTGGGTGAACTCCGGCTGCCGGTCGGCACGCAGGTCCTCGTCGCGGAAGCACTTGACGATCTGGTAATAGCGGTCGTAGCCGGCCACCATCAGCAGCTGCTTGAACAACTGCGGCGATTGGGGCAGCGCGAAGAAGCTGCCGTCGTGCACGCGGCTGGGCACCAGGTAGTCGCGCGCGCCTTCGGGCGTGGACTTGCCGAGCATCGGCGTCTCGATGTCGATGAAGCCGTTGGCGTCGAGGAACTTGCGCGTTTCCATCGTCACCTTGTAGCGCAGCATCATGTTTCGCTGCATGGCGGGCCGGCGCAGGTCGAGCACGCGATGCGTCAGACGGGTGGTTTCCGACAGGTTGTCGTCGTCCAGCAGGAACGGCGGCGTCACCGACGGATTCAGCACCTTCATTTCCTGGCAGAGCACTTCGATCTTGCCGCTCTTCAGGTTTTCGTTGACCGTGCCTTCGGGCCGCGCGCGCACGAGGCCGGTGACCTGCACGCAGAACTCGTTGCGCAAGCCTTCGGCGGTGGCGAAGGTGGCAGCGCGATCGGGGTCGCACACCACCTGCACATAGCCTTCGCGATCGCGCAGGTCGATGAATAGCACGCCGCCGTGATCGCGGCGGCGGTTGACCCAGCCGCACAGCGTGACTGTCTGGCCCAGCAGGGCATCGGTCACCAGACCGCAATAGTTGGAACGCATGGCCATAGATATTTTCCGGCGCCGAGGCGGCGCGTATTTACTTGATCGCGATCGTTGCGGGGCCGCCGGGAACGACCACCCCCATGGACACGATGTACTTGAGCGCGTCGTCCACGCTCATCTTGAGTTCGATGCAGTCGCTGCGCTTGAGCATCACGAAATAGCCGCCCGTGGGGTTTGGCGTGGTCGGCACGTAGACACCGAGATAGTCACCACCGCCCAGGTGCGTCACAACGTCGTTGCCGGGCGTGCCGGTCACGAACGCAATGGTCCACATGTCCGCGCGCGGCCACTGGACAAGCACGGCGGTTCTGAACGCATTGCCGTTTTCGGAGAACAGCGTGTCGGAAACCTGTTTGACACTGGAATAGATCGAACGAACGACCGGGATGCGGCGCACCACGGCATCGCCCCAGCCCAACAAGCGCTTGCCCACGAAGTTGCTGGCAATCGCGCCGACCCCCAGCAGGATCGCCAGCGTCAGTAGCACGCCCAGCCCCCGCACGTTGTGGTGGTTCAGCCAGGTCTGCCATGCCTGTGGCAGCAGCCACAGCGTCTGGTCGAGCGTGCCGATGATCCAGTTCAGCACGCCGAGCGTGATCACCAGCGGCACGATCACGAGCAAGCCGGAAAACAGCCATTTGCGCAGCGCGAGCATGAAAGTGCGAGCTCAGTCGCTCTTGGTAGCGGCAGGTTTCGCCGCGGCCGGCGCAGAGGGCGCCGCGACTGCAGGGGCTGTCGCGGTCGCCGGCGAATCGGTGGGCTTGCCCGCGGCACCGTCGGCCGAGGCCGTCGGCGCTTCCGATCCCTTGTCGGGGCTTTTTTCGACGCCCTTCTTTCCCGCCGCACCATCGCGGAAATCGGTCACGTACCATCCGGAACCCTTGAGCTGGAAACCGGCAGCGGTGAGCTGCTTGGCGAACGCGCTCGCACCGCAAGCCGGGCACTCCGTCAGCGGCGTATCGGACATTTTTTGCAGCACGTCTTTGGCAAAGCCGCAGGTGCCGCACTTGTAGGCGTAGATAGGCATGGGGTGGGAGGGCGAATGAGCGGCCGACGGCCGGTCGCAAAGCCCTCGATTATAGGCGTCGCACCCCCGCCCTCAGGCAGCGTCGACCGCCAGCATTCGATGCGGCACACGCGTATCGGCCACCCACTGGGGCGCCAGCGAGCCGGCGATCATGCCGGCGAAAGCGGCCAGCACGCCAGCGAGCTGCGCCGGGAACTGCTCGCCCCAGGGAACGGCCATGAACAGCAGCCAGACGCCGATGCCGAGCACAACCGCCGCCACCGCACCCTGCGTGGTCGCGCGCTTCCAGTAGAGCCCGCAGACCAGTGGCACGAAGGCGCCCACCAGCGGTACCTGGTAAGCGCCCGAGACCAGCTCGTAGATCGGCGTTCCCTGCATGCGGATCGCATAGACCAGCACTGCCGCGCTGAAAAGCAGCACGGTGATCCGCATGGTGCGCAGGTTCTCGCGGTCGGTGCCAGCGGGGCGGAACTGGCGCCAGATGTTTTCGGTGAAGGTCACGCTCGGTGCCAGCAGCGTTGCAGACGCAGTCGACTTGATCGCCGACAGCAGCGCACCGAAAAAAAGCACCTGCATTACGAAAGGCATCTTCTCGAGTACCAGCATGGGCAGCACTTTCTGCGGATCGTCCTTCAGCAGCGCGGCCGTCTGCTCCGGCATGATCAGCAGCGCGCTCGCAACCAGGAACATCGGCACGAAGGCGAACAGGATGTAGGCGATGCCGCCGATCACCGGACCGCGCGTCGAGGCCCTGACGCTGTTGGCGGACATCACGCGCTGGAACACGTCCTGCTGAGGAATCGACCCCAGCATGATCGTGATAGCAGCGGCGAAGAAGAAGATCATGTCCTTGAAGTTCGGCTCCGGCCAGAACTTGAACAGGTCCTTGCTGACGGCGAATGCGATCACCTTGTCGGCGCCGCCCGCCATGTTGCCGGCAAAAACCGCGATCACCGTCAGACCCACCACGAGGATGATCATCTGGAGGAAGTCGGTCACTGCCACCGACCACATGCCCCCGAACAGCGTGTAGGCGAGGATCGAAACCACGCCGATGACCATGCCGAGCGAAATGCCGATGGTGCCGCCCGAAAGCACGTTGAACACCAACCCGAGCGCCGTGACCTGTGCCGATACCCAGCCCAGGTAGCTCAGCATGATGATCAGCGAGCAAGCCACCTCGACCACCCTGCCGTAGCGCTCGCGGTAATAGTCGCTGATGGTGAGCAGCGTCATGCGGTACAGCTTGCCCGCGAAGAACAGACCCACCAGGATCAGGCAGGTCCCGGCGCCGAAGGGGTCTTCGATCACGCTGCCCAGGCCGCCTTCGATAAATTTCGCCGGGATGCCGAGTACCGTTTCGGAGCCGAACCAGGTGGCGAACGTGGTCGTCACGATCATGAACAGCGGCAAATGCCGGCCGGCGATCGCGAAATCGGTGGTGTTCTTGACGCGCTTGGCGGCGTACAAGCCGATGGCGATGGTGATCAGCAGATAGACGACGACCAGGGACAGCAGCACGGCGGGATCTCCTCTTCAAAAAAGACGCACGCGCACCAGCACCTGCATCGCGATCAATCCCAATACAAAACCCATGCCACCGTAGATGATGGCCTGCAGCAAACGGTTGGTGCGCTTCTGCGCTGCCAGCAGCTCGACCAGTTCGCGGCGGTGATCCCTGGGCCTGTTGTGAAGGTACTCGTGCAGCAGACGCGGCAGCTCCGGCAGCAGCTTGGCGTAGCGCGGCGCCTCGGCACGCAGTTGCTCGAAGAGCTTGCGCGGGCCGATTTGATCGCTCATCCACTTTTCGAGAAACGGCCTGGCGGTGTGCCAGAGATCCAGCTCGGGATCGAGCTGGCGGCCGAGGCCCTCGATGTTGAGCAGGGTCTTCTGAAGCAGCACCAGCTGCGGCTGGATCTCGACGTGGAACCTGCGCGAGGTCTGGAACAGCCGCATCAGCACCATGCCGAGCGAGATTTCCTTCAGCGGGCGGTCGAAGTACGGCTCGCACACCGTGCGGATCGCAGCCTCGAGTTCGTCGATGCGCGTGCCTTCGGGAACCCAGCCGCTTTCCAGGTGCAGCTCGGCCACCCGCTTGTAGTCGCGCCGGAAGAAGGCGACGAAGTTCTGGGCAAGGTATTCCTTATCGGACTCGGTGAGCGTGCCGACGATGCCGAAATCGAGCGAGATATACCGCCCGAATGTATGGGGCTCCAGGCTCACCTGGATATTCCCCGGATGCATGTCGGCATGGAAGAAGCCGTCGCGGAACACCTGCGTGAAGAAGATGGTGACCCCGTCGCGCGCCAGCTTGGAGATGTCGACGCCAGCGGCGCGAAGGCGGTCGAGCTGCGCGATGGGCACGCCTTTCATGCGCTCCATCACGATCACCTCGGGGTGACAGAAGTCCCAGAACATCTCGGGGATCAGCACCAGTTCGAGCTTCTCCATGTTGCGCCGGAGTTGGGCTGCGTTGGCGGCCTCGCGCACCAGGTCGAGCTCGTCGTGCAGGTACTTGTCGAATTCCGCCACCACCTCGCGCGGCTTCAGGCGCTTGCCGTCGGCCGACAGGCCTTCGACCCAGCCGGCCATCATGGCCATCAGTGCGAGGTCTTTTTCGATCACATCGCGCATGCCGGGCCGCAGTACCTTGACCGCGGCTTCGCGCAAGGTGCCGTCGCGGTTGCGGATGGTCGCGAAATGCACTTGTGCAATGGACGCGCTGGCCACCGGCGTTTCTTCGAACTGCACGAAGATTTCGCCGAGCGGCCTGCGAAACGCCCGCTCGATCGTCGCAATGGCGATCTTGGAATCGAACGGCGGCACCCGGTCCTGCAGCCATGCCAGCTCGTCTGCGATGTCGGGCGGCAGCAGGTCGCGCCGCGTCGACAAGACCTGGCCGAACTTCACGAAGATCGGGCCGAGACGCTCCAGCGCTTCGCGCAGCCGCTGACCGCGCGGCGCATCGAGGTTGCGGCCGATCGAGACGATGCGGGCGACCACGCGCAGCCAGGGCTTCTGAAAGCTCGTGAGAACGAGCTCGTCGAGGCCGTAGCGCAGCGCGACCAGGACGATGAAGATGCCGCGGTAGAAGCGCCTCATTCCACGCCCGCGGACCCGGCGGGTGGCTGAGAACGCTGGCCCACGAACTGTCGCAGCGCCGCCACGACGCGCCGCGCACCGCGGGCGATCGTGTGGGCCGGCACGTCTCCGACGACCCGTGCCAGATCGTCTTCGACATCCCAGCGCACATGGTCGACCAGCCAGTTGACCTCGGCGGCCAGCTGTACGTCACCGTCGATGCGCACGGCCGGCTTGTCGCCCCTGAACGCGGCCCGCGCCAGGCCGAAAGGCGACGCTTCGGTCACGGCAAGGGTCAGTTCGGGCACGGCATCATCAGGCGCCAGGTCGAGCAGGCCCGCAGGCGTGGCGACGAACTTCATCGTGACGAAGCGCCATTCGAACTGCACCACACGCCCCTGCTGCCGCACCAGGCGCTGCTGGGCTTCGGGCTCCTGCTGCAGCACGTGATTGAGAAACAGCACGGCCCGGTGCTGGACCTCGTGGATCGCCCAGGCCGGCGGTTGCAGCCGGCTGCCGATGCGATTTGCGAGGTCTTCGAAAAAAGAAAAAGGGGACGATGGTGTGACCATGTCCCCATTATTCCCGGTCTTGCGACCGGATCGAAGCGTCAGGTGCCTATTGCAGTGCCTGCACGCCTGCCACCAGCCAGCCGCCGGCGCCGCTGGTCGGCTTGGTCATGTTCCAGACTTCGCGGAACGGGCTCGGGCCCGAAGACATGTCTTCGCGGATCATGCCGGAGAACTCGACGCTCGCCAGGTAGACGTCCGGCAGTTCCTCGATGCCCAGCAGCTTCGCGTCGAGCATGACGACTTCGGTCTTGTTGGACTCGCCGCCCGTGTGGTTTTCGCGCTCGGCGAGCTGTTGGCGAATCTCGCCGACCATGCCGTCCGTCATCATGGAACGAAGGGTCGTGATGTCGGCGCGGTCCCACGCGTCCTGCAGCGTGACGAAGTTGCGCTTGGCAGCAGCGAGGAAGCCGTCTGCATCGAAGTCGGCAGGAACGCCCCAGGACTGCGCTCCGCCCAACGCCGAACCGATCATGCTGCCGCCTGCCGCCGCTGCGCCGGCCATCGACGATCCGCCGACGCTGCGATCGGTCTCAAGCTGCTGCTGCGCAGGCGTGGCGTCGAAGGCCGCGCTGTTGCGCTCCCAGGGACGTGCCGATGCGTCGTTGCCGACGTTGTTCGGGCTGTACTGGGATGGTGCAGTCGCGTTCGCGGGGTGACCTGCACCCTGGAAAGCGAAGCCTCCGTTGCGCGAAGCGCCGTTGGCGCGCGAGCGCGCCGCGAAGATGCGCCACACGACCACAGCCGCCAGCACCAGCAGACCGATCAGCAGAATATTGCCGAAAGCCGCGCCGAGACCGAGCGAGCTGGCGAGCCATGCCAGACCCAGGCCCGCGGCCAAACCACCGAGCATGCCGGCCCACGGCCGCTTTGGCGCGGCGGCGGCAGGCGCCGCCGTCGCCGGCCGGGCGGCTGCAGCGTTCGCATTCTGGGCGGGGGCGCCAGGCGCGTTGGGTGTTGCATCGCGCTGCGTGACGTTGCCCGACTGCTTGCCGACCGACTTGCCGCCGCCCATGCGGCGCGCGTCGGCATCGATGCTCACAACGGCCAGCGCGCACACCAGCAAAACGGACCAAATACTTTTCATCATGACGTCTCCTTCGGCAAAAAATTCTTCATCAACATTTGATTCCAACATGCAGGGCCACTACGCCACCCGTCATGTTGTGATAGTCCACATGTCCGAAACCGCCCTCTTTCATGAGGGTCTTGAGCTCTTCCTGGGAGGGGTGCATCCGGATCGACTCGGCCAGGTAACGATAGCTCGCATCGTCGCCGGCGACCACCTTGCCCAACCGCGGCAGCACGCTGAACGAATACCAGTCATAAACCTTCGACAGCGGCTTGGCGACTTTGGAGAACTCGAGCACGAGCAGCTTGCCGCCCGGCTTCAGCACACGGTTCATTTCCTTGAGCGCAGCATCCTTGTGCGTCATGTTGCGCAGGCCGAAGGCGACGGTCACGACGTCGAACCGCTGGTCCGCAAAGGGCAGCTTCTCTGCGTCGCAAACCAGCGTGGGCAGCGAGACGCCGGCATCGAGCAGCCGGTCGCGGCCGGTACGCAGCATGGCCTCGTTGATGTCGGTGTGGATCACTTCTCCGCTCTCGCCTACCCTCTTGGCAAAAGCCAGGGCGAGGTCGCCGGTGCCGCCGGCGATGTCGAGCACCTTCGAGCCCTCGCCAACGTTGGCGACCATCACGGCATACGCCTTCCAGGCGCGATGCAGCCCGGCCGACATCAGGTCGTTCATGAGGTCGTAGCGCGCAGCGACGGAGTCGAACACGCCGCGCACGCGGCGCGCCTTGTCGCCCTCGTCGACCGATTCGAATCCGAAATGCGTGCTACTCATCCGCTCGATGTTAGGCCGGAAGCGTTCATATCAAGCAGACGACCCCGCGCGGCGGCCGGTCATTCGCACTCAATGGCTGCCGCAGGCGTGGCCTCCCTTGTCGGCCTTGCCGGCCATGGGCGCGTCCCGGTCGACGCCCGCTGCCGCGAGGCGGCGCTCGTACTCGGCCCACAGTTCATCGTGCCTGGAGCCGAGTTCGTACAGCAGGTCCCAGGAGAAGATACCGGTGTCGTGGCCGTCGCTGAAGGTCGGCTGCACGGCGTAGTTGCCGACCGGCTGCAGGTCCATCAGGCCGACTTGGCGTTTGCCCGTCTGCAGCACTTCCTGGCCGGGCCCGTGGCCCTGCACCTCGGCCGACGGCGAATAGATCCGCATGAGCTCGAACGGAATGCGGAACGTGGCGCCATCGGAAAAACCCACCTCCAGAACGCGCGACTTGCTGTGCGCGGTGATCGATTGCGGCGTCGGTGCGCCGGCTTGCAAACCTGCCATCAGATACTCCTTGTCGCCAAGCGCTGGATCATCTCGCGTTCCAGTGCCGGCAGTTTGATTTCGATCGCGGCTTCGCGTTCCGGATCGTGCGTGCGTTGTTCGGCCGCCCAGACCGGCGCCGGGAAACGGGTATCCCAGTCGAAGCGCGCGATCACATGCCAGTGCAGGTGCGGCACCATGTTGCCGAGCGCAGCGAGGTTGATCTTGGTCGGCTTCAGCGCGCCGCGCAGGCTTTGCTCCACCGCGGCCACCGCCTCCATGCAGAGCCCCCTGTCTTCGCTGAGAAGGTCCGACCATTCCGCGACATGGTCATTCCACACGACCCGGTAGAACGCCGGAAAGCCGGCTTCGACCGCATGTACGACACGGAATTTCTCCGCTTCGACAATGAGGCGGCCGCCGGCTTCGTCGCACAGCGGGCAGCCCGCAACGCGCACTGCGCTCATACCAGCACGCGTTCGATGCCGCCCTGGTTCGCCACGGCCACATAGTCGGGCAGCCAGGCATCGCCGAGGATCTTGCTGGCCATCTCGACCACGATGTAGTCAGCCTCCAGGAGCCCGTTGTCGAGGTCGTTGCCGTAGCGGCTCAGGCCCTGCAGGCAGCTCGGGCAGCTGGTGAGGATCTTCACGTTCGCCTTGGGCGCGAGGACGCCGCTGGCGCGCAGCGCCGCCTCGCCCTTCTTCAGCTCTTCTTCCTTGCGGAAGCGGACCTGCGTCGAGATGTCCGGACGCGTCACGCCCAAGGTGCCCGACTCGCCACAGCAGCGGTCGTTCTTCTGCACGTTTTCGCCGACCAGCGCCTTCACCGTCTTCATCGGCTCCTGCAGCTTCATCGGCGTGTGGCAGGGGTCGTGGTAGAGATAGGCCTGGCCCGCGCCCGTGGAAGCGTCGAGGGTGATGCCCTTCTCGAGCAGGTACTCATGGATGTCGATGATCCTGCAGCCCGGGAAGATCTTGTCGAACTGGTAGCCCTGGAGCTGGTCGTAGCAGGTGCCGCAGCTCACCACCACGGTCTTGATGTCGAGGTAGTTCAGCGTGTTGGCCACGCGGTGGAAGAGCACCCGGTTGTCGGTGATCATCTTCTCCGCCTTGTCGAACTGGCCGCTGCCGCGCTGCGGATAGCCGCAGCACAGGTAGCCCGGCGGCAGCACCGTCTGCACGCCGGCATGCCACAGCATCGCCTGCGTGGCCAGACCGACCTGCGAGAAGAGGCGCTCCGAACCGCACCCCGGGAAATAGAACACGGCCTCGGTCTCGGACGTCGTCGTCTTCGGGTTGCGGATGATCGGCACGTAGTCGGCGTCCTCGATGTCGAGCAGCGCCCGCGCCGTCTTCTTCGGCAAGCCGCCGGGCATCTTCTTGTTGATGAAGTGGATCACCTGCTCCTTCACCGGCGCAGGCCCGAGCGTGGCCGGCGGCGCCGCCGTCTGCTTGCGGGCGACGCGGCGCAGCAGGTCATTGGCCAGCCGCTGGACCTTGAAGCCGATGTCGACCATGCCGGTGCGCATCAGCTTGATGGTCTGTGGATTGGTCGCATTGAGGAAGAACATCGCCACCGCATTGCCCGGGCGAAAGGACTTCTGCCCCATCTTTCGCAGCAGGTTGCGCATGTTCATCGACACGTCGCCGAAGTCGATGTCGACCGGGCAAGGCGTGAGGCACTTGTGGCACACGGTGCAGTGGTCGGCCACGTCCTCGAACTCTTCCCAGTGCTTGATGCTGACGCCGCGCCGGGTCTGCTCCTCGTACAGAAAGGCCTCGACCAGCAGCGAGGTCGCAAGGATCTTGTTGCGCGGCGAATAGAGCAGATTCGCGCGCGGAACATGGGTCGCGCAGACAGGCTTGCACTTGCCGCAGCGAAGACAGTCCTTCACGCTGTCGGCAATGGCGCCGATGTCGCTCTGCTGCATGATCAGCGACTCGTGCCCCATCAGGCCGAAGCTGGGCGTGTAGGCATTGGTCAGGTCGGCATGCAGCCCGTGCTCGCCCGCTGCCGCGGCAGGCCGCAGCAGCTTGCCCTTGTTGAAGCGCCCTTCCGGATCGACCCGCTTCTTGTAGTCGGTGAACGGCTGGAGCTCCGCGTCGGTCAGGAATTCGAGCTTGGTGATGCCGATGCCGTGCTCGCCGGAGATCACCCCGTCGAGGTTGCGGGCCAGCACCATGATGCGCGCCACCGCCGCATGAGCGGTCTGCAGCATCGCGTAGTTGTCGCTGTTGACCGGAATGTTGGTGTGCACGTTGCCGTCGCCGGCATGCATGTGCAGCGCGATCCAGACGCGGCCCTTGAGCACGCGCTGATGGATTGCGTTGCACTCGGCGAGGATCGGCGTGAACTCCGCGCCGGTGAAGATGGCCTGCAAAGGCGCTCGAATCTGCGCCTTCCAGCTCGCACGCAGCGAATGGTCCTGCAGCTGCGGAAAGAGCCGCTCGACATCGTCGTACCAGCCTTGCCAGAGCGCGCGCACTTCGCGAACCAGTGCCACGGCCTGGGCGACGCGGTCCTCAAGCAGTTCGGCCGACGAAATCTCGTTGGCATCGTCGCTGCGGCCCAGCGGCAGGTTGCCGCGCACGAAGAATGCTTCAAGTTCGTCGGCAAGCGCCAGCTTGTTGGAAAGCGACAGCTCGATGTTGATGCGCTCGATGCCGTCGGTGTACTCGGCCATGCGCGGCAGCGGGATCACCACGTCTTCGTTGATCTTGAAGGCGTTGGTGTGCTTGCTGATGGCGGCCGTGCGCTTGCGATCGAGCCAGAACTTCTTGCGCGCCTCCGGGCTGATGGCGACAAAGCCTTCGCCGCTGCGCGAGTTGGCAATGCGCACCACCTCGGAGGTTGCGCGCGCCACCGCATCGGCATCGTCGCCCGCGATGTCGCCGAACAGCACCATCTTCGGAAGGCCCGCATGCTTCTTCGACTTGGTGGCATAGCCGACCGCCTTGAGATAGCGGTCGTCGAGGTGCTCCAGTCCGGCCAGCAGCACGCCCGAGCGCTGCTGCTCGGCGAACATGAAGTCCTTGATCTCGACGATGCTCGGAACCGCGTCCTTCGCGTTGCCGAAGAATTCGAGGCACACGGTGCGCGTGTGCGCGGGCATGCGGTGCACCACCCAGCGCGCGCTGGTGATCAGGCCGTCGCAGCCTTCCTTCTGGATGCCGGGCAGCCCGGACAGGAACTTGTCGGTCACGTCCTTGCCGAGCCCCTCCTTGCGGAAAGACTTGCCGGGAATTTCGAGCCGCTCGCTGCGCAGCTTCGTGCGGCCGTCGGCGGCGAAGTACTGCAACTCGAACACTGCGCTTTCGGCGTCGTGGATCTTGCCGAGGTTGTGGCCGATGCGGGTGACTTCGAGCCATTCGGCATCGGGCGTGACCATGCGCCACGAAGCAAGGTTGTCGAGCGCCGTGCCCCAAAGCACCGCCTTCTTGCCGCCCGCGTTCATCGCGACGTTTCCGCCCACGCAGGAAGCTTCAGCCGAGGTGGGGTCGACCGCGAACACGAAGCCCGCGCGCTCGGCCGCGTCGGCGACCCGCTGGGTCACGACGCCGGCTTCGGTCCACACCGTGGGCACCGGCGCGTCGAGGCCCGGCAGCGACACCAGTTCGACCTCGGTCATCGCTTCCAGCTTCTCGGTGTTGATGACGGCGCTGTTCCAGGTGAGCGGGATCGCGCCGCCCGTATAGCCGGTGCCGCCGCCGCGCGGAATGATGGTCAGCCCCAGTTCGATGCAGCCCTTGACCAGGCGCGCCATCTCGGCTTCGGTGTCGGGCGTCAACACCACGAACGGGTATTCGACCCGCCAGTCGGTCGCGTCGGTCACATGCGACACGCGCGAGAGGCCGTCGAACTTGATGTTGTCGCCGGCGGTGAGCCGCCCGAGCGTGCGCGTGGTCTTGCGACGGAGTGCCGCGACGTCGCGGAAGCCGGTGTCGAAGGCCAGCACTGCGTTCGCGACCAGCGCGGTGAGCTCGCCCACGAACGCATCGCGCTGCGGATCGCCGTCCGGCGAGCGCCGCTTCTGCACTTCCGACAGCCGATGGTTCAGCGCATCGACCAGTTGCCCGCGCCGCCGCGGGTTGTCCAACAGGTCGTCGACCAGGTAGGGGTTGCGCTGCACGACCCAGATGTCGCCCAGCACTTCGTACAGCATGCGCGCCGACCGGCCGGTGCGCCGCTCGGTCCTGAGCGTTTGCAGCAACTGCCAGCCGCGGCTGCCCAGAAGCCTGATCACGATCTCGCGGTCGGAGAAGCTGGTGTAGTTGTAGGGGATCTCACGCAATCGCGCGGGCTCTTCGGCCTGCGACAACAACGCCGTCAACGCGGTCGGAGCATTCATCGGGGAGTGGCCTCGGTCGGGCGCTGCGCGCCCATGAACCAGGGGCGTGAATTTTAGGTCAGCCCGCCCCGCCCCGCAGCGCCGGCCCTCAGAACAGAACCCGGCTACGGATCGTGCCCGGCACCGCCGCCAGCTTTTCGAGCGCGAGATCGGACGACGCCGCGTCGATGTCGGTCACGACGTAGCCGATCTTCTCGTTGGTCTGCAGAAACTGCGAGGCGATGTTGATGTTGTTGTCCGAGAAGATCTTGTTGATCTCCGACAGCACGCCCGGCACGTTGCGGTGGATGTGCAGCAGCCGGTGCTTGCCCGGGTGCGCGGGAAGCGCTACCTCGGGGAAATTGACCGACGACGTCGAGGTGCCGTTGTCGCTGTACTTCACCAGCTTCTCCGCCACTTCGACGCCGATGTTGGCCTGCGCCTCCATGGTGGAGCCGCCGATGTGCGGCGTGAGGATCACGTTGTCCAGACCGCGCAGCGGCGACTGGAACTCGTCCTTGTTGCCGCGCGGCTCCACAGGAAAGACGTCGATCGCGGCGCCCAGCAGCTTCTTCTGCTTGAGCGCATCGGCGAGCGCTTCGATCTCGACCACGGTGCCGCGCGATGCGTTGATCAGGATCGCGCCGGGCTTCATCGCCGCGATCTCGGCCGCGCCGATCATCCATTGCGTCGCTTGGGTCTCCGGCACATGCAGGGTCACGATGTCGCTCTGCGCCAGCAGATCGTGCAGCTGGCGCACCTGGTGCGCGTTGCCTAGCGGCAGCTTGGTGACGACGTCGAAAAAGGCGACCTTCATTCCCAGCGCCTCGGCAAGCACCGACAGCTGCGCGCCGATGGAGCCGTAGCCCACGATGCCCAGGGTCTTGCCGCGAATCTCGAAGGCGTTCTCGGCCGACTTGAGCCACCCGCCGCGATGCGCGGCCGCACTCTTTTCCGGCACGCCACGCAGCAGCAGGATGGCTTCGGCCAGCACCAGTTCGGCAACCGATCGGGTATTGGAATAGGGGGCGTTGAAGACGGCGACGCCGTGCTCGAGCGCGGCGTTCAGATCGACCTGGTTGGTGCCGATGCAAAAGCAACCCGCCGCCACCAGCTTGTTCGCCTTCGCGAACACGTCGGCGGTCAACTGCGTGCGAGAGCGAATGCCCAGGAAGTGCACATCCGCGATGCGCGCCTTCAATTCTGCTTCGGGCAGTGCGCCTGACAGCGTCTCGACGTGGGTGTAGCCTGCCTCGCGCAGCACGTCGACGGCCGACGGATGGATGCCTTCGAGCAGAAGAAACTTGATCTTGCTTTTGTCGAGTGAGGTCTTGCTCATGCGCGTCATGGAAGCCCGGGTCGAACTCCACGTCCGGTAGTGGAAAAGTGGCAGGCGATCCTAGCATGCTGCAGCGCAGCAACGCCTGCGGCAGCACTGTCAAAAAGGGTTTCCCCGATTGGAACCAAGAGGCGGTCGTGAGCAAATGTGACGCGGTCGTGTCATACGCACGGCCTAGCATTTGCGCCTTTCTTTCCCTCAGGAGTCTTCATGCGATTCAAAACGCTCGCCTTGGCCTCGGCACTTGCCGCAACGCTCTTCACACCGGCGCTGGCACAGACCGAAATCCAATGGTGGCATTCGATGACCGCCGTCAACGGCGAATGGGTCAACGACCTGGCCAAGCAGTTCAACGAAGGTCAGAAAGAATACAAGATCGTGCCCACCTACAAGGGCACCTACGACGAGTCGATGACCGCATCGATCGCCGCGTTCCGCGCCGGCAATGCGCCCCACATCCTGCAGGTCTTCGAGGTCGGCACCGCCACCATGATGGCCAGCAAGGGCGCCGTGATCCCAGTCGCCCAGGTCATGAAGGACGCGGGCGCCAAGTTCGACCCGAGCGCGTACATCTCTGCCGTCGCCGGCTACTACACCGCGC
>JANOCL010000084.1:0-9917 GCA_031412135.1 Variovorax sp. | reverse complement strand
CGCTCAACCCCGCCCAGGCGCGGAAGAAGGCGATCGAATGGCTGGAACTGGTCGGCATTCCCGCCGCGGTCCAGCGCATCGACAGCTATCCACACGAATTCTCGGGCGGCATGCGGCAGCGCGTGGTGATCGCGCTGGCCTTGGCCGCCGAGCCGAAGCTGATCGTCGCCGACGAGCCGACCACGGCGCTGGACGTCTCGATCCAGGCCCAGATCATCCAGTTGCTCAAGCGCCTGTGCAAGGAGCACGGTGCGGCGGTGATGCTGATCACCCACGACATGGGCGTGATCGCCGAAACCTGCGACCGCGTGGCCGTGATGTACGCCGGCCGCCTGGCCGAGATCGGCCCGGTGCAAGACGTGATCCACTCGCCTGCACACCCCTACACGCATGGCCTGATGGGGGCGATCCCCGCGATGGACGACGACCGCGAGCGGCTGCTGCAGATCGACGGGTCGATGCCGCGACTGACCGCGATCCCGAACGGCTGCGCGTTCCATCCGCGCTGCCCGCGGGTCTTCGACCGGTGCCTGGTCGAGCGGCCCGATCTGTTGGACGCGGGCGCCACCCGGGCCGCCTGCTGGTTGCACGATGCGCACACTGCGGCGCCCGTGCGTGGAGTGCCCGCATGACCGCGCTGGTCCAGGCGACCGATCTGGCCAAGAGCTTCGACGTCTCGCCGCCCTGGCTCAACCGCGTGCTCGAGCGCAAACCGCGCCTGTACCTCAATGCGGTGGACGGCGTGAGCTTCTCGATCGAGCGCGGCAAGACGCTGGCGCTGGTCGGCGAATCGGGCTGTGGCAAGAGCACCGTGGCGCGCTTGCTGGTCGGCCTGTACGAGCCTACCCGCGGGGGTATGCAGTTCGACGGCCAGGACGCGCACGCCGCTTTCAAGACGCCCGAAGGCCGCAAGCTGCGCCGGCGCATCCAGATGATCTTTCAGGACCCGTATGCGAGCCTCAATCCGCGCTGGATCGTCGAGGATATCGTCGGCGAACCGCTGCGCGAGCACGAGATCCTGAAGGAAGGCCCCGCGCTCAAGGCGCGGGTGGGCGAGTTGCTGAAGTCGGTCGGCCTTAGCCCGCTCGACATGGTGAAGTACCCGCATCAGTTCTCGGGTGGGCAGCGACAGCGCATCTCGATTGCACGCGCACTGGCGACGCAGCCGGAGTTTCTGGTGTGCGACGAGCCGACCTCCGCGCTGGACGTGAGCGTGCAGGCGCAGGTGCTCAACATCATGAAGGACCTGCAGCGCGAGCAGGGCCTGACCTACCTCTTCATCTCGCACAACCTGGCGGTCGTGCGCCATGTCGCCGACGATGTCGGCGTCATGTACCTCGGCCGTCTGGTCGAGGTGGCCGCCAAGCAGAAGCTCTTTGCAACGCCGCAGCATCCCTACACGCGCATGCTGCTCGATGCGATACCGCAGATGAAGCACACCGGCCGCTCGCGCACGCCGGTGCAGGGCGAGGTGCCGAACCCGCTCAATCCGCCGACCGGTTGCACCTTTCATCCACGCTGCCCCCATGCCAACGACCGCTGCAAGGCCGAGCGGCCGCCGCTGCAGATGCTGCGCGGCGTGCAGGTCGCCTGCCATGCGGTCGAAGAAAACCGCATCTGAGCGCAGTTACTGCTCTTCGCTCCAGGCGAAGCCGTCGCGCGCAATCATCGCGCTCGACGCACTCGGGCCCCACGTACCTGCTGCGTAAGGGCGGGGGGCTCCCTCCGATGCCCAGTTGTCGATCAGCGGCTCGACCCAGCGCCAGGCTTCTTCCTGTTCGTCGCTGCGCACGAAAAGGTTGAGCCGCCCGTCGATCACATCGAGCAGCAGCCGCTCGTAGGCGCCCACGCGCTCGGTGCCGAAGCGCTTGTCGAAGTCGAGGTCGAGTTGAACCGGCGCCAGTTGCGGGCCGGCATGCCGGTTCCCGTTGCGCTGGCGGTTCTCTTGCGCCTGCGCGAGCATGTGCAGTTCCAGCCCGTCCTTGGGTTGGAGATTGATCACCAGCTTGTTCACCGCGCTGGCCGGCGCACGGTAGATCGCATGCGGCGTCGGCCTGAAATTGACCTCGATGCGCGCTTCGCGCGAGCCCAGGCGCTTGCCGGTGCGGATATAGAACGGCACCCCGGCCCAGCGCCAGTTGGCGATCTCGGTGCGCAGGGCGACGAAGGTTTCGGTGCGGCTCTCGGGGTCGACGCCGGGCTCGGCCCGATAGCCCTGCACGCGCTCGCCATAGGCGGTGCCTGCGGCGTACTGGCCGCGAATCGCATGCAGGCCGATGGACTCCGCCGTCCACGGTTTAAGCGCACGCAGCACCTTCAGCTTCTCGTCGCGAATCGCGTCGGCATGCGCATTGATCGGCGGCTCCATGCCGATGGCGCAGACCAGTTGCAGCGCATGGTTCTGCACCATGTCGCGCAGTGCGCCGGTCTGGTCGTAGAAGGCGCCGCGCTTCTCGACGCCCAGGTCTTCGGCAATCGTGATCTGGATGTTGGCAATGTGCTCCCGTCGCCAAATGGGTTCGAACAGCGCGTTGCCGAAGCGCATGGCAAAAAGGTTTTGCACCGACGGCTTGCCGAGATAGTGGTCGATCCTGAACACCTGGTGCTCGTCCAGCACCTTGCACACCGCGTGGTTGATGGCCCGGTTCGACGCCAGGTCGTGGCCCAGCGGCTTCTCGAGCACCACCCGCGTCTGCGGCCCGTTCAAGCCCGCCGCGGCGATCTGCTCGACCACCTGCGTGAAGAGCGCCGGTGCGGTGGCCAGGTACATCACCACGGTGTTCGCATTGCGCGCCTTCAACAGCTCGGCCAGCCTGGCGTAGTCCGCTTCCTTCGACAGGTCCATGCGCAGAAAGTAGAGCATCGAGGCGAACTTCTTGAACTCCTCGGGCGTCGGCCGCTTCGCACCTTCGACGGCCTCGAAACGCGACTGGATCAGTTCTCGGTAAGCGTCGTCGGACAGGTCGTCGCGTGCCACGCCGATGATGCGGCCCTCGTCCGGCAGGCTGCCGTGCCGGAAGGCCTGGAACAGCGCCGGCATCAGCTTGCGCCATGCAAGGTCGCCGGTGCCGCCGAAAAGAACGAGGTCGAAACTCATGGATGGGTCCGTGTCGAATGTGAAATGCCGAGCGGGAGCTCGCCTCGAATGGTACTTGTACCGATCCCGCGCGCAGGGCTACGCTAAGCTCCACACCGACCCATGAACATCGTCTTTGATCTGGGAGCTGTCCTGCTCACGTGGGAGCCGCTCTCGCTCGTGCAATCGCAGTTCCCGCATCACGCACCGACCGCGGAGGCTGCGCATGCGTTGGCGCGCCGGATGTTCCATCACGAGGACTGGCTCGGCTTCGATCGTGGAACCCACTCGCTCGACGATGCAATCGGTCGAATGGCGCTGCGCCTGTCGATATCCGCCGACCAGCTCGGCACCGCACTGGCGCCGATCGGCGAACGTCTGGAGCCTATCGCGGTGACGGTCGAACTGCTCGACCGGCTGCGCGGGCGCCGCGATGCCGGCGACGACCTGCGGCTCTACTACCTGTCGAACATGCCGGCGCCGTTTGCGCGGGTGCTGGAGCAGCGCCATGCGTTCTTCGGCTGGTTCGATGGCGGCATCTTTTCCGGCGATGTGCAGCTCATCAAACCGCAGCGCGAAATCTACGAACTGCTGGCGGCACGTCACCGCCTGGCGGCTTCGAACACGGTCTTCATCGACGACATGCCTGCCAACGTGGCGGCAGCGCGTGAACTCGGCTGGCACGCCATCCACTGCGAAATACCCAGCGCCTTGCCGGCGCAGGTCGAAGCCTATCTGCCGGTGAGCATGGCCTTGTCGACATCGAAGCCGAGCGACCGGGCATAGGCGAGCTCGGCATCGAGCGCGGCGTCGTCCAGTCGCGGCACGCGCGACAGCACCCACAGGTACTTTCGGTTGGGCGTGCCGATCAGGGCGACCTGGTAGTCGCGGTCGAGCTTCAAGATCCAGTAGTCGCCCCACACCGCAGGCAGCCAGCCCAGCCACTCGGGCGCAAAACGCACTTCGAGCCGGCCGGCGCCAGGCTGATCGGCAACCGGCACGGTGCGCGCGGAACCCACCGATTCGTCGAAGCTCCCATCAGCACGCACGCAGCGGTTGCGGACCTCCACCGTGCCGTCGGGCATCAGCGCGTACTCGGCCGTCACCGGGCCGATGCATTGTTTCTGGAAGCGGTTCGGAAGACGGGCCTGTTCATGCCACAACCCTGCATAGCGATTGAGGTCGACCGGCGCGACCACCTGCAAGGGAGCGCGCATCAGCGGTGCACCGTCGGCCGGACCGGCACCGGTTTCGGCACGCGCGGTACGCAGCGTCGAAAGTGCGAGCAGGCTCAGGGCGCCGCCGATGCAGAAAGCGGTTGCCAGCGCGCCGATCGACGCACTGTGCACGCGGTCGTCGAAAGCGGCAGGCGGTGGCGTTGGCGGAGCGCGGTGTTTGCGAAAAGGCATGGGTTCCTCCGGTCGGCATCAAACCATGACATTACGGGCGAGCCGAAACCCCCTTCGTCAGTCGTGGACCACACGGACTGTAGTTGTCGGGCGGGATAATCCGCCCATGAATCAACTCGACGCCCTGCGCCAGTGGACCACCGTGGTGGCCGACACCGGCGACTTCCGCCAGCTCGCCCAGTTCAAGCCGCGCGACGCCACCACCAATCCTTCGCTGATCCTGAAAGCGGTGCAGAAGGCCGAGTACCGGCCGCTGCTCGACGAGGCCGTCAAGAAGCACCGCGGCCTGGCGCTCGACGAGGTCATCGATCGGCTGCTGGTGCGATTCGGCGCCGAGATCCTGTCTCTCATTCCGGGGCGCGTGTCGACCGAGGTCGATGCGCGCCTCAGCTTCGACACCGCAGCCACGGTCGAACGCGCGCAACGCATCGTGGCGCTCTACCGCGCGCAAGACGTCGACGTCGAGCGGCGCGTGCTGATCAAGATCGCGGCCACCTGGGAAGGTATCGAGGCCGCGCGCCGTCTCGAGCAGCAGGGCATCCACACCAACCTGACGCTGCTGTTCTCGTTTGCGCAGGCGGTGGCTTGCGGTGCGGCCGGCGTGCAGTTGATCTCGCCTTTCGTCGGCCGCATCTACGACTGGCACAAGAAGACGGCCGGAAGCACCTGGGACGAATCGGCGCGCTCCGGCGCCAACGACCCGGGCGTCCGGTCGGTGCGGCAGATCTTCGACTACTACAAGAAGCACGGCATCGCGACCGAGGTGATGGGCGCGAGTTTTCGCAATGTGGGCCAGATCGCGGCACTCGCCGGCTGCGATCTGCTGACCATCAGCCCCGAGCTTCTCGCCGAGCTTGCTGCCAGCGACGCACCCCTCGTGCATGCGCTTGATGCGGCCGCTGCGCAGGCGCTCGACATTCCGCAGATCGCGCTCGACGAGCCAGCCTTCCGCTTCGCCCTCAACGAGGATGCGATGGCGACCGAGAAACTCGCCGAGGGCATCCGCGCCTTCGCGGCCGACGCCGTAAAGCTCGAGCAGCTGATGGAGTCGGCATGACCATGAACCTGCGCTGCGACCGCACGGCGGCCTGGGGTCGGCTCCAGGCGCACTACGATGCGTCCGCCCGCGACTTCGACCTGCGGCGGGCCTTTGCCGCCGAGCCGCAGCGATTCGACGCGTTCAGCCAGTCGGCGCCGCATCTCTTCGCCGACCTTTCCAAGAACCTGATCGATGCTCGGGCCGAAACCTTGCTGCTCGAGCTGGCCGAAGAAGCGGGCCTGGCGGCGCATCGCGATGCGATGTTCGCCGGCGAGCACATCAACACGACCGAAGACCGGGCAGTGCTCCACACCTTGCTGAGACGGCCGGCCACGGCTGCGGTGCCCGAACACCTGGCAACGGCCTTCGCGGATGTGCACATGACGCTCTCGGCGATGCTGGCCTATGCGGAAGAAGTGCGCTCGGACCACACCATCACGGACGTGGTGAACATCGGAATCGGCGGTTCCGACCTGGGCCCGCAGATGGCGGTGCGCGCGCTCGATGCCTACGTGGCGCCGGGCAAGCGTTTTCATTTCGTCTCCAACGTCGACGGCCATGAGCTCGCAGGCGTGCTGCGCGGGCTGGCGCCGGAGCACACCCTCTTCCTGATTGCGTCCAAGACCTTCACCACGGCAGAGACCATGGCCAATGCGCGGTCGGCGAAGCGGTGGTTCGAGCAGTCCGGCAGCGTCGACGTGGCGCGCCACTTTGCGGCGCTCACGACCAACGTCGATGCCGCACGCGCCTTCGGCATCGAGAACACCTTCGGCTTCTGGGACTGGGTCGGCGGGCGCTACTCGCTCTGGTCGGCGATCGGGCTGCCGATCGCGTTGGCTGTCGGCGCCGACGGTTTTCGCGACCTGCTCGCGGGCGCCCATGCGATGGACGAGCATTTCCGCACGGCACCCCTCGCGCAGAACCTGCCGGTTCGGCTGGGCCTGCTCGACATCTGGTATCGCAACTTCCACGGCTTCATGAGCCGCGGCATCGCGCCGTACCACAGTGCGCTCCAACGGCTGCCGGCCTATTTGCAGCAGCTCGAAATGGAAAGCAACGGCAAGCGTGTCGATGCGGCAGGGCAGGCGCTGACTTTCGGCACATCGCCGGTGCTGTGGGGCGAGCCCGGAACCAACGGGCAGCATGCCTACTTCCAGATGCTTCACCAGGGCACGGACGTGATCCCGCTGGAGTTCATTGCCGTGCGCGAGGCAACCCACGACCTTGAGGACCACCATGCCAAGCTGCTCGCCAATGCGCTTGCCCAGGCGCAGGCGCTGATGGTCGGCCAACGTGACGAAGGCGGCCACCGGCACTTTCCCGGCAACCGGCCAAGCAGCTTCTTCGTGTTCGACAAGCTCACCCCGGAATCGCTCGGTGCATTCCTTGCGCTCTACGAGCACCGCGTGTTCACCAGCGGCGCGCTGTGGGGCATCAACAGCTTCGACCAGTGGGGCGTCGAACTCGGAAAGGTCCTGGCCAGAGACATCGAAGCGCGCATCGACTCGGGCGACACGCAGGGGCTTGACGCCTCCACTGCCGGACTGCTCAAGCGGCTCCGCTAGCGCCAACCAACCTATCCGTTGCGGGATTTTCCCCGTGGGACTATCGAGGAGTGTTGTTCATGAACTTTCAACAGGCCGTCCAGACCTGCTTTCGCAAGTACGCCGATTTCTCGGGGCGGGGAGTGCGTTCCGAGTATTGGTGGTTCGTGCTCGCCTATGTGGGCGCGGCGCTTGTGGCGGGCTTCATCCACGAGTTCATCTACCTGGCGGTGGTCCTTGCCTTCCTGCTGCCGCTCTTTTCAGCCGGTGCGCGGCGGCTGCACGACATCGGCAAGAGCGGCTGGTGGCTGCTGCTCGGGTTGATTCCAGTGGTGGGACTGGTGCTGATCTATTTCATGGTCCAGCCCACGCAGCCCGAGCCCAACGAGTACGGCGCCCCGCCCGTCCCCGCCTGACGCAGCCCCGGCTCCAATAAAAAAAGGCCGCCGAAGCGACCTTTTCGTGAGGTGCCCTCGAGCCGGCTCAGCCGGTCGAGTTGCACCGCCCCCGGCAGGGGGGAGGCAAGCGACACGCAGTGCGCGCCGCCTGGGGGCGAGCCAAGCTCACATGCCCATGCCGCCCATGCCGCCCATGCCACCCATGTCGGGCATGCCGCCGCCGGCGCCGCTCTCGTCCTTCGGTGCATCGGCGACCATGGCTTCGGTCGTCAGCAGCAGCGAAGCGACCGATGCTGCGTTCTGCAGTGCGGTGCGGGTCACCTTGGTCGGGTCCAGGATGCCCAGCTCGAGCATGTCGCCATAGCTGTCGTTGGCCGCATTGAAGCCGTAGTTGCCCTTGCCGGCCAACACTGCATTGACCACCACGCTGGCTTCGCCACCGGCGTTGTTGACGATCTCGCGCAGTGGGGCTTCGATGGCCTTCAGCACTAGCTTGATGCCGGCGTCCTGATCGGCGTTGTCGCCCTTGATCTTGTCGCCCACAGCTTGCTTGGCGCGCAGGAACGCCACGCCGCCGCCGGCCACAACGCCTTCTTCCACCGCAGCACGGGTCGCGTGCAGGGCGTCTTCGACGCGAGCCTTCTTTTCTTTCATTTCGACTTCGGTCGCAGCGCCGACCTTGATCACCGCCACGCCGCCGGCCAGCTTGGCCACGCGCTCTTGCAGCTTTTCGCGGTCGTAGTCGCTGGTGGCTTCCTCGATCTGCACGCGCACTTGCTTCACGCGGGCTTCGATGTCGCCCGCAGCGCCGGCGCCGTCGATGATGATCGTGTTTTCCTTGCCGACTTCGATGCGCTTGGCCTGGCCGAGGTCGGCCAGGGTCACCTTCTCGAGCGTCAGGCCGACTTCTTCAGCGATGACCTTGCCGCCAGTGAGGATGGCGATGTCTTCGAGCATGGCCTTGCGGCGATCGCCGAAGCCAGGGGCCTTGACGGCAACGACCTTCAGGATGCCGCGGATCGTGTTCACGACCAGGGTCGCCAGGGCTTCGCCTTCGACTTCTTCGGCAACGATCAGCAGCGGACGGCCAGCCTTGGCCACTTGTTCCAGCGTCGGGAGCAGATCGCGGATGTTGCTGATCTTCTTGTCGAACAGCAGCACGAACGGGTTGTCCAGCAGCGCCGATTGCTTCTCGGGGTTGTTGATGAAGTAGGGCGACAGGTAGCCGCGGTCGAACTGCATGCCTTCGACGACGTCGAGTTCGCTGTCCAGGCTCTTGCCGTCTTCGACGGTGATCACGCCTTCCTTGCCGACCTTGTCCATCGCGTCAGCGATGAGCTTTCCGATGGTTTCGTCGCTGTTGGCCGAGATCGAGCCGACTTGCGCGATTTCCTTCGACGTGGTGGTGGGCTTGGAAGCCTTCTTCAGCTCTTCGACCAGTGCGGTGACCGCCTTGTCGATGCCGCGCTTCAGGTCCATCGGGTTGTGGCCCGAAGCAACCAGCTTGACGCCTTCGCGCACGATGGCCTGGGCCAGCACGGTAGCGGTGGTGGTGCCGTCGCCGGCGGCATCCGAAGTCTTGGAGGCCACTTCCTTCACGAGCTGTGCGCCCATGTTCTGGAGCTTGTCCTTGAGTTCGATTTCCTTGGCCACGGACACGCCGTCCTTGGTCACGGTCGGGGCGCCGAACGAACGCTCGAGCACCACGTTGCGGCCCTTGGGGCCCAGGGTTATTTTGACTGCGTTGGCGAGGATGTTCACACCCTCGACCATGCGCGCGCGGGCTTCACCGCCGAAGACTACGTCTTTTGCTGCCATGAGATTTCTCCGAATTCAGTTGATTGATGGGATTGGATGGAAGTGGATTACTTCTCGACGACTGCGAACAGGTCGTCTTCCTTCATCACCAGAAGCTCGTCGCCATCGACCTTGACGGTCTGGCCGCTGTATTTGCCGAACAGGACGCGGTCGCCGATCTTGACGCTCATTGCGCCGAGTTCGCCCTTGTCGTTCTTCTTGCCAGGGCCGACGGCCAGCACTTCACCTTGATCGGGCTTCTCGGCGGCGTTGTCGGGGATCACGATGCCCGAGGCGGTCGTGGTTTCACTTTCAATACGCTTGACGATCACGCGATCGTGCAAAGGACGAAGTTTCATTGCATCTCCTGATAGAAACGGGGTTGGGTTAGCGGCCGGCGGTGATCGCTGGCGCGGTATCGTCTGGAAGCCGGGTTGTTAGCACTCGGCTGCAGCGAGTGCTAATGATAAGGGCATTTTCCGCGCTTTCAAGGGCGGGAGCCGGGTCTCGCCGGATCGATCTTGGGGACAGGGCTTGAGCTTACCGCCCCGGTCCGCCACCGGGTCCACCGCCCCCACCGGGTCCACCGCCGCCGCCGGGTCCGCCAGCGCCGCCGGGTCCGCCGCCGCCGCCGGGTCCGCCAGCGCCGGGTCC
>JANOCL010000083.1:0-2588 GCA_031412135.1 Variovorax sp. | reverse complement strand
CAGCGCCCACACCACTTCGGGTATGGCGCGCAGCACTGTGAGCAGTCCGCGCGCCGCGGTACGGACCGTCTGTCCGCGCCAGCGCCCTGGCCCGGGGCCGATGCGCGAGATCGACAGCGACTGCGTCATCGCCATCGCGAGTGGCACCGCGAGCACGAAGGCCAGCGCGATGCCGGCGGTGGCGATGGCGAGCGTCTCGAGCGTCGCGCGCGCCAGCAGGCCCAGAAAGTCGGGCGACATGGCCGGCGGCAGGAAGCCGGCGAGAAAGCCTCCCATCACCCGCAGGCTGGCCGCATCGAACAGCGTCTGCGGCCGGAACTCCGAGATCACCAGCAGCGGCCACAGGACGACGAGCGCCAGCAGCAGCGCGCCGAGCCGCTGGCGGGCGAGCGGATCACGCGGCGTTGGGGTATTCACTTTGGCGCGCCGCCCTCGGTGGCGTAGAGCTCCTGCAGCATGTCGCGGCCGACCGCCTGCGCCGGCAGGTCGAACATGACCGAGCCGTCGCGCATGCCGACGATGCGGTCGAACCACTTGAGCGCCAGGCTCACCGCATGCAGCGACGCCACCAGCGTCGCGCCGGTGGATTCGCTCTGCGCCACCAGCTCGCCCACCACGCGATCGGCGAGCGTCGGATCGAGCGCGGACACCGGCTCGTCGGCCAGGATCAGCTCGGGCGCCTGGTAAAGCACGCGCGCCACGCCGACGCGCTGCAACTGGCCGCCAGAAAGCCGGTCGCAACGGTCGAACAGCCGGTCCGCGAGTTCGAGCCGCGCGAGCTCGGCGCGCGCGCCGGCTATGTCGGTCGGCACCAGCAGCGAGCCCAGCGCACGCCAGCTCGACCAGGCGCCGAGCCGGCCCGCCAGCACGGCCGTGACGACGCGCAGCCTTGGCGGAATCGGCGGCGCCTGGTGCGCGGTGCCGATGCGCGCGCGAAGCCGCTTCAGCGCGCTGGCCGGCAACTGCCAGGGCGCGCTTCCGAGCACCTCGACGCGGCCTTCGCTCATGCGCAGCCCGGTGCCGGCGATGCGCAGCAGGCTGGTCTTGCCGGCACCGGATGCGCCGACGATGGCGACGCGGCTGCCGCGCTCGACCGAGAGCGTCACACCGCGCAGGGCACGGTGGCCGTTGGGGTGCACCAGGCCGACGTCGTCCAGCGTCAGCGCAGCGGCCTCGATGGTCAACGCCTTACTTGATCAGACCTGCAGACCGGGCCGCTGCCTCGATGCCGTCGTAGTTCGATGCCTTGGTCGGTATGAACTTTGAAGCGCGCTGCAGCGCGAGGATTTCCTTGTGCTGCGCATTGGCCGGATCGAGCTTCAGGAACGCATCGGCCAGCTTTCTGGTGACGGCGGCGTCGAGGCCGGGCCGCACGGTCCAGTTGTAGTCGTAGTAGGTCGGCGTGGTCGCCAGCACCCGCACCTTGGCGGCGTTCGGATTCTTCGTCTCGACCAGCTTGTCCCAGACGGAGGCGTTGAGCACGCCGGCCTCGGCCCGGCCGGCGGCCACGAAGGCCACGGTGGCATCGTGCGCGCCCGAATAGGCGACGGTCTTGAAGTCCTTGTCCGGGTCGATGCCGGCCTGCAGCAAGAAGAAGCGCGGCATCAAACTGCCCGATGTCGACGACGGCGCACCGAAGGCGAAGGTCGCGCCTTTCAGATCCGCGAGCTTCTCGGCCTTGCTGTCCGCCGGCACGATGTACTTGCTGGTGAAGACCTCGTCCTCCGCGCGTTGCACGATGGGCACCGCCTGCCCGCCGGTGCGCAGCTTGGCCTGCACGAAGGTGAAGCCGCCGAGCCAGGCAAGGTCGATCTTGTTGGTGGCGAGGCCTTCGACCACCGCGGCGTAGTCGGTGACCGGTGTGAACTGCACCTCCATGCCGGTCGCCTGCCTCAGGTAGTCGCCGAGCGGCTTGAACTTGCGCTGCAGCTCGGTCGGCGCCTCGTCGGGAATGGCCGACACGCGAAGCGTCCCGACCTGCGCATGCGCCGCCTGCATGCCGGCAACGGCCATGAGCAGGCAGAAGAGGGCGGTCTGGAGGAACTGTCGTTTCATGGAAGAGGCCCGTGCAGAAAAAATGAAGAACGAAGTTTAAGGACCGGCGGTGCGGAAGCCGGCGAACAGGTCGCATCGACCCGGCAAAAAGAAGTTGCGGTAGACCGGATCGTGCAGCCGGGCGTGGGTCGCGAATGCGCCGCCGCGCAGCTCGCGGTGGTCGCCGAACCAGGGCGCGGCGTATTCCCGGTACGGGCCGCAATCGAAGCCAGGGTAGGGCGCGAAAGGGCTCGAAGTCCATTCCCAGACGCTGCGCCCCCATGCGAAGCCAGGCTGCGAGCGCGCTGCATGTTCCCATTCGGCGGCGCTCGGCAGGCGGCGGCCGGCCCAACGGGCGTAGGCCTCGGCCTCGAAGGCGCTGACATGGATCAACGCGTGCGCGGGATCGAGCGGCAGCCACCGGTCGAACCACCGTGTTTCCCAGTCGCCGTGCGGCTGCCGGCGCCAGCGCGCCGGATGGCTGTGCGGCTGCGCCGAACGCCATCGGCCGGCCTCGCCGGGCCAGAAGGCCGGGTCGTCGTAGCCGCCGGCCG
>JANOCL010000082.1:0-2683 GCA_031412135.1 Variovorax sp. | reverse complement strand
GCCACGATCATCTTGAAGCCGCGAATGGTTTCCGACAGCGGCACGTACTTGCCGGGCGAGCCGGTGAACACTTCAGCAACGTGGAAGGGCTGCGACAGGAAGCGCTGGATCTTGCGGGCGCGGGCCACCGCGAGCTTGTCGTCGGGTGCGAGTTCGTCCATGCCAAGGATCGCGATGATGTCGCGCAGTTCCTTGTAGCGCTGCAGCGTGCCCTGCACGGAGCGGGCAACGTTGTAGTGCTCTTCGCCGACCACGTTGGGGTCGAGCTGGCGCGAGGTCGAGTCCAGCGGGTCCACGGCGGGGTAGATGCCGAGCGAGGCGATCTCGCGCGACAGTGCCACGGTCGAGTCCAGGTGGGCGAAGGTCGTGGCAGGCGACGGGTCGGTGTAGTCGTCCGCAGGGACGTAGACCGCCTGGATCGACGTGATGGAGCCGACCTTGGTCGAGGTGATGCGTTCCTGCAGGCGGCCCATTTCCTCGGCCAGCGTCGGCTGGTAGCCCACGGCCGAAGGCATGCGCCCCAGCAGTGCCGACACTTCGGTACCGGCCAGCGTGTAGCGGTAGATGTTGTCGACGAAGAACAGCACGTCGCGGCCTTCGTCGCGGAACGATTCGGCAATCGTCAGCCCGGTCAGCGCCACGCGCAGGCGGTTGCCCGGGGGCTCGTTCATCTGGCCGTAAACCATGGCCACTTTCGACTCGCCGAGGTTCTCGAGGTTCACCACGCCGGAGTCGGCCATCTCATGATAGAAGTCGTTGCCCTCGCGGGTACGTTCACCCACGCCGGCGAACACCGACACGCCCGAGTGCGCCTTGGCGATGTTGTTGATGAGCTCCATCATGTTCACCGTCTTGCCCACGCCGGCGCCGCCGAACAGGCCCACCTTGCCGCCCTTGGCGAACGGGCACACCAGGTCGATCACCTTGATGCCGGTTTCCAGCAGGTCGGTCGACGGCGACAGTTCGTCGTACGCCGGCGCCTTGCGGTGGATCGAAGCGGTGAGTTCCTGTCCGACCGGGCCGCGCTCGTCGATAGGGCGGCCGAGCACATCCATGATGCGGCCGAGTGTCGCCTTGCCGACGGGCACGGTGATCGGCGCGTTGGTGTTGGTCACCATCAGGCCGCGGCGCAGGCCGTCTGACGAGCCGAGCGCGATGGTGCGCACCACACCGTCGCCGAGCTGCTGCTGCACTTCGAGCGTCAGCCGGCCACCTTCGAACTGCAAGGCGTCGTAGATCTTGGGCATCCGGTCGCGCGGAAATTCCACGTCGACGACGGCGCCGATACATTGAACGATCTTGCCTTGAACTGCGTTTTCTTGAGCCATCATCTGCTCCGATAAAAATTAAATCTGGGTGACGCCGGAAGGTGTCGAAAAGGTCGAAGGCCTCGCGGGCCTATACGCCTGCGGCCGCCGCGGCGCCCGCGACGATTTCCGACAGCTCTTTGGTGATGCCTGCCTGGCGGGTCTTGTTGTAGACCAGCTTGAGTTCATCGATGACGGTGCCGGCGTTGTCCGTGGCCGCCTTCATCGCGACCATCCGCGCCGATTGCTCCGACGCCATGTTCTCGGCCACCGCCTGATACACCAGCGACTCGACGTAGCGCACAAGCAGTTCATCGATCACGCTCTGCGCGTCGGGCTCGTAGATGTAGTCCCACGAGGGCTGTCCCTGCTCGACCTTCAGCGAGTCTGCCGCCAGCGGCAGCAGCTGCTCGACCACCGACTCCTGGGTCATCGTGTTGATGAACTTCGTGTAGCAGACGTAGACCGCACTGAGCTTGCCTTCGGCATACGCATCGAGCAGCACCTTGACCGGCCCGATGAGCTTGTCGAGGTGAGGCTTGTCACCCAGCTGCGTGACATGCGAGACCACTCGCGCACCGATGCGGTTCAGAAAGCTGAAGCCCTTGTTGCCGATCGCCACGGCCTCGATGGCAACGCCGGCCGCCTGCTGCTCGCGCAACTTGGTGGTCAGCGCACGCAGGACGTTGGTGTTCATGCCGCCGCAAAGACCCTTGTCGGTCGTGACGAGGATGAAGCCCACCGCCTTCGCGTCGTTGACCTTCATGAACGCGTGCGTGTACTCCGGATTCGCGTGCCCGAGGTTGGCCGCGATGTGGCGGATCTTTTCGCTGTACGGGCGGGCTGCACGCATGCGCTCCTGCGCCTTGCGCATCTTGGAGGCGGCCACCATTTCCATGGCCTTGGTGATCTTCTTGGTGTTCTCCACCGATTTGATCTTGCCGCGGATTTCCTTACCGGCTGCCATATGTACCTCCGCCGATCAGGCGAACGACTTCTTGAACGAAGCGATCGCGGCCAGCAATTCCGCCTCGGCTTCCTTGTCGAGCGCCTTGGCTTGTTCGATCTTGTCGAGCAAGGGGGCGTGGCTGGACTTCAGGAACTGGTGCAGGCCGTGTTCGAAAGGCAGCACCTTCTTCACGTCCAGGTCGTCCATGAAGCCCTTGTTGACTGCGAACAGCGAAGCGGACATCAGCGAGACGGACAGCGGGCTGTACTGCGCCTGCTTCAGCAGTTCGGTCACGCGGGCACCGCGGTCGAGCTGCTTGCGGGTGGCTTCGTCGAGGTCGGAAGCGAACTGCGCGAACGCTGCGAGTTCACGGTACTGCGCCAAGTCGGTACGGATACCGCCGGACAGGCCCTTGATCGCCTTCGTC
>JANOCL010000081.1:0-4787 GCA_031412135.1 Variovorax sp. | reverse complement strand
GTGTAGGGCACGACGAGGTGCGGCACCAGGCCGCCGTCCGTCTTGCGCACCTTCATCCAGAAAGGCAGGTCGTCGCCGTAATAGTCGCTGTCGTAGTCGAAGCCGCCGTAGTCCGCCACCAGCCGCCGGGTGTTGGGGCTGTCGCGGCCCGTGTACCAGCCCAGCGGCCGCTCACCCGTGAGCTGCTCGATCGCCTGCATGCCAAGGCGCATGTGCTCGCGCTCGGTCGCTTCGTCGACGCCCTGGTAACTGATCCAGCGCCAGCCGTGGCAGGCGATCTCGTGCCCCAGTTCCTTCATGGCCGCTGTCAGTTCAGGGTGCCGCTGCAACGCCATTCCCACGCCGAACACGGTGAGCGGCAAGCCCCGCCGTTCGAACTCGCGCAGGATGCGCCAGGCGCCCGCCCGCGAGCCGTATTCGTAGATGCCTTCCATGCTGATGTGCCGATCGGCATAGCTGGCCGGATTGAACATCTCGGACAGGAACTGCTCCGAACCGGCGTCGCCGTGCAGCACGCAGTTCTCGCCGCCTTCCTCGTAATTGAGCACGAACTGCACCGCGACGCGGGCGCCGCCGGGCCAGCGCGCATGCGGCGGGTTGCGGCCGGAGCCGACCAGGTCGCGCGGGTAGGGCGCAGTGGTGTCGTAAATCATTGCTCGCCCCCAGGTTGCCCGTAGGAAATCATTGCTCCCCCCCAGGTTGCCCGCACTGCGTGTCGGGCGCCCACCCCCTGCCGGGGGCGCTGCGGTGCGGCCCGGCGAAGCCGGCTCCGCCGCAGCCCACGAAGGGGCGCGCTCCGCGCAGCCGGAGAAATACGCGACGAACCGCGCTGGCGGGCGAAGCCACGCCTGTTGGTGGAACACCGCGGAACCGGCTTTGCCGGGCCGCTGGTGTTGCCCCCTGCAAGGGGGTGGGCGAAGCGACACGAAGTGCGCGAAGACTTGGGGGTGTGCCAAGTGAGCAAGCAACGGGGGCGGGTGTCATGCGAGTGCGAGGGTGATGTCGTGGGAGGGAACCTTGCGGTCGAAGACGAGGTTCGCCTCGACGTGCACCAGGTGCTCAGTCATGAGCCGCACCGCGCGTTCTTCGTCCTTGGCGGCCAGTGCCTTCACGATGTCGGCATGTTCGTCGTTCGAATGTTCTGCCGCTGTCGCGCTCTGGTACATCAACGTGATGAGGGCGCAGCGCGAGATCAGCTCGCCAAGGATCTGCGCCAGCACCGTGTTGCCCATCAGCTCGGCCATGCGGACATGGAAGTCGCCGAGCAGTTCGGTGCGCCCCGAGATGTCCTCGCCGGACACAGCGGCCTTTTCGAGCGCCACGTGTTCCTTCAGCGCCTTGATCTTGCCCGGTGTGACGCTGCGCACGAACGCGCGCGTCATCTCGGCTTCGAGCATGCGGCGCACGGCGAAGACCTGCTTCGCCTCGTCGACCGCCGGCGCTGCGACGAAGGCTCCGCGGGCAGGTTCGAGCCGGATGAGCTTGTTCTGCGACAGCTGGAACAGGGCCTGGCGCACCAGCGTGCGCGAGACGCCGAAGTGGTCGGCGAGCTTCTGCTCGGCCAGCTTGCTGCCCGGCTGCAGACGGTGTTCGACAATGGCTTTGGTGAGCGCATCGACGATGGCGCGGGTAGTGGTCGAGTCCATGATTTTCATGATAGACCCAAAGCCCAGAACTGTATACACTTTTGTCGACCGGAATTTCCCGAGTGCCTTCGAGGAGCAAGACCATGGGCCTGAGCACCCACGTACTGGACACCATGCATGGCAGCCCTGCCGCCGGCATGGACGTCGCGCTGTTCACCACCGACGGCGAGCAGGCGACGCTGGTCAGGCGCTTCACCCTGAACGCCGATGGACGCAGCGACGCTCCGCTCTACGACAACCAGAGCCTGAAGACCGGCACGTACCGCCTGGTGTTCGACGTTGCCGGCTACTTCAAGGCGCGCGGCGTGAAGCTGCCCGAGCCGAATTTCCTGAACCGCGTGGCGCTCGACTTCGGCGTGGCCCACACCGACCAGCACTACCACGTGCCCTTGTTGGTGAGCCCGTGGAGCTACTCGACCTATCGGGGATCGTGACGTGAAACACCCCCGAAGCGCCTGCGGCGCCTCCCCCTCGAGGGGGCGATACCGGCGGCCCGGCAAAGCCGGTTCCGCGGGACCCCTGGCAATCGGCCGCGCCGGCTTCGGGCGGTCGTGCGCGGCGGCCCTTGGGACCTGGGAGCAGGCGCGGACCTCAGTGCTGCATCTGACCTTCGGTGAGCGTATCGAGCTGGAAATGCCCGCCCTTGTCCCACAGCCAGGTATCGGTCCACACCAGCTTGTCGATGCGGCTGGCCACCGGGTAGGGCGAGGCCGCGAGCACGGTGCGCTCGATCTCCGCGATGACCTCGGGCGCATGCCGTGGGGCGCGCATCCAGTGCATCGACGTCACGCGGCCATTGGCGTCCAGGCTGACCTGCAGGGTGCCGACCGCATAGAGCAGCGGCGGCAGCTTGCCGGGATGGATGCGCTCGGCATTGCGCGCATAGATGTGGCGCGCGGCGTCCTGCCGGTACTCGCGCGCGCTGGCCGCGCTGGATGCTCGCGGCAGGGCCTTGTCGGTCGTGGTGGCTTGGGGCACGGCGCGGCTCAACTGGCCGGGCACCGGCGACGTGATCGGCGCGGTCGGTCCAGGCGTGCCGCAGCCGGCGAGTCCAAGCACGGCAACCATGGCGGTGGCGAAGGCGCGGCAGGCTGGTGTGAGCAAGGAAAGATTCATCAGCGGATTTATACGCGACCTGTCCACCGAAGCACGAAGGTACTCAAATGAATGGCGCGGTCGACGACCTGTTCGCGCGGCTGGTTCGCGAAGCGGGCGTGCTGGTGCGCATCGAGCGCACGCAGGGCTCCGCGCCGCGCGAGGCCGGCACCTGGATGGCGGTGTGGCCCGTCGGCATTGCCGGCACCATCGGCGGCGGGCAGCTCGAGTTCCAGGCCACCGAGGAAGCGCGCGCCTTGCTGGCCGGCGGGCCGGCCATCGACGGCGTCCGGCGCTATCCGCTCGGCCCGAGCCTGGGCCAGTGCTGCGGCGGCGTGGTGTTCCTTTCGTTCCGCCGCATCGACGCATCGGATGCGAAAACACTGCAGTCCGAACTGCTCGCGCACCTTTCGCCGGTGGCGCTTTTCGGCGGCGGCCACGTGGGCGCGGCGCTCGCGCGGCTGCTCTCGACCCTGCCGTTCTCGGTGCGCTGGATCGACAGCCGCGACGGCGTCTTTCCGGCCGCACTGCCGGCGCAGATCGAGTGCGAGCATTCCGAGCCGGTGCAGGACGCCGTGGCGCAACTCGCGCCCGGCTCCCGGGTGCTGATCATGAGCTTCAGCCATGCCGAAGACCTGGACATCGTGATCGCCTGCCTGAAACGCCTGCGCGCGCAGGACGACCTGCCGTACGTCGGGCTGATCGGCAGCAAGACGAAGTGGGCGACCTTCCGCCACCGCCTCGAGGCACGCGGCTTCGCTGCTGGCGAACTGGATCGCATCACCTGCCCGATCGGCGTCCCGGGCATCGGCGGCAAGGAGCCGGAGGTGATCGCCGTCGCTGTCGCGGCGCAACTGCTGCAGTCGCTCGAAAAGGCATCGCGGTCCGGCTGAACGTGTATACACTTCGGTCCACACGCCGCAGCGGAGCGAGGCCCTACCAAGGACCTGCGTTCGCGGCACTTATCTGCTTACAGCGCCCGCAGTGGTGAGCAGGCCAAAACAAGGTTGAGAGCACATGGAAAGCTACTACCTCGACTGGGCCAACCTGCTGCTGCGCTGGGTCCATGTCATCACCGCCGTTGCCTGGATCGGCGCGTCTTTCTACTTCGTGATGCTGGACAACAGCCTCGAGAAGCCGCAGGACGCCGAATCGCTCGACAAGGGCGTCGGCGGCGAGCAATGGGCGGTGCACGGCGGTGGCTTCTACAACATGCAGAAGTACTCGCTGGCGCCGAAGAAGGTGCCGGACCATCTGCACTGGTCGTACTGGGAGAGCTATTCGACCTGGCTCACCGGCTTTGCGCTCTTCACCATGTCGTACCTGTGGAACGCGAGCACCTACCTGATCGACAAGTCCAAGATGGATTGGCAGCCCGGTGCGGCGGTCGCGGTCGCGCTGGCCTTCTTCGTCGTGTTCTGGATGGTCTACGACGGCATCTGCCAGGTCTTCGGCCGCCGCAAGAACGGCGACACCATCGTCGGCGTGCTGATCTCGGTCTTCATCGTGTTCGCGACCTGGCTGGCCTGCGAGTGGTTCGCGGGCCGGGCCGCGTTCCTGCTGGTCGGCGCGATGATGGCCACGACGATGAGCGGCAATGTGTTCTTCTGGATCATCCCGGGCCAGCGCAAGAACGTGCAGGCCTTGCGCGAGGGCAGGCCGGTCGACCCGGTGCACGGTGTGCGCGGCAAGCAGCGCAGCGTGCACAACACCTACTTCACGCTGCCGGTGCTGTTCGCGATGATGAGCAACCACTACAGCTTTACCTACAGCCACAAGTACAACTGGATCGTGCTGCTGCTCATCATGCTCGGCGGCGCGGCGATCCGGCAGTTCTTCGTGGTGCGGCACCGCTTCAAGCTGGGCAATGCGCGCAATCCCATCCCTTACGCGCTGGCCGGCATTGCGGTGCTGGGCCTCACCATCGTCTGGATGAAACCCGAGCCGGCGGCCCAACCGGTGGCCGGTGCGGCGGTGCAGAGCGTCGCTTTCGGCGATGTGAAGAAGGTGCTGGAGCAGCGCTGCTACATGTGCCACGGCGCCCAG
>JANOCL010000080.1:0-3489 GCA_031412135.1 Variovorax sp. | reverse complement strand
CCGCATCGGCGCCGCATCGATCGCACTCGGCCTGATGGCCGCCGGCGCCGGCATGCAGTTCGCGACGCTCGCCCGCGGCAAGGTGCTGGCGTTGTCGGTGCTGTCGATCCGGCACCTGGTGCTGCCGCTGATCGCCTGGGGCCTTGCAGTCGCCCTGAAGCTCGATCCCGTACAGGCCGCGGTGCTGATGACGTTCTCGGCCGTGCCCACCGCATCGAGCGCCTACGTGCTGGCGGCGCGCATGGGCTACAACGGCGCCTACGTGGCGGGGCTGGTGACGCTGTCGACGCTGCTCGGCGTGTTGAGCCTGCCCTTTGCGCTGGCCTTGACTCGCTAGCATCGCGCGATGCGCTACCTGTTGGCCCTTGTCGTTGCAGTTCTCGCGGGCACCGCACAGGCCCAGGCCTACACCGACTATCGAGGCGCGTGGCAGGGGCCGTTCCTGTTCTACGTGGCGCAGGATTCGGGGGCGCAGGGCAAGCCCGCCATCCATTCGGGCGCGATCCAGATCGATGCCGACGGCGTGGTGCACGGCCATGTGCCCGAAGCCGCCTGCACAATGACCGGCTCCAGCATCGACTACGTGTCGGCGGCCAACGCCTCGATCGACCTCACGCTGAGCGGCTGCACCGACGCACGCTTCAACGGCCAGTTCAGCGGCAGGCTGATCAACAACCCGGTGCTGAAGTACGCGTCGCTGCGGCTGAGTTCCATGCGTTCGCTCGACGAAGGAACGGCGCAGGTTTCGGTGGTCATGCGGCGCTAGCGGGCGACAGTGCCAACGCCCATTCGACATGTTCGCGCACCAGCGCACTCGGGTGGCTGCGGCGAGCGACCAGCGCCTCGCGGGCCCTTCGGTCGCCCGCGTGCAGCGCATTGCCCAGCGCCACGGCAACATTGCGCAACCAGCGCTCGTGGCCGATGCGGCGGATCGGGCTGCCTTCGGTGAAGCGCAGGAAATCTTCTTCGCTCCAGGCGAACAGTTCTGCCAGGTGGCGGCCGGTGAACCCGTCGCGCGCATCGAAATCCGGCAGCGCGCTTCGCTGGGCAAACTTGTTCCAGGGGCAGATCAGCTGGCAGTCGTCGCAGCCGTAGATGCGATTGCCGATCAGCGGGCGCAGTTCGAGCGGTATCGGCCCCGCATGTTCGATCGTCAGATAGGAAATGCAGCGCCGCGCGTCGAGCCGGTGCGGCGCGACGATCGCGCGCGTGGGGCAGATGTCGATGCAGGCACTGCAGCTGCCGCAGTGCGCGCTGGCCGGCGCGGTGGGCGGCAGCGCCATGTCGACATAGATTTCGCCCAGGAAGAACATCGAGCCGGCATCGCGGTCCAGCACCAGCGTGTGCTTGCCGCGCCAGCCCTGCCCGCTGCGGGCCGCCAGTTCGGCTTCGAGGACAGGCGCCGAATCGGTGAAGGCGCGGTGGCCGAAGGCCCCCACTTCGCCGGCGATGCGTGCGGCCAGCCTGGCCAGGCGCGAGCGCATCACCTTGTGATAGTCGCGGCCGCGCGCGTAGAGCGACACGATGCCTTCGCCCGGCCTTCGCAGCCGGTCGAACTCGACCGATTGCCAGTCGCCTGGCGTCGCGCGCGGCAGGTAGTCCATGCGCGCCGTGATCACCGACACCGTGCCCGGCACCAGCTCGGCCGGCCGTGCGCGCCGGTTGCCATGCGCGGCCATGTAGTGCATATCGCCGTGGAAACCGACGGCCAGCCACTGCGCAAGGCCGGCCTCGGCGCTCGTCAGGTCGACGCCCGCGATGCCGATTTGGGAGAATCCGAACTCCTGGGCCAAAGCCTGAATCCGGATCACGAGTTGATGGTTGCCGATCACCTGCCGATTGTAGAAACGCACAGCCTCGTGCGAACCTGGCGCACCGAAGCCGACACCGACGTGCTGGCATGCAGGCTCGCGCGTTCGTTTGCGCTGGCAGATGCCTTCATCGCGCTGCGGGGCGACCTGGGTGCCGGCAAGACCACCTTCGTTCGGCATCTGCTGCGGGCGCTCGGCATCCACTCGCGCATAAAGAGCCCGACCTACGCCGTGGTCGAGCCGCACGAGGCGCCCGGCGGCCTGGCGATCTTCCATTTCGACTTCTACCGCTTCAACGATCCGCGCGAATGGGACGATGCCGGTTTCCGTGACATTTTTGCCGGCCCCGGACTGAAGCTGGCCGAATGGCCCGAAAACGCGGCAGGCCGCATTCCGACTGCGGACCTCGCCATTAACATCGAAGCAATGATCGATGACACCCGCACCGTGACCCTGAACGCCCACACGCCACGCGGCCTCCGATTGCTCGCAGACGCCGAAGCTGCATGAAGGCGGCAGACCCAAAGCGGCGCCTCCTGCTGCAAGGCGGCAGCATCGCTCTCCTGCTCGGCGTGCATCAAATCGCGCGCGGCGCAACCATCGTCGCGGTGCGCGTCTGGCCGGCGTCCGACTACACCCGCGTCACCATCGAGTCCGACGGCCGCCTGCATTCGCAACAGCTGGTGGTCGGCAGTCCGCCTCGGCTGGCGGTCGACATCGAAGGCATCGACCTCAATCCGGCGCTGCGCGAACTGGTCGGCAAGATCAAGCCGGGCGATCCCTACATCGACGGCCTGCGCGTCGGGCAGTTCGCTCCGGGCGTGGTGCGCATCGTGTTCGACCTGAAGCAGGCCGTGGTGCCGCAGGTGTTCTCGCTCGCGCCGGTGGCGGCTTACCAGCATCGGCTGGTGCTCGACCTTTTTCCGCAGCAGGCGATCGACCCGATGGAAGCGCTGATTGCGGAGCGGCTGCGCGATGCGCCACGCGCGCAGGGCCGTGGCGATGCGACGGTGGCAGGCATCGCACCGCGCAACGGTGCCGCGCCCGGCGAAGCCCCCGCGCCGCTGCGCCCCGCACCGCAGGCGGTCGATCCGCTCGGCGAACTGATGGCGCAGCAGTCGATGCGAACAACGCCTTCCATGCCGCCGGCTGTCGGCGGCGCGCGTGCGCCGGCGCTGGCCGGTCCGCAACCGTTGCCGCCGCTGGTGGGCACGGCACCGGTGGCGCCGACGCCGCAGGCGCCCGCGTCTGCCGGCGCCACAACCGCCACTGCCAGCCGCACCGACCGCATCATCATCGTCGCGCTCGACCCGGGCCACGGCGGCGAAGACCCAGGCGCCATCGGCCCGAGCGGCACGCGCGAGAAAGACATCGTGCTGCAAATCGCCCACCGGCTGCGCGACCGCATCAACGCGAGCAGCGTCAACGGCAATCCGATGCGCGCCTTCCTCACGCGCGATGCCGACTTCTTCGTGCCGCTGGGCGTTCGCGTGCAGAAGGCGCGGCGCGTGCAGGCCGACCTGTTCGTGAGCATCCATGCCGATGCCTTCACCACGCCAGAGGCCCGCGGCGCCAGCGTTTTCGCGTTGAGCCAGACCGGCGCCTCGAGCAGCGCCGCACGCTGGCTGGCCAACAAGGAGAACCAGGCCGACAAGGTGGGCGGACTGAACGTCGGCGC
>JANOCL010000079.1:0-24121 GCA_031412135.1 Variovorax sp. | reverse complement strand
TGCCCGGTCAATGCGATCACGCACGACGACCGGAACTACGTGGTGCGGGCCGACATCTGCAACGGCTGCATGGCCTGCATTTCGCCGTGCCCGACCGGGTCGATCGACAACTGGCGCGCCATGCCCGTGGCGCGTGCCTATTCGATCGAAGAGCAGCTGACCTGGGACGAACTGCCCGCCGAGCTTCCGGCCGAACAGCTCGAAGGCGAAGGCGCGCTGTCGGCCGATGCCGCCATTGCACCCGCAGCCGCCGCGCCGCCGCAGCCGGCGCCCGAAGCCGGCGAGGTCGCCTTCGACTCCGGCCGGTACGGCGCCACCGTCCCGCCCTGGTCGGCCGCCCACGCCTACACCAACCTCTTTCCGCCGAAGGCCCCGACCACCGCCGCCGTGGTCGGCAACTTCAACTGCACCGAAGCCGGCTTCGACAGTCAGACGCACCACATCGTGCTCGACCTGGGCAGCATGCCGTTCCCGGTGCTCGAAGGCCAGTCGATCGGCATCGTCCCGCCCGGCACCGATGCCAACGGCAAGCCGCACTTTGCGCGGCAGTACTCCATTGCCAGCCCGCGCAACGGCGAGCGGCCGGGCTACAACAACATCTCGCTCACCGTGAAGCGGGTCACCGAAGACCACCAGGGCAAGCCCATGCGCGGCGTGGCCAGCAACTACGTGTGCGACCTGAAGGTGGGCGACAAGGTGCAGGTGGTCGGCCCGTTCGGCGCATCGTTCCTGATGCCGAACCATCCCCGGACGCACATCGTGATGATCTGCACCGGCACCGGCAGCGCGCCGATGCGCGCCATGACCGAATGGCGCCGCCGGCTGCGCAAGAGCGGCAAGTTCGAGGGCGGCAAGCTGATGCTGTTCTTCGGTGCGCGCACCCAGCAGGAGCTGCCGTACTTCGGCCCGCTGCAGACGCTGCCGAAAGACTTCATCGACATCAACTTCGCGTTCTCGCGTACCCCGGGCCAGCCCAAGCGCTATGTGCAGGACGTGATGCGCGAGCGCGCGGCCGACCTGGCCGCGTTGCTGAAGGACGGCCAGAGCCACTTCTACGTGTGCGGCCTGAAGAGCATGGAAGAGGGCGTGGTGCTCGCGCTGCGCGACGTGGCGGCCGATGCCGGGCTCGACTGGGACACCGTCGGCGCCGGCCTCAAGCGCGAAGGCCGGCTGCACCTCGAAACCTACTGACGCCTCGATGAAGTTCGCCGAGTTCCACGCCGGGCAGGTCATCGAGGCCGGCCCTTACCTCGTGACCGAAGCCGAGGTGCTGCAGTTCGCCAACGCCTACGACCCGCAGTGGTTTCATACCGATGCGCAAGCGGCCGCAGAAGGGGCCTTCGGCGGCCTGATCGCCAGCGGCTGGCACACCGGCGCCATTGCCATGCGGCTGGTGGCCGACGCAGCGCTCGCGGGCTCCGAATCGTTCGCATCCCCGGGGCTGGCGTACCTCAAGTGGCCCAACCCGGTGCGCCCCGGCGATGCGCTGCGGCTCGCGGCCGAGGTGATCGAGGCAAGGCTTTCGGAAAAGCGCCCGACGCTCGGCATCGTGCGCTGGCGCTGGCGCATGTTCAACCAGCGCGACCTGCCGGTGCTGGACCTGGAGGCGACCAGCCTCTTCAAGCTTTAGGCGGCGCGGCTACACCTGTCCCTTGATCGGCCGGTGCTTGAAAACGGCACGAATGACGCCGTGGTCATTGGTGCCGTCGGCCTTGTGATCGTCGAAGTTCAGGTGGTCGTTGTTCACCGCCATGCCGTCGAAAAGCCAGCGCCGCTTCCGGCTGTTGTCGTAGAACTGCTCGCTGACGAGGATCTGGTCCAGCGACTCGCGGATGTCCTGAAAGACATGCGTGTAGTACACATCGCGCGTGTCCCGGTATTCCTGCAGTGTCTGCGCCGTGTAGAGCGCCACGTCCCCGCCGCCGACCGAATCGCCCACCAGGTACCTGGGTTGCCCGGTCAGGATGTTGGCGGTGTTGCTGTGCTGGCCGTCGTTGATGTCGCCGAGCACGACCACCGCCGTGTCGTTGTCCTTCATCTGCTCGGTCAGAAGAAAGCGCAGCGCTGCCGCCTCGGCGGTGCGCCGGATCGTCGACAGCGCGGCACCGAGGCCGGGGGCGTGCTTCGCGTAAGTCGCCTTGTCGGCCTTGAACCAGCGCTCGTTGAACACCTTGGTAGGGGCCTTCGACTTGAAATGGCACACGTAGACATGCACCTCCGGCTCGTCGGTGCGCGGCTTGATCGTGAAATGACCGACCGGCCGTGAAAACCCTGCAATGGACACGTCGATCAACGGCGTCTGCGGATCGTCGCCGCTCGAGCGAAGCGCGAAGTTCTCGGGAAACTCGCTGATCCAGTCGGGCTCGCCCGTGAGCAGCCCCTTGCGCACGATCGCGGCGCAGACGATCTTTTTGCCGTCCGCGTCGGGCGGCACCAGCATGTCGTACTCGTCGGCCAGCCCTGCGGCGTCGAGCGCCCTGGCCAGCGACGCCGCATGCCACAGCTCCTGAAAGCCGACCACGTCCGATTTCAGGATCGTCAGCTGCCGGGCCGTCCAGGCGATCTTGAGGTCGTAGGCCTCCTGGCTCCAGCCGTCCTTGTCCGTGTAGACGCCAAGTCCCGGCTCGTTCAGGTTGTAGAGATTGAACGTCGCAAAGCTCAGTTCTTTCAGGTTCATGGTCGGGTTCCTGGTTGAGGCGGGCAGAATCGTCGGTTTTCGCTGAAAGGTTTTTTCGATGCTCGAACTCTTGACCGACCCTCAAGTCTGGATCGCATTCGCCACGTTGACCGCGCTGGAACTGGTCCTCGGCATCGACAACATCATCTTCATCTCGATTCTGGTCGACAAGCTGCCGCAGGCCCGGCGTGAATTCGCGCGGCGCATCGGCCTGTTCATGGCCATGTTCATGCGCATCGGGTTGCTGCTCGTGCTGGCGTGGATCGTCGGGCTGGTGGCGCCGCTCTTCACCGTCTTCGGCCAGGAAATCTCGGGCCGCGACCTGATACTGATCCTCGGGGGACTGTTCCTCATCTGGAAGAGCACCAGCGAAGTTCACCAGTCGCTCGAAGGCGAGCATGAGCACAAGGCAAGCGCGGTGGGCGCCACCTTCACATCCGTCATCCTGCAGATCATGGTGATCGACCTGGTGTTCTCGCTCGACTCGATCATTACCGCCGTCGGCATGGTCGACGACGTGCGGGTCATGATCGCCGCGGTGGTCGTGTCGGTGCTGCTGATGATGGTGTTCGCAGGCCCGATCGGGCGCTTCGTGTCGAACCATCCCACCATCAAGATGCTGGCGCTTTCGTTTCTGGTGGTGGTGGGCGTGGTGCTGGTCGCCGAGGGCTTCGGCCACCAAGTGCCCAAGGGCTATGTGTACTTTGCGATGGCGTTTTCGGTCGGGGTGGAAATGCTCAACATCAGGATGCGCAAGAAATCCGACAGAACCGTGCACCTCAACCCGCCGCAGATGCCGGGCGACTGAGGCGCAGGCCTACCGCTGCACGCCGACCGCGCCCGGCGGGCTGCCGACCGATCCGGTGCCGCTGCCCACGACCCCGCCGGGAACCGTGTTGCCCGTTCCACTGGGCGTGCCGCCGACGACGCCGCCCGGCACCGTGTTGCCGATCGTCCCCAGGGTGCCCCCGCCGACCATGCCACCCGGCACCGTGTTGCCGACGCCGCTCGGCGCAGTGGGCAATACGCCGAGCGGCGTCGTGCCCACGTTCATGCCGGCGGCCGGGTCCGTCTGTACGGCGGGCCGCCTCTGCCCAGCGGCTTCCGTGCGGACGCCGGTGGTCGTGTTGGTGTTGGCGCGGACGCCTGCACCCACGCCCACGCCAATACCGGGCGCGCCGGTGGTCTGCGCCCCGGCAAGCCCGCATGCGGCCAGCAGGCCGGCGAGCAATGCGCGCGAAGCGATTCGGTTTGGGTTGTGCTGCTTCATGTGGTATGTCCCCTTTCGTTCGAACGGTCACCCAACGGTAGGCCGCGGTCCGGCACATGCTGTGCGCGACAGTCGCGCACCGGTGTGGGAAGCGGCTGTCGTCTGCGAATCTAGCGGGCCGTCCGTTTGAACTGCTCACCCGGCGAAGATGGTCGAGATTCGGGTGAGAGTTCGAACAAGCACTGCATGTAAGGCGACACCTCGTCCCATGTTTTCCCCCTTCGGTACAGCACCCCGATGCTCCGGGTGGCATCGACAGCAGAAGGCCACCTGTCGGCCGAGCTCGTGACTGTCATTGCGGCGCGACTGTCCTGACCGTCGTGCAATGCCCCATCCTGCGCGCTGTAGGTGTGGAACTCAAGTATTCTCGGCGGCCTCTCCATGCCCGTGCTCCCGCACATTTCAGCGGCTGACCGCGCCTCGCGCGAGGTATGTGCTGCGGCGAACGAGTCTTGGACCGTATGCAGGACGGAACCAAATGCAATGTCCGCAAGCCGGGGTAGCAGCCCGCTCTTAGCGTCCTGCCGCCCGAGGATGTACAGGTCCGACATGCGCCATTCGGTGCACCCGAAGTGCTCATTTATCACCGGGTTGTCGATGTCATGCAGGAACTGCTGGGGCTTCACTTCTTCGGATGCGACCTTCCATGCAAATTCGAGCCAACCAAGGACCTTCGCGCGCGTTACCTGCGGCTCGGCTCCCTCTTCATTGGCCATGCCGTGGAGGAATTGCAGGTCACCAAAATGCGAGCGAGTCATCACGTTGCCTCGAACTGTGTTCCTGCCTTTCGTGCAACCGGTGATCTGCTTGGTCTGCGCTTTCTTCTCCGCGTCCTTGAAGAGGCAGTACCAGCATAGAGGCTGTGTTGAGAATCGGACTGTCTGGCTGACATTGCACGATTTACCGAGGTACGTGCAATTGCCTTCACTGGGCGCCAGACGAAAGGGAGGCAGATCGTTCCAGCGAACCCCGTAGATCACAAATGCGTTGGCAAATGGCATGTCAGCGCCGCTGCAAGACGTGTCGCCGGCAAGGTCGACCTGGTCTGCCGGGCAATCAAATGCCAGTTGCGTGATCTCTTCATGCACCGGGCTCTTGAGCAGGACGCCCAGTTTTCCGGCGGCGCTGGCCAAGCTGCTGTTTGTCTCGTTCGTCAACCGGGCTTCGAACGCCGATCCCATTGGCGCCAGCTGAAACGCAAATGCGCAACTGAAGAACATCAGCCCAAGCAGCGCTGCCACCCATCTCGATGCCTGTTTCATGGATCCTGTCTCCGTTGGTCGCGCCGCAGGGTATCAGGTCGACTTGACGCACACAAAAAGGCCCGCGGCGCTTGTGCGCCGCGGGCCTTTGGTCAGGATGCAACTTACTTCTTGACGCCGGCGCCGCCCGACCCTTGGGCCTGGCCGTCGACCCTTGCGCCGCCAGCCGAGCCGGCGCCACCGGTTACACCGCCCAGGGTGCCGCCGACCGCATTGGTTGCGCCGCCGACCGAATTCGCCGCGCCGCCCACCGCGCCGCCAACCGTGTTGCCGACGCCACCGGCCGCATTGCGTGCCGCGCCGGTCGGCGAAGTGCCCGTACCGGCGCCTGCACCGGCCCGGGTGTCGGCAGCTGCATCGCCGCGCACCCCCGCGCCGGCACCCGCCGCGCCTTGCCTCGGTGCGGCCTTGACGTTGCCGGATGTGTCGACATCGGCGCGAACGCCGGCGCCCGTCCCGATGGCCGGTGCGGCGGTTTGCGCGTTGGCGATTCCGCCCGCGGCCAGCAGCCCGGCGAGCAAGGTGCCGAGAACGATTCGGTTCTGGTTGTGCATCTTCATGTGTGACGGTCCCTTTCATTTGAATGGTCACTGACAAAAAGAACAGGCTTGGGCCAGTTCTCGGTGAACCGTAGGACTGCGCAGCGGCGGCGGCCTGTGCGCGACAGTCGCCCATCGGTGTGGGAGCTGGCCGTCGGCGGGATGCAGGGGTGGCGCGTTAGTCGGCCGCGCCGGGGGTGCCAACGCGCGCCATCGCACCGATAATCGCCACCCCTCTTGCGTCCCCCGCATGTCGACCACCACATCCCATCCCTTTTTTCCGATCGACGGCGGCACCATGGGCGCCAAGGTTCGGCAGCACGACTGGGGTTCCACGCCGCTCGGCCCGATAGCGAGCTGGTCGAGCGAGCTGCGTACGGTGGTGAGCCTGGTGCTCGACTCCAGCTTTCCCAAGTGCCTGTTCTGGGGCGCGGAACTCATCGCGATCCACAACGATGCCTTCTGCACCATCCTCGGCGACAAGCCGGCGACGCTCGGCGCCCGGCTGCGCGAGATCTGGGCCGAGGTGTGGGACGACCTGGAGCCGATCGTGGCGCGCGCCATGGCCGGCGAGGCGACCTTCATCGAAGACTTTCCGCTCCAGATCGACCGGCACGGCTACCTGGAACAGGCCTACTTCACCTTCTGCTACAGCCCGGTGCGCGACCATTCGGGCGCGATCCGCGGAATGATCGACACGGTGGTCGAGACCACCGGCAAGTTCGTCGCGGAGCACAAGCTGCGCGTCTTCGTGGCCGCGCTCGAAAAGCAGATCACCGAGCGCACGGTCAACCGCAACCGGCTCTGGCAACTTTCCAGCGACATGATGCTGCTCTCGCGCTTCGACGGCATCATCACCGCCGCCAATCCCGCTTGCAGCGAGGTGCTGGGCTGGAGCGAAGACGAGCTGGTCGGCCAGCGCATGCTGACGCTGGTTCATGCCGCCGACCTCGCGGCGTCGAAGAAGGTGGCCGGCGAACTGGAGCAGGGCACCGCCCGCGGCCGCTTCGACAACCGCTGCCGCCACAAGGACGGCAGCTACCGCTGGATCGCCTGGACAGCGGTGCCAGGCGACGGGCTGATCAACGCCGTCGGCCGCGACTGCACCGCCGAGCGCGAGCAGGCCGACGCGCTGCACACCGCCGAACTCCTGTTGCGGCAGAGCCAGAAGATGGAAGCGGTGGGCCAGCTCACCGGCGGCCTGGCGCACGACTTCAACAACCTGCTGGCCAGCATCACCGGCGGGCTGGAGCTGCTGGGCCGGCGCATCCAGAAAGGCCAGACGGCCAACCTCGAGCGCTATGTCGACATTGCGCAGGCGGCGGCAAGGCGCGCGGCAACGCTCACGCATCGCATGCTCGCTTTCTCGCGCCGCCAGACGCTCATGCCCGCGCCGACCGACATCAACCTTCTCGTGGCCGGCATGGCCGAGCTGATCCGCCGCACCATGGGCCCCGCGATCGCGCTCGACATCCGCGCCGAATCGCAGCCGTGGACCGCGGTGGCCGATGCCAATCAGCTCGAGAACGCGCTGCTCAACCTGTGCATCAACGCGCGCGACGCCATGCCCGACGGCGGCCGCCTGACCGTCGCCACGGCCAACTGCTCGCTGGCGGCCGGCGCGGCGCTGGGGCTCGGAGTTGCGGCCGGCGAGTACCTCTGCCTGTCGGTGGCCGACACCGGTGCCGGCATGTCCGACGAGGTGCTGCGCCGCGCCTTCGATCCCTTCTTCACCACCAAACCCACCGGACAGGGCACCGGCCTCGGGCTGTCGATGGTCTACGGCTTCGCGCGCCAGTCCGGCGGGCAGGTGCAGATCGAATCGCAGCTGCAGCGCGGCACGGTGGTCTCGCTGTACCTGCCGCGCCACGACGGGCCGGCGCATGCGGCGCCGAACGACCGCGCGCCGGGCGCGATGCTGCTGCCCGACGGCGGCCACGGCGAGACGGCGCTGGTCATCGACGACGAGCCCGCGCTGCGCATGCTGCTGGCCGAAGCACTCGGCGAGCTCGGCTACAAGGTGATCGAGGCGGACGACGGCCCGTCGGGCCTGGCGGTGCTGCAGTCGCCGATGCACCTGGACCTGCTGATCACCGACGTCGGCCTGCCCGGCGGGCTGAACGGCCGCCAGGTGGCGGATGCGGGCCGGGTGCTGCGCCCTGGGCTCAAGGTGCTGTTCATCACCGGCTATGCCGAGAGCGCCGTCGTCGGCGAGGGCCAGCTCCATGCCGGCATGCAGCTGCTGACCAAGCCATTCACCATCGATGCGCTGGCGGCGAAGGTCCGGGCGCTGGTGGCCGGCTCGCCGTCGGCATTTTCCGGGTGAGATGAAGCATCGTTTCCTACGCTGAGTCGGCCTGCGGCAGTGGACGCTGCGGCTCTAGACACCTACCGAGCCGCAGGCAGGCCCTTCCCAGCCCTTCTCCTCCTACACATTCGAAAACGAGCCGTTCATGATCACATCCGACCGTACGTTCGTCCGTTCCGCCGACTCTGCCACCGCGATGCATCCGCGGTTCGAGGACGAGGCCTGCATCAATGTCACCGCCTTGCAAGAGGTCGACCGCTGGGCCGAAGCCCTGGGCGTGACCGAGGCGGAGCTTCGCATCGCCGTCGCAGCGGTGGGCGTGTCGGCGCAGGACGTGCGCGACCACCTCGGCAAATGACGGCTCAAGCCGCGCCGACCGAGCCCAACGCGCAGATTCGCGGCTTGGTCGAGTACCGCGCGGGCGATGGCCCACTGCTCGTCGTGCCCGAGGGCCGGTGCCATGTCGAACTGGCCGACGACAGCGCGGTGCTGACCTGGGCGGAAGAAGGCCAGTCGACAACCACCGCGATCCCGCGCATGGACTACGACCGCTTCGTCCAGCAGGGCAGCATCGTGATGGACGCCGGCTAGATCCCCAGGGCCGGTTGAGAGAGGGTGGTGGCCTTCGGCGGCTTCGGCGTCGGCTCGCATCCGGCGAGCGCGGCGACCGCCATGCAGACCAGCGCCACAACATAGCTTCGATAGTTCATCGGGTCTCCTTTTGGTTTGCAGTCCGATTCTGCGGCGGCGCCGCGCCTCCGGCAATCGGCTAAATGCCTCGACAGCATGCCTTACCCTGGTCCGACGGCAGGGTTGAAGAGGCCGCGATCCGGAAGCCGCAGTTGCTGGATGAACTCGACGGTGTGTTCGAGCCGCGCGCCGCCACCCGGTAGCGGTTGCAGTAGGAGTCGTGGCACAGGAACGAGCCGCCCCGCATCGAGCGGCGATCGGTCGGCTGCGCAAACAGCGGATCGGGGCTGAACCAGTCCGCACACCATTCCCACACGTTGCCCGACAGGTCGAAGAGGCCGTGGCCGTTGGCCGGGAAGGATGCGACCGCCACCGGGCCGGGCTGCCACCCGGCGGCCGGCGCGTCGGGAAACGCGCCGCGCCAGATGTTGCACATGCGCTGGCCGCCGGGCTCCAGTTCGTCGCCCCACGGATAGCGCGCGCCTTCGATTCCACCGCGCGCGGCGAACTCCCACTCGGCCTCGCTTGGCAGCCGATGGCCGGACCAGGCGCAGAAGGCCTGCGTGTCGTTCCACGACACGTGCACCACAGGATGGTCGGGCCGCGCGTGAATGTGCGAGCCGGGCCCCTCCGGCCGCTGCCAGCAGGCGCCCTCGGTCACCACCCACCAGGGCAGGCCTGCCGGCGTGCGGCGCGCGTCGCTGCGCGCCGTTTCGGGGAGCTGCAGGAAGAACACGAAGGACGATCCGACGCGTTCGGCCTCGCTCACGTAGCGGGTGTCGCGCACGAAGTCGGAAAACTGGCGGTTGGTCACCGGCGTCGGCGCGATGCGGAAGCCGCCGACGGCCACGCGGCGGCTCGGGCCTTCGCCATCGGCGGCGAAACCGATGTCGCTGTCGGTGCCCATGGTGAAGCTGCCGCCGGGAATGTCCCGCAAGACCTCGTGCCTGCCGCAGCAGCGGGGCATCACGGCCGCAGTGCCGGGCGCACAGCCGGCTGCGCGCGCCGGCATGCAGCAGGGCTTGCCGTCGGGGTTCATCGGGTCAGCCCTCCTCCTTTTCCCAGAACGCGGGCGGCGACTGCTGCTCGCGCATGAGCTGCAGGATTTTCTCGCGCGGGATCACGCCGCAGCGCGCGGCCCACGCGTCGTAGCGCGCCGCCATGTCGCGCACGCGCTCGGGCTGCCGCGCGGCAAGGTCGTCGAGCTCGGTGCGGTCCTGCTCCATGTCGTAGAGCTCCCAGGGTGCGGGATAGCGCTTGACCAGCTTCCAGCGGCCCATGCGCACGGCCGCATTGCCCTCGTGCTCCCAGAACATCGGCGGACGCTCCTCGTCGTCTTTCGCGAACACCGGCTTGAGGCTGTGGCCTTCGAGCGGCGGCACGGGCTGGCCGTCGCGCTCGGACGGGTAGGCCGTGCCGGTGATGTCGAGGATGGTCGCCATGATGTCCGGCAGGTAGCCCGGCGTGTGCCGCACCGCGCCGGTGTTCCCGATGCCTTCGGGCCAGTGGAAGATCAGCGGCGTGGCAATGCCGCCCTCGTGCGTCCAGTGCTTGTAGAGCCTGAACGGCGTGTTCGAGAGGTTGGCCCAGGCCGGGCCGTAGCTCTGGTAGGTGTTCTCCGGGCCGGGCATGACGTCCGGGTTGTTGCCGAACTGCACCGGTTCGCCACTGCGGGTGTGCGACTTGGCGATCATGAGCTTGTGGACCAGCTCGTCCACCGTCACGCCTTCCGGAATGTCCTCGGCGCAGGCGCCGTTGTCCGACAGGAACACGATCAGCGTGTTCTCGCGCTGGCCGGTTTCCTCGAGCGCAGTGACGATGCGGCCGATGCCCTGGTCCATGCGGTCGATCTGCGCCGCATACACCTCCATGCAGCGAAGCAGCCATTGCTTGTGCCCGGCTTCCGACCAGGCGGACTGCGTCGGGTCGCGCTCGGTCAGCGCCCAGATCTTCTTCAACAGGCCGGAGTCGATCAGCCGCTGCAGGCGCTCTTCGCGCAGCCGGTCCCAGCCAGCGTCGAAGCGGCCCTTGTACTTGGCGATGTCCTCTTCGTGCGCATGCAGCGGCCAGTGCGGCGCGGTGTAGGCGACATATTCGAAGAAGGGCTCGCCGGCATGGTCGCGCGCGTGGTCCTGGATGTAGCGCACCGCCTGGTCGCTGATCGCGTCGGTGTAGAAGAAGGAGGCGTCGTCCTTCGCTTCGTGCTCGATGTTGTCGTTGCCGCGCGTCAGCGTGTTCGGGTCGTAGAAGCTGCCGGCGCCGATGATGGTGCCGAAGAAGCGGTCGAAGCCGCGCGACAGCGGCCAGGTGTCGGTCGGCTTCACCAGGCTCCCGGCGATGTGCCACTTGCCGCTCATGTAGGTGCGGTAGGCGTTCGCCTTCAGCGCCTCGGCGATGGTCACGCAGTTGCGGTTGAGGTTGCCGGCGTAGCCTTCCGGCCCGAAGTCGTAGGTGAGCACGCCGATGCCGGTCTGGTGTGGATGCAGGCCAGTCAGCAGCGACGCGCGCGACGGGCTGCAGCGCGCCGTGTTGTAGAACTGCGAGAAGCGCAGGCCGTGCCGCGCCAGCCAGTCGAGGTTGGGCGTGTCGATCTCGCCGCCGTAGCAGCCGATGTCCGAATAACCCATGTCGTCGTTCAGTATCAGCACGATGTTCGGTTTGGTCTGCTTCACTTTGATCTCCTAGAGCCTCAGTCCACTCTCGCGGTCGAAAAGATGCGCCGCGCGCGGGTCGAACGACAGCCGCACCGACTGGCCGTCGGCCAGTCCGGCATCCGTGGCGACCCGCGCCTTCAAGCGCTGCCCGGCGACCTGCAGGTTGGCGATGGCGCTGTCGCCGAAGTCTTCGACGAACTCCACCGTCGCCGCCATGCCGCCGCCGCCGATGCGCAGGTCGCCCGGGCGCACGCCCAGCACGACTTCGCCGTCCTTCGCGGCCGATGCGTTCACCGGCATGCTGGCGCCTGCGACGTCGACGCGGTCGCCCGCGAGCCGTCCCGGCAGCAGGTTCATCGGCGGCGTGCCGATGAAGCCCGCCACCGCGACCGATGCGGGCTGCGAAAAGATGTCCTTCGGCGTGCCGACCTGCACCACCCGTCCTTCGATGAAGAGCGCCATCCGGTCGGCCATGGTCATCGCCTCTTCCTGGTCGTGGGTGACGTAGACGGTGGTCACCCCCAGCGAGCGCTGCAGCCGGCGCAGCTCGGCGCGGGTTTCGATGCGCAGCTTGGCGTCGAGGTTGGACAGCGGTTCGTCCAGCAGAAAGAGCCGAGGCTCGCGCACGATGGCGCGCGCCAGTGCGCAGCGCTGCTGCTGGCCGCCCGAGAGCTGGCCCGGCCGGCGCTCGAGCAGGTGGCCGATGTCGACCCGCGCGGCCGCGTCCCGCACGGCGGTGGCTGTCGCCGCGGCGGGCGTGCCGATCATCTTGAGCGGGAAGGCGATGTTCTCGCCCACCGTCATGTGCGGATAGAGCGCATAGCTCTGAAACACCATCGCCACGTCGCGCTCGCCCGGCTCCTTGTGCGTGACGTCGATCTCGTCCAGCAGCACGCGCCCCGCGTTCACCGACTCCAGGCCGGCCAGGATGCGCAGCGTGGTCGTCTTGCCCGAACCCGAGGGGCCGAGCAGCGCGAAGAACTCGCCCGGACGGATGTCCAGGTCCAGCCCGTGCAGGGCGGTGAAGCTGCCGTGTTTCTTGACCACGCCCTCGAGGCGCACCCGGCCGACATCGCTCATCGTCTTCCTCCCCCTTTGACCGCACCGACGGTGAGTCCCTTGACTATGTGCCGCTGGGCCGCGAGGCCGATGATGAGCACGGGCGCCATCGCGAGCATCGCGCCGGCAGCGAGGCGGGCCCACTGCGTCTGCTCGACCGAGATGAAATTGAACATCGCCACCGTGACCGGGCGCACGGTGTTGCCGCCCAGGACGACCGCGAACAGGAACTCGTTCCACGCATTGAGGAAGACGAAGATGGTGGTCACCGCGATGCCGCCGCGCACCTGCGGCAAGATCACGTACCAGACCGTGCGCCAGCGGCCGGCGCGGTCGAGCAGGGCGGCCTCTTCCATCTCGAACGGGATGTCCTCGAAGTAGGACACCATGAGCCAGATCGCGAACGGCAGCGAGAACGTGAGGTAGATGGCCGTCAGGCCGCCGTAGGTGTCGAGCCCGCCGATCTTCTGCAGCACCAGGTAGTAGGGAATGATGAGCCCCACCGGCGGCAGCATCTGCGTCACCAGCACGTAGAAGCCCGAAGCGCGCCGCGCCGGGTAGTTGAGGCGCGCGAGCGCATACGCGGCAGGCACCGCGAACAGCATGGTGAGCACCGTCGCCGACGTCGACACCACGATGCTCGACCACAGGTTGGGCACGATGGACGAGCTGCCGAAGATCACCTCGCGGTAGTTCGCCAGCGTGGGCGTGAACCACCACGCCGGCGGATAGGCGAGCACGTCGCGCTCCGACTTGAACGAGGTGAGCAGTGCCCACAGCACCGGGAACGCCCACAGCGCGAGGATCAGCGCGGTGACCAGCCACACGAGCAGGCGGCGCAGGGCGGTGTGGCTCATCGCGCCCTCCGCAGGCGGAACATCAGGTACGACACCGCCAGCGTGATGCCCAGCAGCACCATCGCGAGCGAGGAGCCGTAGCCGATGTTGAGTTCGGTGAAGGCGGTGCGGTAGGCGTAGAGATTCAGTATCTCGGTCGCCGAGCCGGGGCCGCCGCCGGTGGCCGCGAAGATCGCCGCGAAGGCCGACAGCGCCGTCATCATGCGCATGATGACCACCATCACCACCGCCGGCCGGATGAGCGGCAGCGTGATGTAGAAGAAGCGCTGTCGTGCACTGGCGCGGTCGAGCCGCGCGGCCTCGTACACGTCCGGCGGCAGCGTCGAGAGCGTCGCCAGCAGCACCAAGAAGGCGAACGGCGTCCATTGCCAGGTGTGGATGGCGATCACCGAGATCAGCGCGAGCTGCGGATCGCCGAGCCAGTTGTGGCTGCCCAGGCCGAGCGAGCGCGTGACCAGGTCGACCAGCCCGAAATCGGGCGCCAGCACCAGCGTGCGCCAGAACAGGCCCACCACCACCGGCGCCAGCACGATCGGCAGGATGGCCGCGATGCGCAGCACGCCCTGGCCCTTGGGGATCTGCAGCACCAGCAAGGCCAGCGAGAGGCCGATCAGCACCTGCAGCACCACCGTGCTGCCGGTGTAGATCACCGTGAGCCAGAGCGAATTCCAGAAGCGCGGGTCGCTGCCCATCTTGGTGTAGTTGTCCAGCCCGGCAAAGCCCGACAGCCAGGGCATGCCGAGGTCCACGCGGTGCAGGCTGTTCCACGCCAGGTACACCAGCGGCACCGTGGTCGTGACCACCAGCACCAGCAGCGCCGGCAGCAGCAGCGACAGGGCGAAGCGGCGCTCCGCGCGAGCCTGTGGAGACATCCGCCGCTCAGCCCTTCAGGATCTGCTGGATGCGGCTTTGCGCCTCGTCCAGCGCTTCCTTGGGCTTCTTCTGCCCGACCAGCGCCGACTGGATGCCGGTCGCCATCGTCTCGCCGATGGCGGGCCACTGCGGCACGCGCGGACGCCATTCGACATCGGTGTCCTGCTCGAGCGATTGCAGCGCGGCTTCGATGAAGTTGTCGCCGGCGCCTTTCATCGCCGCGGCGAAGTCGGGTGAGCGCCAGACCGAGGTGCGATTGACGCCCGAGCGCTTGGCCGGGCCGGCGAACTTCCACGATGTGCGCGCCTGCGTCTCGGCCGAGGCGGCCCAGCTGATGAAGAGCCAGGTCGCCTTCTTGGCGCGTTCGCTCAGCGCCGAGTTGATGGGAAAGCCCCAGTTCCAGATCGAGGTCACGCGCTTGCCGCTCGGCCCCTTGGGCCAGCGCGCGTAGGCGACCTTGCCGACAACCTTCGACTTCTCGGGGTTGGTGATGACGGCGGCGGACGAATGCGCATCGATGTAGCAGCCCACCGTGCCCTGCGAGAACGCATCGGCGATGTCCGGCCAGTTCCAGTTGCGCACGGCAGGCGGCGCGTACTGCGTGAGCGCATCCACATACCACTGCAGCGCGTTCACCGCCTCGGGCGAATTGACGGTGACGTTCTTGCCCGAGAACCATGTGCCGCCGAAGCCCCGCAACAGCGACGGGTAGATGTACATGTTCTGCCCGGCGCCCGAAAAGCCGCGCAGCGCGAGGCCGTAGACCCGGTTGGCCGGATCGTTGAGCGCCTTGGCATTGGCCAGCAGCTCGTCGTAGGTGTCGGCGGGCTTGAGGCCCTTGGCGTCGTACAGGTCCTTGCGGTAGACCTGCACCGTCACTTCGCCGTCATAGGGAATGCCGTAGGGCTTGCCGTCGATCGAATCCGCATCGCGCCAGGCCTTCAGGATGTCGTCGTACCTGAACCAGGCCGGATCGGTGAGGCTCGCGTCGTTCAAATACTTGTCGAGCGGATCGACCCACTTGTTTGCGACGTACAGCGGGTAGTACATCGGGTCCGCGGCGTGGGTGGCGTAGGTGCCGGTCTTCGACGACAGGTCGAGGGTGGCCTTCTGGCGGATCTGCCCCGGCGGCACCTTCTCCATGCGCACCTTGATGCCGGTGAGCGCCTCGAACTGCGGCAGCAGCGTGCCGAGGTTGTCGAAGTAGCTGGCCGGGATCACCGCCACCGAAATGGATTCGCCTTCGACCTGCCGCCAGTTGATGTTGGCTGTGCGGTAGGGCGCCAGGTCATCGGTTTGCGCCTGCGCCGTCAACCAGTGCGGGCCGGCAACGGCGAGCACGCCGAGCGATGCAGCCTGCTTGATCGCGCGCCGGCGTCCGGGTTGTTCAGCGCTGTCGTGAATTGAATCCATCTGGCGTCTCCATGTATTCGTTTACATGACGCATTCTGCGCGCACGATTTTGAAGGCGCTACCCGTGCCGTCACGGTATTTACCCTAGACGTCGCACACAGGTCATGCAACCGATTCCATAAGCTGGTTCGCGGCGTAAGATCCGGTCATCTTGAAACCAGGACTGTCTTCAACAGACGCCGGCGGCGGCGATTCGCCGCTGCGCTCCGGTGCACGCGACGTCGCCCGGCTGGCGGGCGTTTCGACCGCGACGGTCTCGCGCACGATCAACGGCTCGACCCAGGTCGACCCCGAAACGCGGCAGCGCGTGCATGACGCAATGGCCAAGCTGCGCTACGTGCCGCACGGTGCGGCGCGCAGCCTGCGCAGCCATCGCAGCAAGATGATCGGCGCGGTGGTGCCATCGTTCGACTACGCGCTCTACGCCCGCACCACGAGCGCCCTGCAGCAGCGCCTTGACGCGCACGGCTACGCGCTGGTGCTGGCCGAGCACCACTACCAGCTCGACGCCGAGGTGCGCATCACCGAGCAGCTGATCCAGCATGGCGTCGACGCGCTGGTGTTCGTCGGGCTCGACCATGCGGCCGGGCTGTTCTCGCTGCTCGGCGACCACAACCGGCCCTATGTGCTGACCTGGGGCGTCGATCCCATGCAGCGGCACCCCAGCATCGGCTTCGACAACCAGGCCGCAACCTATGAGATGACGTGTCATCTCATCGCCCAGGGGCACCGCCGCTTCGGGCTCCTGAGCGCAACGGTCGAGGGCAACGACCGGGCGCGCGCGCGCGGCGCCGGCGTCCGTGCGGCGCTCTTGGACGGCGGGCTTGCGCTCGACGAACGCTGCGTCCAGTACGCACCCATTTCGCTCAAGTCGGCCGAGGAGGCGATGTACCAGCTGCTGGACCTGCCCGAGCCCCCCACCGCCGTGGTCTCGACCAACGACGTGTTCGCAGTCGGCGGCATGGTTGCGTGCCGTCAGCGCGGCGTGCGCGTGCCCGAGGACATCTCGATCACCGGCGTCGACAACACCGACCTCGGTGCCACGCAGACGCCGGGGCTCACCAGCATCCACACGCCGATCGTCGAGATCGGCGACGCTGCCGCGGCCCAGCTCGTGGCCCGGCTGGCGGGGAAGCCCTTCGAAGCCTTCCAGACCTTCCCGGCGGAAATCGTCTATCGCGGCAGCACGGGCCGGGCGCCCGGCAGTCCGCCGCGTTGAGGACGACGCTGCAACCTTGTGCTTTCCCGCATTGAAGAGGTGGGCATGGCCGCGTTAGGCTCTCACGGGTGAATCAAACCTCCGCTCCCTTCGTTCCCCGTATCCGCCTCTATCAAGACTGGCTGCGCGACCATCGCGGCCTGGTCTTCGATTCGTACGACGCGCTGTGGCGCTGGTCCGTGACCGATCTCGACGCCTTCTGGCAGAGCATCTGGGACTACTTCGAAATGCAGTCGCCCACGCCGGCCAGCACGGTGCGCACCGACGCGCGCATGCCCGGCACGCGCTGGTTTCCGGGCGCCCAGGTCAACTACACGCGCGAAGTGCTGCGGCATGCCGAGGCGGCGCATGCGGCCGGCATGACGGCCATCGTGAGCGAGAACGAGCGGGGCGAGGTGCGCGAGATGTCGTGGCCCGAACTGCGCCGGCAGATCGCCGCTTTCGCGCTCACGCTGCGCGGGCTGGGCGTTGTGCGCGGCGACCGTGTCGCGGCCTACCTGCCGAACGTGCCCGAGACGATGGTCGCCTTTCTCGCCTGCTCCAGCATCGGGGCGGTGTGGAGCGTTTGCGCGCCCGACATGGGCACCGCCGCGGTGGTCGATCGGCTCCGCCAGATCGAGCCCAAGGTGCTGATCGCCGTCGACGGCGTGCACTACGGCGGCAAGCCGCTGGACCGCAGCGCGGTGGTGACCGAACTGCGCGCCGCGCTGCCGTCGGTGCAGAAGCTGGTGCTGCTCGAAACGCCCTACGCCGCGAATGCCGTCGCCGCAGACATCGAATGGCGCGCAGCCGTGGCGCGCGACGATGCCGACACCGCGTCCTTCGAACCCGAATGGCTGCCCTTCGACCATCCGATCTGGATCGTCTATTCGAGCGGCACCACCGGCCTGCCCAAGCCGATCGTGCACGGCCAGGGCGGCATCCTGCTCAACATGTACGCCTGCGGGCTGCATCACGACCTGGGTCCGAGCTACAGCGCCAACAACTTCGGCGAGCGCTACCACTGGTACAGCTCCACCGGCTGGGTGATGTGGAACTCGCAGCTCTCGGGCCTCGCCTTCGGTGCCACCGCCTGCATCTACGACGGCAATCCGGCCGGCAGCAAGGAGCGGCCCGACTGGGGCGTGCTCTGGCGCTTCGTCGCGCGGCACCAGGTCACCTTCTTCGGCGCCGGCGCGGCCTTCTTCACCAGCTGCATGAAGGGCGGCCTCGACGCCCGGACCTGCGGCGATCTCTCCCGCGTGCGCGCCCTCGGCAGCACCGGCTCGCCCCTGCCCGAGGAAGTGCAGCGCTGGGGCACCGCGCAGTTGCTCGCGGCCGGCGCGCTCGGCGTGTGGTGGTACAACATTTCGGGCGGCACCGACTTCTGCGGCGGCTTCGTCGGCGGCAACCGCGAGCTGCCCGAGGTGCCCGGCCAGATGCAATGCCGCTTTCTCGGCGCCGCAGTCGAGGCCTGGAGCGAGGACGGCCGGCCGGTGATCGGCGAGGTCGGCGAACTGGTCTGCACCCAGCCGATACCTTCGATGCCGCTCTACTTCTGGGGCGACGAGGGCGATGCACGCTACCTTTCGAGCTACTTCGATACGTACCCGGGTGTCTGGCGCCATGGCGACTGGATCAAGATCGGCGACGACGGCGGCTGCATCATCTACGGCCGCAGCGACGCCACCATCAACCGGCAGGGCCTGCGCATGGGCACCAGCGAGATCTACAGCGCGGTCGAAGGGCTGGCCGAAGTGCTCGACTCGATGGTGGTCGACCTCGAGTACCTCGGCCGCGAAAGCTACATGCCGCTGTTCGTCGTGCTGCGGCCGGGCGTGGCGCTCGACGAGGCGATGCGCCGCAGGATCGACAACGCCATCAAGACGCAGCTGTCGCCGCGCTTCGTGCCCAACGACATCTTCGAGGTGCCGGAAGTGCCGCGCACGCTCTCCGGCAAGAAGCAGGAGCTGCCGATCAAGAAGCTGCTGCTCGGCCAGCCGATCGACAAGGTGGTCAACCGCGAGGCAATGGCCAATCCGGCCAGCCTGGACTGGTACGTGGACTTCGCCGCGCGGCGCGTCCGGGCCTGACAGGGCAGGCCTGGACGCTGCTCAATAGCGCCGTCGCCCGCGCGCGACCCACCACGCCGCGAATGCGACCGTGCCCAGCACCACCGCTGCCGCGCCTGCCGCGGCGGCCGCGGCAGCATGCGCCGGTGCGCGGAACCCCCCGTCGACGGCATTGCCGCGCGACGGCTCGAACAGATTGCCGTCGGTCTGAGGTGCCGGGTCGGCGCGCGCCAGCGAACGCTCGGTCAGCCACATCATCGTTCGCGCCACCAGGTTCGGCGCCACCGCATGCGCCAGGATTCCGGGCAGCGCCGGGCTTCCGATATAGACCGATGCCCTCGGCCTCCGGCTGAGCGACACCAGTGCCGCGGCCACCCGGCGCGGGTCGAGCATCGGCGGCGGCGGCTTGATGTTGCGGCCGGTGTAGTTGGCGCCGTGCGTGATGCCGGGCGTGTCGACGAAGGTCGGGTAGACGTCGCACACGTGCACGTTGGGCAGCGTCGAAAGCTCCGCCCGCAGCGATTCGGAAAATCCGCGAACGCCAAACTTGCTGGCCGTGTAGGCGGCCGCGTAGGGCGATGCAATCCAGCCGCCGAGCGAGATCATGTTGATGAGGATGCCGCGAGCGCGCCGGCGGAAGTGCGGCACCACGGCGTGGGCGCCGTTCATGTGGCCGATCAGGTTCGACTCGACCACGCGCCGGTGCGACGCCATCGGCGTTTCGTCGAACAGCCCGACCGCGCCGATGCCCACGATGTTGATCCACACGTCGATCGCGCCGAAGCGTTCGATCGCGGCATCGGCGAGCGCACGCATCGCATCGGCATCGGTCACGTCGGTGGGCACCACCAGCGTCTCGGCCCCGGCTTCGATGCATTCGGCAGCGACCGCTTCCAGTGTGTCGCGGTTGCGCGCCGCCAGCACCACGACCGCGCCGGCTTGCGCAAAGGCCAGCGCGGCCGCGCGCCCGATGCCGCTGGACGCGCCCGTCAGCACCACGACCTGGGCGACCTGGGACAACGCGGAGGATGGGGGAAATGATGAAGACATGGCGCGTGCGGGTCAGTAGCCGACCTCGCGCCGGGCGCGCTTCTCTTCGCGCTTCTGCGACTCCTGCGGATCGGTCTTCGCCACGTCAGGGCCTGCGCCGGTGCGCTGCCACATATCGCGGTCCGGGTTGAAGTCGGCGCGGGCCTCGCGCTCGTCGTCTTTCTTCAGTGCCGCCCTGAACTCGGGCGACTTCTTTGCTTCTTCCAGCGGATCGTGGGCGGGCTTTGCGGCTGTCATGGCTGAACTCCTTCAGGCGACCAAAAGCGCAGCCTGTGCCGGAACAGCAATGCGCGAGGTCGGAAAGAAGCCTGAGTGAGCGCGGACGGCGTCCGACAGGCGGCGGGCGCGTCAGTAGGTCTTTTGGTCGGTCAGGATGGAAGCGGCCCTGTAGGCCGAGCGCCCCGCCGTCTTGGTGTAGGCGACCAGTGTCTTCCACTGGCGTTCACGGTCCTGCGGCGACGGATCGGCCGACTGGTTCAACAGCACCTGGCTGACCTCGAGCAGGGCGATGGCCGAAGTGAGGCAGAAGTGCACCGCCGATTCTTCCGGATTCTCGGCATAGCGCGCCTGCTCCGCCGACAATGCCATCTCCTGGTCCTGGTTCGTCATGCTGGCGAGCATCGTCGGTCCGTAGAACGGAACCTCGGCCCGGTCGCGCTTGACCGTGCCCAGGACCAGATCGATCTCGGCGAGCGCGCGCTCGATCCTTTGCAATGTGGTGGCTTTGGTGGACATGGCGTTGCGTGGCCTTCTTTTTTTCCGATGAGCTTTTCGATGTTGCCACCGCGTTGCGGAACGCGGTTGGCAAAAACTCACACTCCGAACCAAAGTTCCTCTCTGTCGCGACAACGAAAATACGCAAGCACGAAATGGCAAAACAACGCAGCCCCGGTTCATCCACACCCAGTGTCCGGGTGGGCCCGAGCGGCGTCCACGGTCTCGGCGCCTTCGCGACGCGGTCGTTGCCGGCGCTCAGCTTTCTCGGTCTGTACGAAGGCCGGCGCTACACGCCGACGGAGATCGCCGCGCGGGACTGGAACGACCAGCTCACCTATCTCTTCACCCTGTCCAACGACGAGACGATCGACGGCGCGAAGGGCGGCAACGGCACCCGCCATCTGAACCACGCCTGCGATCCGAACTGCGAGGCGGTGGAGGAGTACGACGACGCAGGCCGCCTGGAACTGAAGTTCCAGACGCTCGTGGCGGTCGACGCAGGCGACGAGCTGTTCATCGACTACTGCCTGACGGCCGACGACGGCTCGCCGGCCTCGGACTATCCCTGCCGCTGCGGCTCACCGAACTGCCGCGGCACGATGCTGGCGCCGGTCTAGGCCGGCCGGCTACAGCCAGTTCCCGCCCTGGGGCATCTGGATCGTCGTCGCGGGATCGCCGCCGCCGAAGAGCGCGCCGAAGGCAATGCTCAGGAGTGAGACGAAGATGCTGGCAAGCAGGGCGGTCCAGAAGCCGGACACCTTGAAGCCCTTCACCAGCGCGGCCACCAGCAGGATCATCAGCGCGTTGATCACCAGCAGGAAGAGGCCGAAGGTGAGCAGTGTCAGCGGCAGCGTGAGCACGATGAGCAGAGGCTTCACGATCGCGTTGGCAAAGCCGAGCAGCAGCGCAGCCACGATCAGCGCCGACGTGCTGTCGAAGCGGATGCCGCGGAAGATGTGGCTCGCCACCCAGAGTGAGAAGGCGGTGATGGCCCAGTGCAGGAGGAAAGGGACCAGGCTGTTCAGCATCTCGAAGGCTCGCGGTTGGGGGTGTTCATCGAAAGAAGGCGCAAACGATCATAGGTGGTGCAACTCGAACTGCGATCCGAATGCCGCGCAGAACTCCGGTGTTCCGCCGATCGACAGGCTGACCGTGTGCCGCGTCGCGCCAGCCGGGCCCGCCTGCACCTTCAGGGCGCGCGTGGCCGGGTCGTAGTCGACGGTTTCCGGCGTGCTGGCCTCGCGCATGCCCTGCAGGTCGTAGTCCCACTCGCCGCCTTCGCCGACCGGCCCTCTGCGGCCCGGAAAGTTTGCATGCGCCCAATCGAGCACCGTCACGATCTCGGCATGCACGGCGGCAACCTGCTGCGGTCCGGTGGAGGCCATGGCATCGAAAACGCCGATGCCTTCGGTGTCTTCGCTGTAGTCGAAGTCGAGGTAGTTCAAGGTCATGGGGTGTCCGTTCACGCCGGTTGCGGCAGGCCGCATTGGGCGGTCAGCCATTGCCGAAAGAAGACCAGCGCTGCCCGCTCGGCCTGGGTTGCAGGCGCCACCAGGAAATAGCTCCGCTCGCCGCGCAGGGGCCTGTCGCAGGCCACCACGAGTTCGCCGCGCGCGAGCTCCGCCTCGATCAGCATGCGCGGCATCAGCGCGATGCCGAGGCCATGTGCCGCGGCGATTGCCAGCATCGAGAACAGCTCGTAGCGCGGCCCGGTGTGCGCCCGCGGCGCGTCCGCCCGCTGGGCGTCGAACCATTGGCGCCAACCGTCGGGCCGGGTGCTCTGCTGCAGCAGCGGGAGCTTCGCGATCGCAGCCGGCGACAGCTGACGGCGCGGCGCGATCAAGGCGGGGCTGCACACCGGCACCACGTCTTCATTGAGCAGCGCGGTCGACTGCGTGCCGGCCCAGTTGGCGGCCTGCGACGGCGTGCCGGCGTAGAGCGCGGCATCGAAGGCGGTGTCATTGAAGAGGAAAGGCCGGGTGCGCGTCTCGATGTGCACCGTGATGTCCGGATGTTTCGCGGCGAAATCGGGCAGCCGGGGGATCAGCCAGCGCGTGGCGAACGTGGGCACCGCCGCGAGTTGCAGCGAGCCGCCCAGGCCCTGCCGCGCCATGGCATCGAGCGTGTCGCGTTCCATGGTGTCGAGCTGGCGGGCGATCTGCCGCGCATAGTCGGCGCCGGCGGGCGTGAGCGCCACGCCGTGGCGGGTGCGGCGGAACAACCCCAGGCCGAGAAACTCTTCCAGTGCCGTGATCTGGCGCGACACCGCGCTCTGCGTGAGCGCGAGTTCCTGAGCGGCGCGGGTGTAGCTCTCGTGGCGGGCGGCCGCCTCGAAGCAGATCAGGGCCTGGGTCGAAGGGATCTTTCGTCGCATGGTATGCGGCTGCTACATAGTTGATTGGCCGGGTCGACCAGCGAAGCGGCGAATCCGGATTGTGCTTTGAAGTGAGAAAAGCGCATAACTGGGTGTTGAAACGTCGTTTGCGCTCGCCATGCGGCACGCTTACGATCAGGGTCGACCTCAAGATTCAAACCCGGAGACACCACATGGCCCACGCCGCATTCCACTGGGAAGACCCTCTGCTTCTCGATCAGCAACTCACCGACGACGAACGCATGGTGCGCGACGCCGCCCATGCCTATTGCCAGGAGCGCCTGCTGCCGCGCGTGGTCGAGGCGTTCCGCTCCGGCGAGACCGACCCGGCGATCTTCCGCGAGATGGGCGCGCTCGGCTTGCTCGGGCCGACCATCCCCGAGCAGTACGGCGGCCCCGGCCTCAACTACGTCTGCTACGGCCTGATCGCACGCGAAGTCGAGCGCGTCGACTCCGGCTACCGCTCGATGGCCAGCGTGCAGAGCTCACTGGTGATGGTGCCGATCAACGAGTTCGGCACGGAAGCGCAGAAGCAGAAGTTCCTGCCCAAGCTCGCCACCGGCGAATGGATCGGCTGCTTCGGCCTGACCGAGCCCGACCACGGCTCCGATCCGGGCAGCATGGTCACGCGCGCCAAGAAGGTGCCCGGCGGCTATGCGCTCAGCGGCGCCAAGATGTGGATCAGCAACAGCCCGATCGCCGACGTGTTCGTGGTCTGGGCCAAGGAAGTGAGCGAGGGCGGCGCCGTCGGCCCGATCCGCGGCTTCGTGCTCGAGAAAGGCGCCAAGGGCCTGAGCGCACCGGCGATCCACGGCAAGGTGGGCCTGCGCGCCAGCATCACCGGCGAGATCGTGATGGACAACGTGTTCTGCCCCGAAGAAAACGCGTTCCCCGAAGTGCAGGGCCTGAAGGGCCCCTTCACCTGCCTCAACAGCGCGCGCTACGGCATCTCGTGGGGCGCTCTCGGCGCGGCCGAAGACTGCTGGCATCGTGCGCGCCAGTACACGATGGACCGCAAGCAGTTCGGCCGGCCGCTTGCCGCCAACCAGTTGATCCAGAAGAAGCTGGCCGACATGCAGACCGAGATCACGCTCGGCCTGCAGGGCTG
>JANOCL010000078.1:0-9397 GCA_031412135.1 Variovorax sp. | reverse complement strand
ATGTTCTGGAATGCCGCCCAGGCGCGCGGCGACCAGGTCTGGATGCGGCAGAAAGAGCTCGGCATCTGGCGCAGCTGGAGCTGGCGGCAGACGGCCGATGCGGTGCGCGAGGTCGCGGGCGGCCTGCTGGCGATTGGCTTCGCGCCCGGCGAGTGCGCCTCGATCCTCGCGAACACCGTGGTCGAGTGGGTGCTGTGCGATATCGCGGTGCTGAGTTGCGGCGGCGTGTCCAACGGCATCTATCCGACCGATGCAGCGTCGCAGGTTCACTACCTCTGCGAAGACTCGCGCACCACCGTGCTCTTCGTCGAAGACGACGAGCAACTCGACAAGGCGCTCGCGGTGCGCGCGCAGCTGCCGCTCCTGCGCCGCATCGTCGTGCTCGACATGGAAGGGCTGCGCGATCTCGACGACGCCGGCGTGATGAGCCTCGGTGCGTTGCGCGCACTGGGGCGCGAGCACCTGGCGGCGCAGCCCGGGCAACTCGAGCAGCGTGTCGATGCCTGCCGCCCCGAGGACCTGGCGATCCTGGTCTACACCTCGGGCACCACCGGCAAGCCCAAGGGCGCCATGCACAGCCATCGCGGGCTGGTGCACACCACGCGCGGCTACAACACGCTGGTGGCGCAGGACGAGCGCGACGAGCGCATGTGCTTTCTGCCGCTCTGCCACATCGCCGAGCGCATGGGCGGCGAGTACTTCGCGATGTACACCGGCGCGGTGCTCAACTTCGTCGAGAACCCGGAGACCGTGCCCGAGAACGTGCGCGAGATCGCGCCCACCGTGTTCACCGCCGTGCCCCGGGTGTGGGAGAAGTTCTATTCCGGCGTGATGATCGCGCTGAAGGAAGCGAGCGGCCTGCAGCAGGCCGCCTACGGCTGGAGCATCGGCGTCGGCACCGCCATTGCCGATCGTGTGCTCGCCGGGCAGCAGGTCGGCGCGGGGCTGCGCTTCAAGTTCCGGCTCGCGCGCTGGCTGGCACTGGACAACGTGCGCAAGCTGATCGGCATCGACCGCGCGCGTTTTCTCGTGACCGGCGCGGCGCCGATCTCACCCGAGCTGGTGAAGTGGTACCTCGCCCTCGGCGTGCCGATGCTCGAGGTCTGGGGCATGACCGAGTCCTGCGGCGCATCCACCGGCGTGCCGGCGGCGCGCATCAAGCCGGGTTCGATCGGGCCGGCTGCGGCCTACAACGAGGTGAAGCTCGATCCCGCCACCGGGGAGATCCTGGTGCGCGGCATCAACGTCTTCATGGGCTACCTGAACCTGCCTGAGAAAACCGCCGAGACGATCGATGCCGACGGCTGGCTGCACACCGGCGATGTCGGCACGGTCGACGAGGACGGGTATTTCCGCATCACCGACCGCATGAAGGACATCATCATCACGGCAGGCGGCAAGAACATCACGCCGAGCGAACTGGAGAACGAACTCAAGTTCAGCCCGTACATCACCGACGCGGTGGTGATCGGCGATGCCCGGCCCTACCTGACGGTGATCGTCATGATCGACCAGGAGAACGTCGAGAAATATGCGCAGGACCACGACGTCCCGTTCAGCAACTACACCAGTCTCACGCGGGCGCAGGCGGTGCAGGACCTGATCCAGGCCGAGATCGACCGGGTCAACGCCAAGTTCGCGCGGGTCGAGCAGATCAAGAAGTTCTTTCTGCTCGAAACCCAGCTCAGCGCCGAAGACGAAGAACTCACGCCGACGATGAAGCTCAAGCGCAAGCTGGTGCAGACGAAGTACGCCGAGCGTATCGACGCCCTGTACCGATAGACCGATCCTTTCCGTCAACCCAGGAGACATCCGCATGAAGACCCAGACACTGATCCCCCTCGCGGCAGCGGCCGCTCTGGCGCTGGGCTGCGGCCTCGCCGGCGCGCAGCAGGGGGTGACCAAGGACGAGATCCGCATCGGCACGATCCAGGATCTGTCGGGGCCGCTCGCCGGCTTCGGCAAGCAGGCGCGCAACGGCATGCAGCTGCGCGTGGACGAGATCAACGAGCAGGGCGGCATGAACGGGCGCAAGTTCAAGCTGTTCGTCGAAGACTCGGGCTACGACCCCAAGAAGGCGGTACTGGCAGCGCAGAAGCTGGTCAACCAGGACAAGATCTTCATCATGGCCGGCCATATCGGCACGGCGCAGAACATGGCGGCGATGCCGGTGCAGTTCGACAAGAACGTGATCAACTTCTTTCCGATCACCGCGGCGCGCGAGATGTACGAGCCCTTCCACAAGCTCAAGTATTCGTTTGCGGCCACTTACTACGACCAGATTCGCCTGGCTCTCCCGAAGATGATCAAGGACAAGGGCGCCAAGAAGGTCTGCACCATCTACCAGGACGACGAGTTCGGCCTCGAAGTGCTGCGCGGCGCCGAGGCCGGACTGAAGACCGCCGGCATGGAACTGGCCGAGAAGACCTCGTTCAAGCGCGGCGCCACCGACTTCTCGTCGCAGGTCGCGAAGATGAAGGCGGCCGGCTGCGATCTCGTGGTGCTGGGCACCATCATTCGCGAGACCATCGGCACCGTGGGCGAGTCGCGCAAGACCGGCTTCAACCCGGTGTTCCTGGGTTCCAGCGCGTCCTATACCGACCTGATCCACAAGCTGGGCGGCAAGGCGATGGACGGCGTCTACGCCACCATGACGGTGCAGAACCCGTACACCGACGAGCAGTCGCAGCCGCTTCGCTTCTGGGCCAACAAGTACAAGACCAAGTTCAACGAAGACCCGACCGTCTTCTCGGTCTACGGCTACGCGATCATCGATTCGTTCATCAAGGTGGCGCAGAAGGCGGGGCCCAACCTCACGACCGACAGCTTCATCAAGGTGATGGACTCGATGGTCTTCGAGCCCGACATGTTCGGCGCGCCGAAAAGTTCGTACACCGCCACCAAGCGCCTGGGCAACGACCAGTCGCGGCTGTCGCAGATCACCGACGGCAAGTGGAAGGTGGTGTCGGACTACGTTGCCCCCTGAACCCTGACGACGCAACGAGAAAAGGCTCCCGAGGGAGCCTTTTTTCATGAGCGCTGCAAAGCGCCCGTGTGCTGCTTAGTAGCCGCCGCGGCCGCCGCCACCGCCACCACCGCCGTATCCGCCGCCGCCGCCACCGCCGCTGCGATTGCCACCGCCGCCGCCGCCGTAACCACCGCCGCCGCCGCCAGCGCCACCGCCGTAGCCGCCGCCGCCACCGCTGCGGCCACCGCCGCCGCCGCCGAAGCCGCCGGGCGAACGGGGCTCCATCGGACGGGCTTCATTGACGGTCAGGCTGCGACCTTCGAGGGATTGGCCGTTCAGGCCTTCGATGGCTGCAAGTGCTTCCGCATCGCTGCTCATTTCGACGAAGCCGAAGCCCTTGGAGCGACCGCTGTCGCGTTCCATCATGACCTTGGCACTTGCAACGGAACCGTACTGGCCGAAGGCCTGTTCCAGGGTGTCGTCGCGCACGGAGTAGGCCAGATTGCCCACGTAAAGTTTTTTGCCCATGGAGGGACTCCTAATCAAACCAAAAAAACAAAGCGATGGAGTCCCAGAATCACAACAAACTTAACAGCGCTGTGGCGCGAAACTAACCGATCACCGGATCACGCCATAGACAGGAAAACTGCCAGGACGTCCCGGTATTGTCGTCCATTGTTTGGGCTTTGTGCTGAAAAAGCGCAACGAATTTCCGAACCTCCGGGTATTCGCCTATGTTCTCCGGCGCAGCGGGCGTAGCAAGTCCGCGAGCCCGTTGTGGTCTATCTCGTGCATCAGCGCCAGCAGGCGGCCGATCTCGCCCTTGGGAAAGCCCTCGCGCGCGAACCATTGGAGGTAGTTGCCGGGCAAGTCGGCCATGAGGCAGCCCTTGTGCTTGCCGAAAGGCATCTGCACCGAGACCAGCCGCTCCAGATCATCCGGGTTCATGCTGGCTATGCTCCTTCATCCCTGCGAACCTCATCATTCATGCCATTCACCTCCCTGGGCCTCGATCCTGCCATGGCGCGCGCCGCCGCCGAGCAAGGCTACGCCGCGCCCACCGCCATCCAGAGCGCGGCCATTGCACCGATCCTGCAAGGCCGCGACCTCCAGGGCTGCGCCCAGACCGGTTCCGGCAAGACGGCCGCCTTCTCGCTGCCGCTCCTGCAGCGGCTGGCGGGTGAGCGGGCTGCGACGCCGCGGCGTCCGCGTGCGCTGATCCTTGTGCCGACGCGCGAGCTCGCGGCGCAGGTCGGCGAGTCGATGCGAAGGCTGGCGCTGCATCTGCCGGCGCCCTTGAAGATCGCCATCGCCTTCGGCGGCGTCTCGATCAATCCGCAGATGATGGCGCTGCGTGGCGGCTGCGACGTCATGGTCGCCACGCCCGGCCGCCTGCTCGACCTGGTGGAGCATCGGGCGCTCGAGCTCGGCACCGTGTCGATGCTGGTGCTGGACGAGGCCGACCGCCTGTTCGATCTCGGCTTTGCGGACGAACTCGGCAAGGTGCTGGCATTGCTGCCGGCGCGGCGCCAGAACCTGCTGTTCTCGGCCACGTTTCCGCCGGCGATCCAGTCGTTCGCGGACGACTTGCTGCGCGAGCCCGTCCGCATCGAGGTGCAGGCGGAGCCGGCCGATGCGCCCGACATCCTGCAGCGCGCGATCGAGGTCGATGCCGCCCGGCGCACGCAACTGCTGCGGCACCTGATTGCCCAGGCCGGCTGGCCGCGGGTGCTGGTGTTCGTCGCCACCAAGCATGCGGCCGAGATCGTGGCCGACAAGCTGCGCAAGGCGGGCATCGATGCCGAGCCGTTTCATGGCGTGCTGAGTCAGGGCAAGCGCACGCAGGTGCTGGCCGACTTCAAGGCCTCGAAGGTGCAGGTGGTGGTGGCCACCGACCTGGCGGCGCGCGGCATCGACGTGGTGCAGCTGCCGGCGGTGGTGAACTACGACCTGGCGCGCTCGGCCGTCGATCATCTGCACCGCATCGGGCGAACCGGCCGCGCCGGCGAGAGCGGCGTCGCGCTCAGCTTCGTCACCGCGGACACGGAGGCACATTTCCGGCTCATCGAAAAGCGCCAGGGGCTGAACGTGCCGCGCGAGCGGGTCGCCGGCTTCGAGCCGGTGGCGACGCATGCGGCTCCAAGCGCTGCGCCTGGCGGCGGCATCAAGGGAAAGCGGCCGAGCAAGAAGGACAAGCTCAGGGCCGCGGCCCGGCAGTAGGTGGCGCTGCTCCCGGGCTCACTGCCGCGGCGGCCGCTTCGCGATGCCCATGGTCTTGGCGATGATGCCCAGCATCACTTCGTCAGCGCCGCCGGCGATCGATGCCAGCCGGCCATCGCGATAGAGGCGCGAGACGCGGTTTTCCCAGGTGAATCCCATGCCGCCCCAGAACTGGAGGCAGGTGTCGGCCACTTCGCGGGTGAGGCGGCCGCACTTGAGCTTGGCCATCGAGGCGAGGGCGGTCACGTCTTCGCCCTGCACGTGAAGGTCGCACGCGCGGTAGGTGAGGGCGCGAAGTGCCTCGACCTCGGCCTTGAGTTCGGCCAGCTTGAACTGCACCCACTGCTGGTCGGCCAGCGTGCCGCCGAACAGCTTGCGCTGCTGCGCCCACTCGATGGTCTGGGCAATGCACTCGTCCATCGGTTCGAGCGAGCTGGCGGCGCACCACAGGCGCTCTTCCTGGAACTGCTGCATCTGGTAGACGAAGCCTTGCCCTTCCTCGCCGATGCGGTAGCGCTGCGGCACCCGCACGTCGTCGAAGTAGATGAGGCCGGTGTCGCTCGAATGCATGCCGATCTTCCTGATCTTCCTGGCCTTTTCGATGCCGGGGCTGTCCATCGGCACGACGACGAGCGACTTGTTGCGGTGCGCCGGGCCGTCGCCGGTGTTGACCAGCATGCACATCCAGTCGGCCTGCAGGCTGTTGGTGATCCACATCTTCTGGCCGCTTATCAGGTAGTCGTCACCATCCTTGCGCGCATGGCTCTTGAGCCCGGCCACGTCGCTGCCGGCACCGGGCTCGCTGACGCCGATGCAACCGACCGTCTCTCCCGCGATGGCCGGTGCCAGGAACTCGCGCCTTAACGCATCGCTGCCGAAGCGCGCGAGCGCGGGCGTGCACATGTCGGTCTGCACGCCGACGGCCATCGGCACGCCGCCGCAGCTCACATGGCCGAGCGCTTCGGCGAATGCCATGGCGTAGGAGTAGTCAAGGCCGGCGCCGCCGTAGGCCTCCGGCTTGTTGAGCCCGAGCAGTCCGAGCGCGCCGAGCTTCCTGAAGATCGCATGGGCCGGTAGGCTTTCCGCGGCCTCCCATTCGTCGACATGCGGGTTGATCTCGTCGTCGATGAAACGGCGGAGCGTCTTCTGGATCTCGAGATGTTCGTGGGTGTAGCGCATCGCAGCACTCTAGCCCGGCCCAGCCCCGGATGCTTGCGGGTGATGGCTATGCGCCGCCCGCGTTCAACGGCGCGGCCGTATCCGGTAGAGCGCGTTGTTGCGGTCGGCCGTCATGTAGATGGTGCCGTCGCTGCCCACCGCCACGCCGGTCGGCACGTAGGACGGCGGCAGGCCGGGTCCGCCGGCCAGGCCGATCGGGAGGTTCTCTGCGACCGTGCGGCGGCTGCCGTCCGCCGGGTCGATTTCCACCAGCCGGCGCGCCGCACTCTCTGCCACCACGAAACTGCCCCAGGGCGTCTGGGCCAGTCCTTCGGGCAGCGCGAGTCCGTTGGCAATGACGCGCAGCGGCGCGCTGGCATCGAGCGGAATGCGGGTCAGCTTGCCCGCAGCTTCGGTGAGATACAGCGCGCCATCCTTGCCGATGAGCAACTGCACCGGCCCGCCAAGGCCGCTCGCCAGCACCTCGCGCGTTTCGAACTTCGCACCGCTGGCCCGCGTCACGCTGCCGGTCGCGATCTCGGCATAGATCAGGCTGCCGTCGGGCATCGGGATGGCGTCGGTCGGTGCCTTCAGGCCGTGCAGCACCGCAGCGGTCTTGAGCGTCTTGCGGTCGACCAGTTGCACCGAGCCGGTGAACCAGGAAGAGAGCGCGAAGTGCGTGGCCGAGAGCCCCACCGCGAACGGGTATTCGAGTTCCGGATCGCGCTGCATGCGGAAGATGTCGCGTACCGCGCCGGTCTTCGCGTCGACCTGGCGAAAGCCGAACAGGTCGGCCACCCACAACTGGTCGCCGTCGATCTTGAGGCCGCCGGGCACGGCCAGCTTGCCGCCGGTCAACAAGCGCACGCTGCCGCTGGACGGATCGAAAGCCTCGATCGAGTTGTCGGCCATGTTGGATATATAGATCGTCCCGTCGGATGCGATCGCCAGGTTGTCGAGCGACGGCTTGAGCTGCTTCGCAACCGTCTTGCGTCCGCTGGCGAGATCGACGCGAACCAGCTCGCCGCTGCGTGCGTCGACGACCCACAGGTTGCCCTTGCCGTCGAGGTTGGCGGCAGCCGGAATCTTGAATCCGTCGGCGATCACGGTGAGCCTGCCGTCGGCAGGATCGATCTTCACCACCTGGCCCTTGAACCACAGCGGCCCGTAGAGCATGCCGTCGGGCCCGACCTCGAAACCGTTGAAGCCGCCCATGTCCTTCTTGATCAGCCGCGGCGGCTTCTGGCCGGCCGTGTCGATCTCCCACAGCGCATCGCCCAGGAACACCTGCGAGGCGTAGAGCTTGCCGCTCCTGCGGTCGAAGTCGAGCGAGTTGATGCCCGGCAGGTCCTTCGCGAGCGTGCGCATCGGCGCGCTGTCGCTTTCGCGGAAACGCACCATGCCCATCAGGTAGTTGGTCCATGCGAGCTCGCCCTTCGGGCCGACCGCGATGTCATCGGCCTGGCCTTCGACGCCTTCGATCAGCACGCGCGCGGCGCCGCTGGCGCGGTCGACTTCCCACAGCGTGTTGCCGACCACCGAGCCTGCGAGCAGCCGGCCCTGGCGGTCGATCGCCAGGCCGTGCACCCCGGCAAAGGAGGAGGGCGCGACCAGTTCCTCGGGTGCGCTCCAACCCGCGGGGCGGATGGCGGGTGCGGCCGGGGTCGCGGCCAAGGGCGGGGTCGGCGGCGCGGTGGTGATGGTGGTGCAGGCACCGAGCGCCAGTACGGTGGCGAGCAGTGCTGCTTGGGGCAGTCGAGCCATCTCTTGTCTCCTCAGGAACGCATCATGCGCGGAAGCGCTTTCGGGTCAGCGCCAGCGCGACCCAGAACGCAGCCACCGCGTACACCGCCAGCACCAGCGCATGCCGCCACCATGCAGCCGGCCACTGGTCCATGAAGAGCGGGCGCACCAGCGCCACGGCATTCGAAAGCGGCAGCCAGTCGGCCAAAAGCCGTACCGGCCGCGGCAGCTGGTCCAGCGGAAAGAAGACGCCCGACAAGAACATCATCGGCGTCATGAAGAGCGTGAAGTAGTAGGTGAAGAAGTCGTAGCCCTTCGCCAGCGCATTGAAGATGAGCGCGATGCACGAGAAGGTGATGCCGGCGCCGATCAGCACCAGCCAGGCGACGAGGAGCTTGGGGCTGTGGCTGATGCCCAGGCCGAGCATCACGAACATGATCGCGGTGGTGGTGAAGATCGCCTTGAAGCCGGCCCACAGCATCTCGGCCATCACCACATCGTCGAGGCCGACCGGCGCGTTCATGATGCCGTCCCAGGTCTTCTGCACGTGCATGCGCGAGAAGGCCGAGTACAGCGCCTCGAACGAGGCAGCGTTCATCGCACTCATGCAGATCGAGCCGCTGGCCAGGAACAGGATGTAGGGGATGCTGGTGCCATTGACCTCGACCCGCCCCACCAGCGCGCCCATGCCGTAGCCGAAGGCCACCAGCCAGATCAGCGGCTCGGCGATGTTGCCGATCAGGCTCGGAATCGCGAGCTTGCGCCACACCAGCAAATTGCGAAGGAACACCGGCCACCATCGCATCGAGAGCTCGGGCGGCCGCCACACGGAGGGCGCATGCGGCATCGAACCAGATGAGGAAGAAACGGACCGCGACATGGTGCTTCCTTCAGCCGTCTTCGCGGATCTGCCGGCCAGTCAGCTTGAGAAACAAGTCTTCGAGGTTCGCCGGCCTGTGAAATGTGCGCAGCCCGCTGTGGCCGGCCAGCGCCGCCATCAGCCCGCGCGCATCCTGCGTATAGAAGAACACCGTCTCGCCGCTGACTTCGACGCGAGCCGCAAAGTCCTTGAGCGGCGATTTCGCCAGCGCCTGCGCGCCGTTGCCGTACACCTCGACCACGTCGGGCTCGAGGTGCTCGGCGATCAGGTCGCGCGGCCGCCCTTCGGCGATCTTGCGGCCATGGTCGAGCACCAGCAGGCGCGAGCAGAGGCGCTCGGCTTCGTCCATGAAGTGCGTCGTGAGAAGAATCGACTTGCCCTGCTGCAGCAGCAGTTGCAGGCGCTCCCACATCAGGTGCCGCGCCTGC
>JANOCL010000077.1:0-10877 GCA_031412135.1 Variovorax sp. | reverse complement strand
GCGGATCAGGGCCGCGCGCTGTTTGAGCCGCAGGCGAGTTTGCGCGGACCCCGCGAAAAGCGAGCACCGCAGGTTGCCCGCAGCTTTGCTGCGGGTCACGCACAGTGGGGTCGCCTTTTCTTTGGTTACTTTCTTTTGGCGAAGCAAAAGAAAGTGACTCGCCCGCCGGGGCGACATCCCGGCCTCAGGCCTCAACAAAGAACAAGAACAAACCAAAGGCCCAGTGCCCTCACCCCAACCCTCTCCCCGAGGGAGAGGGAGCAATGCCGAACTCATGCCTTCGCCTCCTTCAACTTCGCCGCCGCGCCCGCATCGCGGCGCCGGTCGAACAGCTGCTTCACGAAACCCGCAATGCCTTGCGGGAACAGCAGCACCAGCAGCAGGATGACGCCGCCCAGCATCGCCCGCCAGTAGTCGGTGTTGCGCGCAACCGTGTCGTGCAGCCAGGTGAAAGTCACCGCGCCGACCACCGGCCCGGCCAGGGTCTGGATGCCGCCGAGCAGCACCATCACCAGCCCGTCGACCGACTTGCCCACGCTCAACGACTCCGGCGAGATGCTGCCCTTCGAGAACGCATAGAGCGCACCGGCCAACCCGGCTGCCGTGCCGGCGATCACGAACGCCACCCACTGCATGCGCTTGACGTCGATGCCGATCGCATCGGCCCTGAGCACCGAGTCGCGCCCGGCGCGCAGCGCGTAGCCGAAGGGCGAGAACAGCACGCGTCGCAGCCACAGCACGCCCATCGCCACGAGTGCCAGCGTGAGCCAGTAATAGTTGCGCTTGTCCGACAGCCACTCGGACGGCCAGACGCCGGTGAGCCCGTTGCTGCCGCCGGTGAAGCCGTCCCACTGGTAGGTGATGGCCCAGGTGATCTGCGCGAAGGCGAGCGTCAGCATGGCCAGGTAGACGCCAGAGAGCCGCACGGCGAACCATCCGTACACCAGCGCACCCAGCGCCGCCACCAGCGGCGCGACGATGAGCGCCAGTTCCATCGGCATGCCGCTCGCGCGCACCAGCAATGCGGCGCCATACGCACCGAGGCCGAAGTACGCCGCATGGCCGAACGAATGCATGCCCGCCGGTCCCATGATGAAGTGCAGGCTGGTCGCGAACAGCGCGGCGATCATCAGGTCGATCATCAGCACCGTGGTGTAGGGCGAGCCGGCGGTGAGAAACGGCATGGCGGCCAGCACCAGCCCGAAGGCGGCGGCGGCGACCAGGTAGGCCTTGCCGGGGCGGCGCAGCGGTTCTTCCTGCATGCCCACGTAGCGGCTCGGCGCCTGCGGCCGGCCGAACAGGCCCCAGGGCCGCCACACCAGCACCACCGCCATCACCAGGAAGTCGACCACCAGCGTGAGCTTTGAAAAAGACACGCTGATGCCGAACACATCGACCACGCCGAGCCAGATGCAGATCGCCTTGATCTCGGCGATCAGCAGCGCCGCCGCATAGGCGCCGGGAATCGAGCCCATGCCGCCGACCACCACGACGACGAAGGCGGCGCCGATGGTGTTGAGGTCCATCTCGAGCGTCGCGGGCTCGCGCGGCAATTGCAGCGCGCCGCCCAGACCGGCGAGCAGCGCACCGAGCGCGAACACGGCGGTGAAGAGCCAGGCCTGGTTGACGCCGAGCGCGCTGACCATCTCGCGGTCTTGCGTGGCCGCGCGCACCAGCGTGCCGAAGCGGGTGCGGGTGAGCAGCATCCAGACCAGGCCCAGCACCACCGGCCCGACGACGATGAGGAACAGGTCGTAGGAAGGAAACTGGCGCCCGAGGATCATGACCGAGCCCGAGAGCCCCGGTGCCCGCGGCCCGAGCAGTTCGTCCGGGCCCCAGAGCCACAGCACCGCGTCCTTGATGACCAGCACGAGTGCGAAGGTCGCGAGCAGCTGGAACAGTTCGGGCGCCTTGTAGATGCGCCGCAGAAGCACCACCTCGATCAGCGCGCCGAGCACGCCGACCGCGAGCGCAGCCAGCACGAGCGACGGCCAGAAGCCGAAGCCGGTGCCCAGCCGGTCGACCAGCGTGTAGGCGATGTAGATGCCCACCATGAAGAACGAGCCATGCGCGAAGTTCACGATCCGCGTGACGCCGAAGATCAGCGACAGGCCGGCCGCCACGAGAAACAGCGACGACGCGCTCGCCAGCCCGTTGAGCAGCTGAACGATGAAACCTGAAGTCATTCCCGCCCCCCGTTGCTTGCTCGCTTCGCGTAGCCGCCTTCCCCCCTCCGGGGGGCGCCGCCTGCGGCCCGGCAAAGCCGGTTCCGCGCCGGCCCCCGCCAAGACGCGCGAGCATCCATCGCGGAACACCGCGGAAACGGCTTCGCCGGGCCGCTGGTGTTGCCCCCTGCAAGGGGGGAGGAGGCCACACGAAGTGGGCAAGCCTGGGGGTGTTTCATCTAATCCGCTGCGCGAGACTTCTTGAGTTCGGCGACGGGCGGCTGGTACTTCGGATCGGCGCCGTCGAGGTACACGTAGTCGACCATCACGCCCTTGCCGCCTTCGTTCTTGGTGCGGCCCACGTAGGCGCCCATGGTCGACTGGTGGTCTTCGGGCCGGTAGGTGATCTTGCCGAAGGGCGAGTCGACCACGAGACCCTTGAAGGCCGCGACCAGCTTGTCGGTGTCGGTGCCCTTGGCCTTGGCGATGCCCGCGGCGGCCGACTTGATCATGCTGTAGCCCACCACCGAGCCGAGGCGCGGATAGTCCTTGAACCTGGCCTGGTAGGCCTGCTCGAACTTCTTGTGCTCGGGCGTGTTGATGCCGTACCAGGGGTAGCCGGTCACGATCCAGCCGTTGGGCGCTTCGTCCTTCAGCGGGTCGAGGTACTCGGGTTCGCCGGTCAGCACGCTCACCACCTCGCGGTCCTTGAAGAGGCCGCGCGTGTTGCCCTCGCGCACGAACTTGGACAGGTCGGCGCCGAAGAGGACGTTGAAGATCGCGTCCGGCTTGGCGTCGGCCAGTGCCTGCACGACGCTGCCGGCATCGACCTTGCCGAGCGGCGTGGCCTGTTCGGCGACGAACTCCACGTCGGGCTGCGCCGCCTTCAGCAGCTGCTTGAACGCAGCCACCGCCGACTGGCCGTATTCGTAGTTGGGATAGACGATGGCCCAGCGCTTCTTCTTGAGCTTGACCGCCTCGGGCACCAGCATCGCGGCCTGCATGTAGGTGCCGGGGCGCAGGCGGAAGGTGTACTGGTTGCCGCCCTGCCAGGTGATCTTGTCGGTGAGCGGCTCGCCGGCGAGGAAGAAGAATTTCTTCTGCTTGGCGAAGTCCGTGACTGCGAGGCCGGTGTTCGACAGGAAGGTGCCCGCCAGCAGGTCGACCTTTTCGCGCGACACCAGTTCTTCGGCCACGCGCACCGCGTCGCCCGGGTTCGCGTTGTCGTCGCGGGTGATGAGCTCGATCTTCTTGCCGTTGACGCCGCCGGCGGCGTTGATCTCGTCGACCGCCAGCTCCATGCCCTTCTTGTAGGGCTCGAGGAAGGCGGGCTGCGCCTTGTAGCTGTTGATCTCGCCGATCTTGATCACGCCCTGCGCATGCGCAGGAACGAGTGCGGTGGCGAACGTGGCGAGTGCAGCCGCACTGAAGACATGACGCAGGGGGTTCATCGAAAGACTCCTTGAAGAATTGAAGCGATTGAGTGGAGACGAGAAACGCGGACTTGACCGGACGCAGAGGACGCGAACAAACGCAAAGGTCGCAGAAAATTCAATCGCAAGGCTCCGGATGTCTTCTTCGCGTCCTTCGCGAAACCTTCGCGCCCTCTGCGTCCGGAGGTCCGCATTCTTGCGGTTGATTCAGCGCAGACCATCTTCGCCCTTGATCCCGGCAACCTGCAGCCCGCCGATGCGCGCAAGCGGCCGGCCGCTGTCGGTGACGGCGACGGCAACGACGATCTCGTTGGCGCGCGGCGCGTCGGACACGCGGGCCTCGATCGCATCGAAATGGCTGCGCACGAAGGCCGCGTCCTTGTGGCCGAGCGGCACGTCGATGGCGGTGCCGAGCGTGCCGCGCTTCTTGGCCGAGGGCACCAGCGCGGCGCCCTTCTCGACCGCCACGCGCAGCGGCGCGCCGAGCTTGGGATGCAGGATGGCGGCCGCATGCTCCAACTCGCCGGCCTCGCCGACGATCGCGGCCTTGCCATAACTCTGCGCGTCGCCCGGCGCGATGCCCAGCGCCTCGACGGCCTTCTGCCCGAGCAGCGCACCGAGCTCTTCGCCGATGGCGATCAGCTCGTCGAGCGATTCGCTGTAGCGCCCCGCATAGGGGTTGTCGATCACCGCGATGGCGACGGCGCGACGGGTCGGCGGCTCGACGGCCTGCCCCATTTCCTTGCGGGTTTCGTCGACCTGCACGACGAGCTTGCGGATGTTGGCTGGCATGTTCTTCCTATCCTTTTTCTCGAATGTCTTCTTTCGCGCCCTTCGCGAAACCTTCGCGCCCTTTGCGTCCGGTCAGTCCGCATTGGAAATCCTTCATCTCAATCCATCCCACTTGGCAATGTTTTCGGCCCGCAGCCCGCCGACGCGATCATGCACGCGGTAGCCGGTGCTCATGGCCAGGATGTAGACGATCTCGTCGGCGGCCGGCGCACCCGGCACGCGGACCTCGATGGCATCGAACTGGCCGCGCACATAGCTCGCATTGATGTTGGTCAGCGGCACGTCGAGCGCGGCGCCCGGCGGGCCGACCTTCTTGGTGGACGGCACGATCGACAGCGCATTCGCCGGCTGGCCGGTCTTCTTTTCGTCGACCGTGCCGGAACGGTAGGCGGCGCGGTCGCCCTTCCAGCCGAGCAGCTCGCGCATGGCATAGCCGCCGGGCACATGCCACAACGCGCCGTGTTCCAGTTCGCCGGCGGCACCGACGATGGCGCCCTTGCCGTAGGTGGCGATGCGTTCGAGCTGCACGCCCATCGCGGCATGCAGCCGGTGCGCCATGTCGAGGCCCACCGGGTCGAGCAGCGCCATCATCGGCAGGATGTCGGGTTCGTAGCGGCCGGCGAACGGGTTGGTCAGCACCGCGCCGATGGCGCCGCGCACCAGCGGCGTGGCCGCACGCGGACCGAACTCGTGGTGAATGTGCTCGACCTGGGTGAAGACGCGGCGAATATCGATCATGAAAAGAAGCCCTGCTTTTCGTTAAGCAAATACTGAACCAACTGCTGCCGCGCTTGCGCGCCCGACGCTCGGCGGCATTACCCTCGCATGCGAGCTTGAGGGCTCGGCCAGGCGCCAGCGGCCCTGGCAGACGAGCATGGCCGACCACACCAGGCCGGCCTGCTGCAGCTCGGCGGCGCAGGCCGCGCCGGCATCCAGTGCGCGACGCACCTGGGAGGGCGCGAGCGGCTCGACGTTCGTGGTGACGAGGATGTCGCCGAGGTCGCTGTCGTCCTTGCAGGCGCTGGCGGGCAGGCGGTGGATGCCGGCGTCTTCGACGTTCACCGCATTGGCAATGACGGTGGCGGCCGCATCCGCTTCGGCCGCGGTGGCGGCGAGCACGGTCACGCTGTCTGCGATGCCGCGCGAGAAGCTGCGCCCGCGCCAGCCGCTCGTTGCAACGCCGCGCACCGGGAGATCGGCGCGCACGTCGAACTGCCCGTCGATGGCCAGCGGCGCCGTGTCGCGCAGGTCGAACCGGGCCAGGTCGGCAAAGAGCCCGACGCGCACGGATTGGCCGGGCGCGAGATGCAACGCGATGTCGCCGCCGTTGTTGATCCATGCGCGCTCGATGCCCGGGCGCCGGTAGCAGGCGATGAGTTCCTGCGCAACCGAGCCGGCCACGGCGGCCATCGGCGTGATGAAGCCGGCACGAAACGGTGCGCAGGCCGTCCACATGCGCTGCGCGATGCGCCCCTGCAGTGTGCATTCGGCGCCCACGGGCTCGCGCAGCAAGGGCAGCTCGGCCACCAGTTCGGCGAGCAGGCCGTCGAAGCGGCGCCATGCGAGTTCATGCGCCACTGCGACTTCCACCGCGTCACCGTGCGCCTCGGCCACGATGTCGATCGGGCCGTGGTTCAGGTGCCAGCGGCCGCCGGCGAGGGGGGTGCGTTGGGCGTTCATGGAATGAAGTCCGTTCAACCCAGCATGGGGGGCTGACCCAAGGGCCACGGATTGGCGTCGTCCATGCGCAGCCACTGGCGCGCCAGCGGTGCGCCGTCATCCTGCCAGGCGCCGCGCGCCAACGCCTGCTCGAGCGAGAACACATGGTCCATGTGGCCGCCGAGCGCCGCATAGTCTTCGCGCCGCATGCTGAACTCGATCGGCGCCACGATCGCCGGCGTGGGCACGGTGCCGAAGCTGTTGTCGGGCATGCGCAGCACGTCGGCCATGACCGTGATGCAGCCGCCGGGCCACACGTATGCGGGCGCGCCGCCGCAGGTCACGTTGACCAGCGCGCGCTTGATCGCGCGGGTGAGCAGCACCGGGTTCTCGGTGACGCCAGCGCGCAAGCTGCCGCCGGCACCGCCGAGAAAGAGCACGCTGCACAGCGACGGCTCGCAGTTCTCGCCGATGCGCTCGACGGTGCGGCGCACGTCGGCCGGCATTGGCTGCTCGACCGGGCGCAGCTGCTCGTCGAGCACGTACCACTGCGCATGCTCGCCGGTGGTCGATGTCATCAGGAGCCGCAGGCCGGGGCGCGCGACGCCCTCTTCCCAGCCCTCGATGATAGAGAGCGGATCGTCGATGTCGGTACCGCCCCAGCCGTTGCCCGGATTCGCGACCTGGAAGTAGCGCCCAGGCGTGGACTTGCGCCCGCGCATCTGGATGCCCGACGCGGGCATGTCGAGGCAGCGGCCGGCCTGGTGCTCGGTGAGCACGCCGGTGATGTGGTCGTCGACCACCACCACCTCGTCGGCCTGGCCGAAGAGCTGGCGCGCGAAGATGCCGACCGCCGCCGAGCCGCAGCCGACCCGCATGCGCTTTTCTTCGACGCCGTTGACGATCGGCGCGCGGCCGGCCTGAATGACCATGCCGGCGCCGCCGTCGATGACGCATTCAACCGGCTTCTTGTTGCCCAGCAGCTGCATCAGCTCGGCCGTCATGCGGCCTTCCTTCTTGCTGCCGCCGGTGAGGTGGTGCACGCCGCCGAGCGACAGCATCTGCGAGCCGTATTCGGCGGTGGTGACATGGCCGACCACCTCGCCGCGGTAGCGCACGTTGGCCTGCTCCGCGCCGAGATAGCGGTCGGTGTCGATCTTCACCTTGAAGCTGCAGTAGCTGAAGATTCCCTCGGTGACGACGGTGACCATGTCGACGCCCTGCGCCTTCGAGGCGACGATGAAGGGCGCGGGCTTGTAGTCGGGGTAGGTGGTGGAAGACCCCACGCCGGTGACGAAGACCTCGTCGGCATGCAGGAGATCGCCGTTCCATTCGGGCTGCGCGCCCTCCGCCAGCGGCTCGGCCGCCGGCCGCGCGAACGGCACCAGCGCGGGCGACGCGGCGTCGAGCTCGCGCCGCAGCAGCAGCACCGGATCGACCCGCACCAGCACGCCGTCGCGGTTGGCGTAGCGGTCGCAGGCGCCGGTGCGGCCCTCGGAGATCTGGCACAGCACCGGACAGGCGTTGCACTCGACCTTGGCCGCGTTCATGCGCTCGTTGCGCAGCGGCGAGCGGCCCGCCTCGGGCAGCACCGGCATGTCCATGCCGGGCAATCCGTCTGTCTTGCTGTGTTCGGTCATTTGAGTCCGCTTGTGCTGGAAGCTTGTGCTGAAAACAGGGTTTGTGTAGCATTCCCTACACGTTCATGTTGCAATCACTACATTGAAGACCAATGTAGCAAACCGGATCGAAGCTTGCAATGGTGTTTTCGCGGCTCGCCGACAATCGGCGGCTCCCTTTTCATTCATAACCATTCCTGATTCCCATGAGTGCATTCAGCGAAGAACGCGTGTTGAGCGTCCACCACTGGACCGACCGCCTGTTCACCTTCACCACCACGCGCGACCCGGCGCTGCGGTTCTCGAACGGCCACTTCACGATGATCGGGCTGCGCATCAACAACAAGCCGCTGCTGCGCGCCTACAGCATCGTGAGCCCGAACTACGAGGAGCATCTCGAGTTCCTGAGCATCAAGGTCGAGGAAGGCCCGCTCACCTCGAAGCTGCAGCACATCCAGGTGGGCGACACCATCATCGTGGGCCGCAAGCCCACCGGCACGCTGCTGATCGACTACACGCTGCCGGGCAAGCGCCTCTACCTGTTCGGCACGGGCACCGGCCTGGCACCGTTCATGAGCATCATTCGCGACCCGGACACCTACGAGAAGTTCGAGCAGGTGGTGCTGGTGCATGGCGTGCGCCAGATCGACGAACTGGCCTATCACGACCTGGTGACCGACCACTTGCCCAAGCACGAGATCCTGGGCGAGATGATCGACAAGCAGCTGCTCTACTACCCGACCGTGACGCGCGAGGAGTTCCGCAACATGGGCCGCATCACCGAGCTGATCGAAAGCAACAAGCTGACCGATGACCTCGGTTTGCCGCCGCTGAACGCGGCCGAGGACCGGGTGATGCTGTGCGGCAGCCCGGGCCTGCTGGTCGACCTGAAGCATCTGCTGGAGGCGCGCGGGTTCAAGGAGGGGAACACGTCGACCCCCGGCGACTTCGTCGTAGAACGCGCCTTCGCCGAGAAGTAGATGGCGACCGGCCGCAGCACTTCGACCAAGCCGGCCACGCGCCGCACCGGCGTGCGCGAGGCGGCGGCGCAAGCCACGCGCGACAGCATCCTGCGGGCGGCGACCAAGGTGTTCGCCAAGTACGGCTACGACGGCGGCAGCGTCGAGAAGATCTCGAAGGCGGCCAAGTCGTACGACCGCATGATCTATTACTACTTCGGCAGCAAGGAGGGCCTCTTCATCGCGGTACTCGAAGGCATCTACCGGCGCATGGACGAGGCCGAGGCGGCGATCGATCTCGATGCCACGCGCCCGGTCGAGTCGCTCACGGCGGTGATCCGCTTCGTGCTCGGCTACTACCGCAAGAACCCCGAGTTCGTCACGCTGCTCAACACCGAGAACCTGCACAAGGGGCGGCATGTCGCCAAGTCGCTGCGGGCGCGCGAGTATTCGTCGCGGGCCATCGCGATCATCCAGAAGCTGCTCGAGAGCGGCGCGGCGCAGGGGCTCTTTCGCGAAGACGTCGCAGCGCGCGACCTGTACCTGCTGATCGCATCCACGGGCTACTTCTACACGTCCAACCGACACACCTTGACGGCCTTTCTCGGCGAGCCGCTGGAGACGCCCGAAGCCGTCGCGCACTGGGAAGACTTCGTGATCGAAACCGTGCTGCGCACGGTCGATGCCGGGTCGTCCGACGAAGAAACCAACCCACCCCACGAGGCAAAGAAATGGCAGAAGTCGCAACCGGCGCAAAGTCGGGCAAGGTCGTCATCCGGAACATAGGGCTGCTGCTCTCGGGCGACATCGACCGGCCGATTCTCGATGCCGACACCATCGTCGTGAACGACGGGCTGATCGTCGCGGTCGGCAAGGAGAAGGATTGCGACCTCGAAGGCGCGCAGACCACCATCGACGTCAAGCGCACCTGCGTCGCGCCGGGCCTGATCGACAGCCACGTGCATCCGGTGTTCGGCGACTGGACGCCGCGCCAGGGGCAGATCGGCTGGATCGACTCCACGATGAACGGCGGCGTGACCACCATGATCTCCGCCGGCGAGGTGCACCTGCCGGGCCGGCCGAAGGACATCGTCGGCCTGAAGGCGCTGGCCATCACCGCACAGCGCGCCTTCGACAACTTCCGACCCGGCGGCGTGAAGGTGCTGGCCGGCGCGCCGGTGATCGAGAAAGGCATGGTCGAGAGCGACTTCAAGGAACTCGCCGAAGCCGGCGTGGGCCTGCTCGGCGAAGTTGGACTGGGCTCGGTCAAGGCGGGCTACGAGGCCAAGGAGATGGTGGCCTGGGCGCGCAAGTACGGCATCCAGAGCACTATCCACACCGGCGGCCCGTCGATCCCCGGCTCGGGCCTGATCGACAAGGACGTGGTGCTCGAAGCCGACGCCGACATCATCGGCCACATCAACGGCGGCCACACCTCGTTGCCCGAGGCGCATGTGTGCGAGCTGTGCGAGAAGAGCGCGCGCGCCATCGAGATCGTGCACAACGGCAACGAGCGCGTCGCCATCGCGGCGGCCAAGGCGGCGCTCGACCTGAAGTGCCCGCACCGCGTGATCCTCGGCACCGACGGCCCGGCCGGCTCGGGCGTGCAGCCGCTCGGCATCCTGCGCATGGTGGCCATGCTCTCGTCGATCGCCAACATCCCGGCCGAGCTGGTGTTCTGCTTTGCCACCGGCAACACCGCGCGCATCCGCAAGCTCAACTGCGGGCTGATCGAGGTCGGCCGCGATGCCGATTTCGTCTTCATGGACCGGGCGCAGCATTCACCCGCCGCGGGTTTGCTCGAAAGCGTGCAGCTCGGCGACCTGCCGGGCGTCGGCATGGTGATGATCGACGGCATCGTGCGCTGCGGCCGCAGCCGGAACACGCCGCCTGCGACGGAAGTGCCGGTGGTGGTGGCATCAGCCACCGCGCCGCACTGACGCGCCGGTCAGGACGCGAGGAAGGACTTTCCGCCGTTGGCCACGACTGCTGCGTGCGGGGGCGCGGCGCTGGGCAACGGGCGACGAACCCGGAAGCATTCGAATCGGTTTTAGTCCGCTCATCCCTTTCCACGCACAGTGATCGACATGCACAGACGGCGCGCACGGTCTACTTTCTCTCGATCTCACACGGCTCTGCCTCCGGCTTTTCATCCGATTTTTCATTCGGCGCCAGTGGTTGGTGATATGTGGCCTTTGCTTTGCGCCAGCCCAATGGGTCGTTGGTGAAGGGAGGAGGAAGGCCGAGGGC
>JANOCL010000076.1:0-18790 GCA_031412135.1 Variovorax sp. | reverse complement strand
GCGACCAGCCTGTCGCCCACCACCAGCAGGCGGAAGTCGAAACCGGGCAGGAACTTCTCGACCATCACCTCGCCGTAGACCGCGGCCGAGTCGTAGGCGGCGACGAGTTCCTCGCGGCTGGTGATGTTGACGGTGACGCCCTTGCCCTGGTTGCCGTCCTGCGGCTTGACGACCACCGGCAGGCCGATCTCGTGTGCTGCGGCCCAGCCGTCGTCGGCGCTGGCGACGGGGCGGCCCCGCGGCACCGGCACGCCGGCCGCGTTGAGCAGCTGCTTGGTGAGTTCCTTGTCCTGCGCGATCGATTCGGCCACGCCGCTGGTGCTGTCGACCTCGGCGGCCTGGATGCGGCGCTGCTTCGCGCCCCAGCCGAACTGCACCAGGCTGCCGCGCGTGAGGCGACGGTACGGAATGCCGCGTGCCACGGCCGCATCGACGATCGACCCGGTGCTCGGCCCCAGGCGCTCGGATTCGTCGAGATCGCGCAGTTCGGCGATGGCGGCGAGGATGTCGCATTCGCTGCTGGCAAGGGCGCACTCGATGAGCCCCTTCGCCAGTTCGAGCGCGCGACGGCCGACCCGCTCTTCGCTGTACTGAAAGGCGACCTGGTAGACGCCGTCTTCCGACGTCCGTGCCGTGTGGCCGAAGTTCACGGCACAGCCTGCCTGCGCCTGCAGGGCGACGGCGGCGTTCTCCAGCACATGGGCGAGTGCGAGCGGCTGGCCCAGCACGATCGGATGAAGCTCGCCGATGGTCGGAAACAGTGCCCTGAGACGGGCTTCGAAGCCGGGCAGCCGGCGCACGGCGTTCTCATCGCCCGCGCAGGTGACGATTGCCTCGATGCAGGTATGCCGGCTCCAGAGATTGGGGCCGCGTAGGGCTCGAATGCGTGTGACTTCCATGGTCCGGTCAGGCAAGTTGGAGTTGTTGCTGTTCGGGCGAAAACAGTGTTTGGGACAGTTGCAGCGAGGCAAGCGCCGCCTGCAGGTCGGCTTCGAAGGCTTCGACGCCGGCACCGATCAGCCCGAGCGGAATGCCCAGCGCCCAGCCTGCGGCAACCGCTGCCAGAAGCGTCTCGGTGCCGACGCCTGCATGCGTGGCACGCCAGACGGCGAGCCGGCCGAGGCCTGGCAGGAACGATTCGCTGGTGCCGGTGGCCAGCACCACGCGGTCCTGCCGCACCAGCACCGCCCTGCCGCCGTCCGCGCAATGGCGGCCCAGCAACGCGGATTGCGCATCGGCACCGTAGAGGATCACATTGCCATCGCACAGCGGCGCGAGGCCTGCCACGCGCGGGTCGGCGGCATTGAGCACGGCCGTGCCCTCGGGCAGCACCACGTCGACCTGGGTGCGCAGCACCTTCACCATCTGGTCGCTTTCTGTGATGTCGAACTCGGCCAGCATTTCTGCGCCGTCGAGATCGGTCACGATGCCGACTTCGCAGCGGTCGTAGGCGAGGCCGTCACGCAGGATGGTTTCGGCGCCGTTCTCGACCACCACCGCCTGCACCGCGCGGTTGACCAGGAGGCGGTGGCCGGCTTCCCAGGTGGCGCTGTCGCGTGCATCGACGCGCCGCCGATCGAGGAAGAGGCCGTCGCGGCAGGCTAGGCCGGTTTGGCGGCCGCCGAGGCCAATCAGCCACGCCACCAGGCGCGCGAGCACCGCCGTGTCCCGCGAGCCGGCCACGCCGACCACCGGAATGCGCCCGGGCGCGTCGTCGGGAAAGAGGTGGTCGCAGATCGCGCGGCCGACCGGGCGCGGCGAGCCGACGGCCGGCTTGAGGTGCATCAGGAGGCCGGGGCCGGCGTTGACCTCGACAATGGCGCCGCCCTGCGCTGCCAGCGGTCGGCCGATGTCCTGCGCCACCAGGTCGATGCCGGCGATGTCGAGGCCGACCACGCGCGCGGCCAGCACGGCGGCATGCGCCACATCGGGATGGACCTGGTCGGTGCAGTCGTTCGACATGTTGCCGTTGCGCTGGATCGTGACCACGCGGCCGGCCGCGGGCACCGATTGCGCATCGAGCTCCTGGCGCTTCAATTCGAGCTGGAGCTTGGCGTCGGTCGCGACGTCGATCACGTCGAGCGGGAATTCTTCCTGTGCGCCGCGGCGCGGATCGCTGTTGAGCTGGGTTTCGATCAGCTGCGCGATGGTGGTGCTGCCGTCGCCGGTGACGGTGATGACCTGGCCGCGCGCGGCCGCGACCACCTGGCCGCCGACCACCAGCAGGCGGTGCTCGTCGCCACGGATGAAGCGCTCGACCATCACGTCGCTGCCCTCGGGCTCGGCAACCGCGAACGCGGCTTCGACTTCTGCGCGCGTGTGCAGTTCGAGCGAGACGCCGCGGCCGTGGTTGGCGTCGGATGGCTTCACCGCGACCGGCAGGCCGATGTCCTCGGCGGCTTCCCAGGCTTCGAGCGCATTGGCGACCACGCGGCCTTCGGGCACCGGCACGCCGCAGCTCGCCAGCAGCGACTTGGTGAGTTCCTTGTCGCTCGCAATCGACTCGCCGATGGCGCTGGTGTAGTCGGTCTCGGCGGTCCAGATGCGCTGCTGGCTGGCACCGTAGCCCAGCTGCACCAGGTTGCCGCCATTCAGCCGCAGGTGCGGAATGCCGCGATCGGTTGCCGCCGCGACGATGCAGGCGGTGCTCGGCCCGAGGTAGCAGTCTTCGACCTTGGACTTGACTGCGTCAACCGCGCGCTGCACGTCCGCGGCATCGAAGGGGTCGTCGTTGATGGCGGACATCAACAGCCGGTGGCCCTCGACCAGCGCCACGCGGGCGACCTGCTCGTCGCGAGCCCGGAACACCATGCGGTAGACGCCGTGCTGCGAGGTGCTGCGGGTCTGGCCGAAGCCGGTCGGCATGCCGGCCAGGTTGAGCAGTTCGATCACCACATGCTCCAGCACATGGCCCGACCAGGTGCCTTCGGTCAGGCGCTGGATGAAACCGCCGCGCTCGCCCACGCCGCAATGGTGTTCGATCAGGGCCGGCAGCAGCCGGGTCAGGCGGTCGGTGAAGCCGTCGATGCGGTTGGAGGGATGGTCTTCAAGTGCGCCCAGGTCGAGCCAGACCTCGAGCACCGGGCGGTAGGTCCAGATGTTGGGGCCGCGCAGGTAGCGCACGCGCAGCAGCCGCATGTCGTCGAAACGCGGGCTGAGAACGTTCGATGTATTTCGATCGGGCACGGGGTTGCACTCAAGCGAGTTCACGGTGGTCATCGGTCAGAATCGGCGCCCGAGGCGGCGCCAGGAAAAGACCCCAGCCGGCCAGAGATACAGAAAACACAATGCAACATCACGATCCAGTCGGCACCCCGGGGGGCGGAGAAGCACAGGCCTCAGACGTGCTGAAAAGCCGGCTCGCAGTCGCGGAAAACGTTCTGGCAACGGTCCCGGTTGACCTCGACAGTGAACTTCGGTTTACATCCGGCCTGCTGGCGCTCACCGATCGCCGCCTTCTGGCCCGCGACGCGGGCGGGGCCTGGACCGAATGGCTGCTGGCCTTGCCATCGCTCGCGCTGCAACTTGGCGACCATGCGGGCGTCGGAACCCTCGATTTATGCGATGCGAGCGGTCGCTTAGCCCGTTGGCACTACACACTGAGCCATCAACCTGCTGCATTGCGGCTTTCGAAGCTGTTCGACCAACAGTCGGCCGGAGTCGCAAATGCGACAGCCGCCGCGGATGCCGACGACGCCTTCCTGGCCGAGCCCGAACTGCAGGCGCCGCCGTCGACGTGGGTGCTGCTGCGGCTCGGCCGGTTTGCGCGCCCGTACCGCAAGCAGCTGATCGCCGGCTTTCTCCTCACGCTGGCCTCGACCGCGGCCACGCTGGTGCCGCCCTACCTGACCATCCCGCTGATGGACGACATCCTGATCCCGTTCCAGAACGGCCAGCAGATCGCGCCCGAGAAGGTGGTGATGTTCCTTTCCGCATTGCTGGCCGCCGCCCTTGCGGGCTGGGGGCTGGGCTGGGCCCGCACCTATCTGCTGGCGCTGGTGTCCGAGCGCATCGGCGCCGACCTGCGCACCACCACCTACGAGCATCTGCTCACCCTGCCGCTCGACTATTTCGGCGGCAAGCGCACCGGCGACCTGATGGCGCGCATCGGCTCCGAAACCGACCGCATCAACGTCTTCCTGTCGCTGCACGCGCTCGACTTCGTCACCGACGTGCTGATGATCGCGATGACCGCTGTCATCCTGGTCTCCATCAACCCGCTGCTGGCGGTGGTCACGCTGGTGCCGCTGCCCTTCATCGGCTGGATGATCCATGTGGTGCGCGACCGGCTGCGCACCGGCTTCGAGAAGATCGACCGGGTCTGGAGCGAAGTCACCAATGTGCTGGCCGACACCATTCCCGGCATTCGGGTGGTCAAGGCTTTTGCGCAGGAGAAGCGCGAGGCGCGCCGCTTCCATGCCGCCAACGCCTACAACCTGCAGGTCAACGACAAGCTCAACAAGACCTGGTCGCTGTTCACGCCGAGCGTTTCGCTGCTGACCGAAATCGGCCTGCTGGTGGTCTGGGGCTTCGGCATCTGGCAGGTGGCGCGCGGGCGCATCACGGTGGGCGTGCTGACCGCCTTCATCGCCTACATCGGCCGCTTCTATACCCGGCTCGACTCGATGAGCCGGATCGTCTCGGTCACGCAGAAGGCGGCCGCCGGCGCCAAGCGCATCTTCGACATCCTCGACCATGTGAGCAACGTGCCCGAGCCTGCGAACCCGGCCAAGGTGGAGCGCGTCGAAGGGCGCATCGAGCTTAAGAGCGTCGGCTTCCGCTATGGCAGCCGCGCCGTCATCCGCGACCTCGACCTGACGATCGCGCCGGGCGAGATGATCGGCCTGGTCGGCCACAGCGGTTCGGGCAAGAGCACGCTGGTCAACCTGATCTGCCGCTTCTACGACGTGACCGATGGCGCGATCCGGGTCGACGGCACCGACATCCGGCGCTTCGCGGTGGCCGACTACCGGCGCCATGTCGGCCTGGTGCTGCAGGAGCCGTTCCTGTTCTTCGGCACGATTGCCCAGAACATTGCCTACGGCAAGCCCGAGGCCACGCGCGAGGAAGTCGTCGCCGCGGCGCGCGCTGCGCATGCGCACGACTTCATCCTTCGCCTGGCGCATGGGTACGACTCGCTGGTCGGCGAGCGCGGGCAGGGCCTGTCGGGCGGCGAGCGCCAGCGCATCAGCATCGCGCGCGCGCTGCTGATCGATCCTCGCATCCTGATCCTCGACGAGGCCACTTCGGCGGTCGACACCGAAACCGAAAAAGAAATCCAGAAGGCGCTCGACAACCTGGTGCAGGGCCGCACGACCATCGCCATCGCGCACCGGCTGTCGACCCTGCGCAAGGCCGATCGGCTGGTGGTGATGGACCGCGGCCGCATCGTCGAAGTCGGGCCGCACGATGACCTGATGGAAAAGCAGGGCGCCTACTGGCGGCTCTACCAGGCGCAACTGCGGCATGCCGAAGATGAAAGCGCAGGCGCGCTGGCCGAGCGCGCTTCGGTCATGCTGGCGCGCGGCGGCCACGCGGCGCATCCGGCGGGGGACGCGTGATGACCGCGTTTCAGATGGAGCGCGATGCCTTCGGGCGGCTGGTGCTGGTCGATGCCGACGGTGTTCGACACGTGGGCGTGGTGCCGGTGCGCGCGTTTCCTCTCAGCGCGCCGGCCGACGGCGTATCGCTGGTGGCGGGCGACGGCCACGAACTGGTGTGGATCGACCGCATCGACGTTCTGGAAGGCGACGCGCGCCATTTGATCGAGCAGGAGCTGGCGGCGCGCGATTTCGCACCGGCGCTGCTGAAGCTGCACAGCGTGTCGAGCTTCGGCGTGCCGAGCACCTGGCAGGTGAGCACCGATCGCGGCGACACCCGCTTCGTGCTCAAGGCCGAGGAGGACATCCGCCGGCTCGAAGACGGCGCGCTGCTGATCGCGAGTGCGCACGGCGTGCTGTTCCGCATCGCCGACGTGAAGGCGCTGGACCGCGGGTCGCGGCGCCTGCTCGAGCGGTTTCTTTAGCGTGGTGGCCGCATGCGCGACATGGCTGGGCCACGACCGCGATCACGCAGGCGGCCTTTCTTCGCATCGTTTCGCAGCCGGCTTTCTCCGGCGCAGCGACAGGGATGAACGATATCGCCGAACTGCTGCTGCATAACATGGCCCATCTCCAGCATCGCTTTCTCCCCATGGATTTCGGCATGGAGCAGGTGCTGGGGTGCTGTAGCGGCGGGCTGCGTGGGCACCGACAGATCACCGATGCGTGGCTCGTCACGCTGGCAATGCGCCACAACGTGAAGCTCGTCACCTTCGACGGCGGGATCGGGCAACTGTTCGCGACCGAGGCCGAACGAGAACGCCACCTGCACAAACCGGCGTAGCCGCTGTGTGTTTGCGCCCGTCTCAGCGCGACAAGAACCACCGCAGCGCCGCGGCACCCGCAGCGGCGGACACGCCGCTCACCAGCGTGCCCCAGGCCTTGTCGATGAACGCGAGGCCGAGCGGCCAGTCGCGCACGACGGCGAGGTTGGTCAGGTCGTAGGTCGCGTAGGCGAACAGTCCGAACAGAGCCCCGAGCACCCCGGCGCGCACGATGCTGTCGGCGGCCACGCCCGGCGTGACTGCGAAGATCACCAGGCCGATCGGGTAGATCACATAGAAGAGCGCGGCGAAGGCGAGCCGGGGCTCGGGTGCCATCAGGCTGCCCATGCCCTCCTGGTAAAGGCCCTTGGCGATCACGCCGAGCCAGAGCAGATCGATCACCACCATGACGAGAAAGGTGGCGGCCCAGGCAACGAGGTGTTTGGTCATCATGGCCGGCATCGTAGCGGCGGCCGCGCCGCCGGTGCCAAACTGTCGACCCCGTCCGACAAAGCGCTTCCCTCCACCATGCACACCACCGCTCTCGTCCTGTTCTCCGGCGGCCAGGACTCCACCACCTGCCTGGCCGCCGCGCTCGAAAAATACGAACGGGTCGAAACGCTCGGCTTCGACTACGGCCAGCGCCACCGGGTGGAACTGGACGTGCGGCCCACCGTCCTGGCCCACCTGCGCGAGCGCTTCCCGCGCTGGGCGCCGCGCCTTGCCGACGACCATGTGTTGAAGGTGGACGTGCTCGGCCAGGTGGCAGCGTCTTCGCTCACCCAGGACATTGCTTTCTCGATGCAGGCGAACGGCCTGCCGAACACCTTCGTGCCCGGGCGCAACCTGCTGTTTCTCGCGCTGGCCGGTGCGCTGGCCTACCGGCGCGGACTGGAGGTGATCGTCACCGGCGTCTGCGAGACCGATTTTTCGGGCTATCCCGATTGCCGCGACGACACGATGAAGGCGATGCAGCTCGCGCTGTCGCTGGGGATGGACCGGCGCTTCGTCATCGAGACGCCGCTGATGTGGATCGACAAGGCTGCGACATGGGCGATGGCGCACCGTCTGGGCGGCGCGCCGCTGGTCGAGCTGATCGTGGAGGACACGCACACCTGCTATCTCGGCGACCGCACGCAGCGCCATGACTGGGGTTATGGCTGCGGCAGCTGCCCGGCATGCGCGCTGCGTTCGCGCGGCTGGGCAGGCTACGTGGCTTCGACGCGATAGCGCGCCACGGCGCCTTCGGCTTCCGGCACCAGCGTCCAGCGCCGGTCGTGGAAGGCGCCGACCGACGCGCGATGCGCGATCGACACCATCGCGCCGCCGGCCGACCGGACACCTTCGGCCAACCGCTTGTACAAGGTTTCCTCGGCTGCGGGATCGAGCGCGCTGGTGGCCTCGTCGGCAAAGAGCCAGGCCGGTTTCTTGAGCAGCACGCGCGCGATCGCCAGGCGCTGCTGCTCGCCGCCGGAGAGCTTCTGCGTCCAGGCGTCGCTGTCGTCGAGCCGGCCGGCCAGGTCGGGCAGCAGCGCATCCTCGAGCGCCTGGACCAGCTGGGCGTCCGTGTAGTCGCTCGCGGTCTGAGGATAGGCGAGTGCATCTCGAAGCCGGCCGTTGGGCACATACGGCCGTTGCGGAATGAACATCGCGTCGTCCGGCATGGAGAGTTCGCCGTTGGCGAACGGCCAGATGCCGGCGAAGGCGCGAAAGAGCGTCGACTTGCCGCTGCCCGACGGACCCTGCAGCAGCACGGTGTCGCCCGGCTTCACTGAGAGTGTCGCGCCCTCGAGCAGCGGCGCGCCGTCCGGCAGCGCCAAACGCAGGTTTGCGGCGGCAAGGCCCGCGCTGCGGTCGAAGGGCGACCGGTCGAGCGCGCTGGCTGCGCCGGCATGCGCGCGCATGGCAGCTTCGAACGAGGTCAGCCGGTCGGCGGTCGCGCGCCAGACCGCGACGCGGTCGTAGTTTTCGACGAACCAGCTCAACGAATCCTGCACCCGCCCGAAGGCGGAATTGACCTGCATCAGCTGCCCGAGCTGGATCGCGCCGCTGAAGAAGCGCGGCGCCTGGACGATGAAGGCGAAGATCACGGAGGCTTGGCCGAACGACGCGGTGAAGGCGACCAGGTTCTTCTGCTTGTTGATGAGGCGAAAGTAGTTCTTGAGCACCGAGCCGAAGCGCAGTTCGAGCTGGCCGTGTTCGACCCGTTCGCCGCGGTCGAGCGCGATGGCTTCGCTGTATTCGCGCACCCGCACGAGGTGATGCCGGAAGTCGGCTTCGTAGCGCTGCTGCTGGAAATTGAGGCCGATCAGCGGCCGGCCGATGTAGTGCGTGATGACGGTGCCGGCCGCGCAGTAGGCCAGCGCGATCCAGACCATCGAGCCGGGCACGGTGTAGTCGGTGCCGAAGAGCGTCAGGCCGACGGTGCCGCTCAAGCCCCACAGGATGCCGATGAAGCTCACCAGCGTGACCACCGCATTGAGCAGCCCCATCGACAGCGTCATCGTGTAGTCGGTGAAGAGCTGCATGTCTTCCTGGATGCGCTGGTCGGGGTTGTCCGGCGATTCATTGCCCTCCTTGTGCCCATAGCGCGCGAGTTCGAGCCGGTAGAAGGTGCGGTCTGCCATCCACCGACCCAGGTAGCTGCGCGTCATCCACGCGCGCCAGCGCAGCTGCAGCAGCTGGGTCAGGTAGAACTTCAGGATCGCGATCACGATGTAGGCGGCGGCGATCCAGCAGAAGTAGACGATCTCGCGCCAGAACACCGCCTGGTCCTTGTTCTGCAGCGCATCGTAGAAGCGTGCGTACCACTGGTTGTTGAGCACCAGCATGTAGACCACGCCGAGGTTGAGCGCGACGATGGCGGCGAGCAGCCCTCGCGCCTTCCACTTTTCTTCGGAGCGGAAGTAGGGCGCTGCAAGCGCGCCGATGCGGCGCAGCGTCGAAAGCATGCTGGTGGAGGTTGCGGTCATGGGTTGAGTTGTTCAGCGCAGGTTGCTGATGCCGCTCGACACATGGCCCGAAGGCACATGGCGGGCGGCTGCGTCGACATGGCCAGTCTGGTCGTCGAAGAAGAAATCGGGCTCGAACTCGCGCAAAAACTCGCCCTTGGCCAGGCCGCCGAGGAACATCGCCTCGTCGACCTTGATGTTCCAGTTCATCAGCGTGCGGATCGCCCGCTCGTGCGCCGGCGCGCTGCGCGCGGTAACCAGCGCGGTGCGGATGCGCATATCGGTGCTGCTCGCGCGCTGCAGCCGGTGGAGCGCGGCCAGCAGCGGCTTGAACGGGCCTTCGGGCAGCGGCAGCCCGGCCTTGCTCGACTCGTGCAGCTGGAATGCGTCGAGCCCTTCGGCCTGGTACACGCGCTCGGCCTCGTCGCTGAACAGCACCGCATCGCCGTCGAACGCGATGCGCACCTCGTTCGGGTAGGCGTCGCTCGCATGCACCGACTCGACCAGCACGCGGGCGGCGGGAAAGCCGGCGTTGAGCGCCTCGCGCACGTCTTCGGCATTGACCGAAAGAAAAAGGTGCGCGCGCAGCGGCCGCAGGTAGCCGAACGGCGGCCGGCCCTGGGTGAACACGCCGCGCTGCAGCGAGATGCCGTTGGCCACGCCGGAGCGGAACACCCGCATGCCCGACACCGGATCGTTGCGCGAGAGGATCACGACCTCGACGCGCTGCACGCCGTCGTCGTTGAAGCGCATCAGCTTGCGAACCAGCGAGTACGCGATGCCCGGTTTGGCCGGCACGTCCAGCCGCTCCAGCTGGAGCTTCATGTAGCCTGCGTCGTCGCCCGACTCGAAGATCTTGTTCTCTTCTTCGAGATTGAAGAGCGCGCGCGACGAGATCGCGACCACCAGCTTGTCGTCGAGCGTGGCTGCCATGAGCTACTTGACGAACTGGTTGAGCTGGATGATCGGCATCAGCACCGCGAGCACGATCAGCATCACCACGCCGCCCATCGCGACGATCAACAGCGGCTCGAGGATGGTCGCCAGGTGCATGGCGCGGCGCTGCACCTCGGCGCCCAGCTGGTTTGCCGCGCGTTGCAGCATCAGGGGCAGGGTGCCGGTCTGCTCGCCCAGGCGGGCGAACATCGAGACGATGCCGGGAAAGCGCTTTTTCTGCGCCAGCGCTGACGCCAGCGGCGCGCCTTCGCGCACCAGCACCAGCGCGTCGAGCGCGTCGGCGCGCATGGCACGGTTGCCGAGCGTTTCCGATGCCGCCTGCAGCGCCTTCAGGATCGGCACGCCGGCGGTGGCGAGCATCGCCAGCGTGCTGGCGAAACGCGCCGCGTTGTAGCCGCGCGCGAGCTTGCCGACCAACGGCAGCTCGAGCCACGCGGCGTCGAATTTTTCGCGGAAGGCAGCGCGCGCCAGCGCCACGCGCGCGACCACCGTGCCCACCACGATCGCCACCAGCATCAGCCAGCCGTAGTTGCGCACGAAGGCACTGAGCGCCAGCATCGCGACGGTAAGTATCGGCAGCGCCCGCTTGGTGCCCGCGAACACATTGGCCACCTGCGGGACCACGTAGCTCACGAGAAAGATCACGATCACGATCGCGACCAGGGTCACGATGGCCGGATACAGGGCCGCGCCGACCAGCTTCTGCTGCAGCGCCTGGCGCTGCTCCAGGTCGTCGGCCAGCCGGTCGAGCACCAGCCCCAGGTTGCCGCTTTGCTCGCCGGCGCTGATGACTGCGGTGTAGATCGGCGAGAAGTCGCGCGGATGCTGCGACAGCGCACGCCCGAACGGCGAGCCGGCATTGACCTCGGCGCGCAGCGATGCGACCAGGTTGCGCTGCTGCTCGCTTTCGGCTTCGTCGGTCAGTGCGGTGAGCGCACGTTCGAGGGGCAGTCCGGACGAAACCAGCCCCGCGATCTGGCGCGTCCAGACGGCGAGGGTGGTCGAATTGAAGACGCGGCCGCCGCCGAACAACCGGCGCCAGCCGCGCGGCGCCGGCACGCCGCTCTCGACGCTGCCGACGGCAGTGACGGAAAGCGGTATCAGCGCCTGTGCGCGCAGCAGGCCGCGGGCGCCGCGGGCGGTGTCGGCTTCGAGCACGCCCTTGCGGGGCTGGCCCTGTTGGTCTATGGCTTCAAAGGAATAGGCAGGCATGGGGACTGTCGGCGAAATGCGCGAGCCCGCATTGTCGGCGTTTGGCACCGCACTTTCGCCGCACAGGCTGCGCAAAGCCGCATCGAGGAGTTTTCATGACGCTTCGCTCCACCGCCGTTGCCGAGTCGGGGCTTGACCGGACGCAGAGGACGCGAAGAAACGCAAAAGACGCAAAAGGAAAAACCAAGGAATTTCGTATTCCTTCGCGTCCTTCGCGAAACCTTCGCGCCCTCTGCGTCCTGTTCCCGAATCAGTCTCGCGTAACCCTCAAAAGTTCCGCCCGCGAGCTCACGCCGGCCTTGACCAGCCGCTCGCCGTCTTCACGCATCGAGCGCAGTCCCCCGCGTTCGGCCGCAACGAACAGCTGGCTCTCGGGCGCGCGGCTGTGGATGAGCGAACGCACCGTGTCGTCGGCCACCAGCAGTTCGAAGATGCCGGTGCGACCCTGGTAGCCGGTCTGCCCACAGGTATCGCAGCCGGCCGGCTGCGCCTCGTCCCCGGTCGCGGATTGCACCGCGCACACCGGGCAAAGCCGTCGCACCAGCCGCTGTGCCAGCACACCGAGCAGCGACGAACTCAGCAGGAAGGGCTCGACGCCCATGTCGGTCAGCCGGGTCACCGCGCTCACCGAATCGTTGGTGTGCAGCGTGGCCAGCACGAGGTGGCCGGTGAGAGAGGCCTGGATCGCAATCTGGGCGGTTTCGAAGTCGCGGATTTCGCCGATCATGATCACGTCCGGGTCCTGTCGGAGGATGGCGCGCAATGCCTTGGCGAAGGTCAGCTCGATCTTCGCGTTCACCTGGGTCTGTCCGACGCCGTGCAGTTCGTACTCGATCGGGTCCTCGACCGTCATGATGTTGCTGCGGCTGGCATCGAGCCGGCTGAGCGCGGCGTTGAGCGTGGTGGTCTTGCCAGAGCCGGTCGGTCCGGTGACCAGGATGATGCCGTGCGGCTGGCCGATCAGGTGCTCGAAGCGCGCCAGCGTGTCGCCCTGCATGCCCACGGCTTCCAGCGTCAGCTTGCTTTCGGTCTTGTCGAGCAGCCGCAGCACGGCGCGCTCGCCATGCGCGGAGGGCAGGGTCGACACCCGCACGTCGACTGCACGCGTGCCGATGCGCAGGCTGATGCGGCCGTCCTGCGGCAGCCGCTTCTCGGCGATGTCGAGGTCGGCCATGATCTTCAGGCGCGATATCAACGCCGCGTGCAGCGCGCGGTTGGGCTGCACCACTTCACGCAGCGTGCCGTCGATGCGGAATCGCACCGACGACGTGCGTTCGTAGGGCTCGATGTGGATGTCGCTTGCGCCGTCGCGCGCCGCCTGGGTGAGCAGCGCGTTGAGCATGCGGATGATCGGCGCGTCGCCGGCGCTCTCGAGCAGGTCTTCGACCGCCGGAAGCTCCTGCATCATGCGCGAGAGGTCGGCGTCGCCCTGCACCTCGCTCACGACCGCGGCGGCATTCGATTCGCCCTGCGCGTAGGCCGCGCTGATGCGCTGGGCCAGCTGGTCGGGCGGGAGCGGCTCGAAGGCCTTCACCGGGTACTTGCGCACGACCTCGCCGAGTGCACTGCGCGGCGGCAGCTTCGGCATCCAGAGCGTATAGGCGCCATCGTCCGCTTCTTCCAGCAAGAGTTGCTGGCTGCGGGCAAAGGCATAGGGCAGGGGATAGCGCACGTGCAGGGACCTCAGGGCAGTTCGCGTTTGCTGGACGGGTCCGCAGTGGGCGGAAGGGTGCCCTTCAACGGAGTGGTGCTGTTCATTCGAATATCGGCCGGCATCAGCGGCGGCGGCACCAAGCGCGTGCCTTCGACGCGGCGATTCGGATCGGCCGGCGGCAAAGGCGGCAGCACGGCCGACTCGTCGACGCCGCGCAGCAGCAGGTTGCTGGTCGGCTGCGAAGCTTGCTGGATGCTCCGGATCGAGTCGTAGCGGTCGTAGGCAAGCTGGTCGCTGGTGCCGCCGTCGCGCACCACCACCGGCCGCAGGAACACCATCAGGTTGGTCTTGCGGCGGGAGCGCGTCTCGCTCTTGAACAGGTTGCCCAGGATCGGGATGTCGCCTGCCAGCGGAACCTTCTCGGTGCTGTTGGAATACTCGTCCTGCAGCAAGCCGCCTAGCACGATGATGTTGCCGTCGTCGACCAGCACGTTCGATTCGATGCTGCGCTTGTTGGTGGTCGGGCCGTTGATGTTGTTGACCGTCGACGCCTGCACGCTCGAGACCTCCTGGAAGATCGCGAGCTTGACGGTGTTGTTCTCGTTGATCTGCGGCCGCACGCGCAGTGTCAGGCCGACGTCCTTGCGCTCGATGGTCTGGAACGGATTGACGGTGTTGGTGCTGCTGCCGGTGTTGGTGTACTGGCCGGTGACGAACGGCACGTTCTGGCCGATCACGATCTTGGCCTCTTCGTTGTCGAGCGTCAGCAGGTTGGGGGTGGAGAGCACGTTGCCCTCGCCATTGCTTTCGAGGAAGCGCGCGAGGAAGCCGAGCACGTACTGCCCGTTGACACGGTGGCCGATACCGAAGTTGAAGCCGCTCGACGGCCGCGTCGCCGGGTTCTGAGTCGCCAGGCCGATGGCGAGGTCGATGATGTTCTGGCCGCCCAGGCTCGAATTGGTGCCGATCACGCCGACGTTGCGGTCGCCGCTGCCGCCCAGGGCGCTCTGCCACTGGATGCCGAATTCGGCCGCCTTGTCGGCATTCACTTCGACGATCAGGCTTTCAACCATGACCTGTGCGCGCTTGCCGTCGAGCCGGTCGATCACTGCGCGGATCTGCCGGTACTGCGGCTCGGCGGCGGTGATGATGAGCGAGTTGGTCGATGGGTCGGCCTGGATCTGGCCGCCGGTGGATGGCTGGTTGGCATTGTTCAGTGGCGCAGTCGCTGCCTGGCTGCCACCGTTTTGCGAGAAGCCGCCCTGTTGTGCGCCGGAGAGCTGCTGCGACGCGGCCTGCGTGTTGAGGTTGCCCTGAATCGCCGAGCCGCCGCCGCCGGCTGCAGCGCCGCTGCCGCCGCGCGCCTCGGCCGAAATGGCCGCGCGCAGCGTCGTCGCCAGCCGCACGGCGTCTGCGTTCTTCAGGTACACGACGTAGACGTTGCCGGCTGCGCCGTTGCCGCTGTCGATCGGCGCTCGATCGAGCTGGGCGACCAGCGTGCGCACCAGCTGGGCGCGCGCCGGATTGGCCGCACGCATGATGATCGCGTTGCTGCGCGGTTCGGCCAGCAGCGTGGTGCGAAACGATGCGTCGACCGTGCCCGGCGAGACGGGCGCCGTTCCGCCCGGGCCGCCTGCGCCGCCTTCCAGCAGCCGCTGCACCAGCGGCACCAGGTCGGTGGCTACCGAATGCTTGAGCGCGATCACTTCCACGTCGGAGGCGTTCGGCACGTCCAGCGCGGCGACGATGCGCGCCAGCCGCCGCATGTTCTCGGCGTAGTCGGTGATCACCAGCGAGTTGTTGCCGGGGTTCACGTTGATGGTGTTGTTGGGCGCAATGAGCGGGCGCAGCACCGGCAGCAGGTTGTTGGCCGACTCGTAGTTGAGCTTGAAGACCTGGGTGACGATCTGGTTGCCGCTCAAGGTGGCAGTGGCCGGCGTCGACGTGGTCACGGCGCTCGACTGCAGCTTGGCATCGGCTTCAGGCAGCACCTTGTAGAGCCCCTCCGACTGCACGATCGCAAAGCCCTGCAGCCGCAGCGCAGCGGCGAACTGGTTGAAGGCTGCGGCAGGCGAGATCGGGCGATCGGTCTGCAGGTTCATCGTGCCCTTGACCCGCGGATCGACCACCACGTCGCGCCCGGTCACCACCGCCATCGTGCGGGCGACCGATTCGATCTCGGCGTTGTTGAAGTTCAGCGTGATCGGTTCGCCGCGCCGCGGCGGCGCGGCCTCCTGCGCAAATGCATGCGGAATGCAGGCTGCGAACAGCATTTGCGCCGCGAGTGCGATGGTGCCGATGCGAATCGCATGCGAAGACTGTTGCTTCATGGTCAACCCAGTGTGATCAGCGAGCGCGCGCCTTCGCGTCGCCCGATGATGTTCAGTAAATTGGAAAGTGCGTCTTCGAGCCCCGGTGCCGCGCTGGCCTCGCCGTCGAAGCGCAAGGCACTGCCGTTCCAGCGGCCGCTGCCGTTGAGCTGCAGGCTGCCTTGCAGCGTGGTCAGAAGGAGCGTGGGCGCCGGTCCGCCTTCGAGCGTGACACGGTAGCTGCCCATCGGCTTCAAGGTCGAAAGGCTGGAAGAAATGTCGATCGCATCGAGCGTGGCGCGTCCGGCGAGCGCCAGTCGAGGGCCGTTGAACTGCATTGCGAAGTCCTTCATCGACAGGTCGAGCATGCCTTCGGGCTTGAGCGTGTTCCAGGGTGCGCCAAAGCCGCCGAGCAGTGCGGCGGGCCAGCGGGACTGGCCATCCTGCCAGTCGAGCAGCAGGCCGCCGGCACTGGGGCTGGCCTTGAACCGCAGTGGTTGCACAGCGCAGCATGGGATGTCGAGCACTGCGGTTGCGCCGTCCCAGCGCGGCCGCAGTTTCCAGCCGAGCGTGCCCGGTAGCGAGATCGATGATGCGCCGTTGGCGCCGCTGGAGAACACCAGACCCGCGGTGCCCTGCCAGACTGTGCCGCGTGCGTTGACCATTTGCAGTTGGCCGTCGCTCCATTGCGCCAGTGCGGCAGCCAGCCACCGGGCCGGCGCGAACAGCGCCAGGGCAAGTGCGGCGCCTGCCAGCAGGCCCAGCAGTGCCCAGCGTCTGCCTGATGCGGTGGCTGTGGCGTTGGAATTGGCGCTGCGTTTCATTCGGTCGGACATCGCGTTCAGCGTGCCGGCAGGCTCATGATCAGCGTTCCGTCCCAGCGCACGCGAGCGGTTTCGGCGCGCGGCGCCCCCGCTTGGGCATTGGGAGCAGCGGTGGCTTCGTTTTGCGCAGCGCGCGTCAGGTGCACTTCGCGCGGCACGGCGCGCGCGTTGCTGCGGGCCTGGCCGAACCATTGGGCCAGTGCATCGGCCGGCGTGGCGCGCAGCGCGACCGTCATGCCTTCGCCGGCACCGGCGGACTGCAAACGGGCGTTGGGTCCGAGGCTCTGGCGCACGGAAGTCTCCAGCGCACGCATGGCGTCGTCCCGGTTTGCGCGGGGCTGGGCCTGCAAGGCGCGGGCCTGCGTTTGCAGGCCGGTCATGCGCTGCAGTTGCGCGTCCAGCTGCGCATGTTCGGCGGCGGCCGACGACAGCGTGCGCAGCGCCGGGGCGAGCGCCACCCACCAGAGCAGGGCGAGCGCCACCAGCGCGACCGCAATGACGACCATGCGCTGCTCGCGCAGTTCAAGTTCGGGCCACCAGGCCTGCCAGCGCGCTTCGAGGGACCCGAGCCAGGCGTTCATCGCGCGGCCTCCGCCTGCACGAGCAACAGGTCGCCCTCGCTGCGTGCCGCATAGCCGCGCGACGACAGCGTGGCAGCGACCCTTTCGGCCTCCGAAGCTTGCAGGCCCAGTCCGCGCAGGCGCAACTGGCCGGCGCTGTAGTCGATGGCCGTGGGCGTGCGCCCCGGTGGCAGGCTGGCGGCCAGCGCGCCGAGCATGGGTTCGAAGTCGGCCGCCGCGACGCCGCCGGTCGCCTGCTGCAGCGCTGCGACTTCGCGCGTCATCTGCAACGGCGCATCGCGCACAAGTTGTACCGACGGGAACGTTTGCGTGAGGATGCCGTTCACCGCGCTGCGCTTGGCTTCGATCGCATTGCGCTCCTTCCAGGCCCAGGCATTGAGTCCGATGAGCTGCGTGAGCAAAAGCAGCAGCGCGCCCCAGCGCGCTGCCCGCCATTGGGGTCCGTGCCAGAGCATCAGCCAGGTCGCAGCGAGCTTCTTGCCCGCCCGCGCCCGCCCGGTCGATGCCAGATCGAACTGGGCCAGGTCCCACGGCGATCGGCTGGCCTGCAGCCACCGCGCGGCTGGTTTGACGATCGGCACGCGCCGTCCGAGCAGGCTTTCGGCCAGTTCGGCGACGCCGGGCTCCGCCAGCATCGTGGTGCCTTCCGGCAGCGCGCCGGCCAGCGCGACGCCGGTGGCGTCGAGCGGCAGCATCGCCACGCCTTGCGCGTCGCACACCACGAGCTGCGCCGCCCCGGCGTCGCCGGTAGCAAAGACGATCGGCGCGGCGCCGACGGGCTGAGGTGCGTATTCGGGCACGATCCGCGTGACGCGGCGGCCCGTGCTTTCCAGCCCCTGGACAGCGGCGCGCAGCCAGATGCGGTTGCACGCGCCTACCCACACGGGCACGCCCGCGCGGGCATCAGGCTGCAGTGCGAAATGCAGAAGTTCGGGATCGTCGAGCAGGCGGTCTTCGAGCAGTCCGTTGAGCACCGAGCGCACCCGCACGGCACCGCTCATGCTGCCCTGCGGCAGCGTGACCTGGTGCCAGGAAAGTGCGGCCGCCGGCACCCCGAGGATCACTTCGTCGCTGCTCGGCAGGAGGGCGGCCGGAGCGCTCCCCTGGGAGCGCAGCTTGCGGCCGTCGCTGGACCATACCGCCCAGCTGTACTCGCCACCGGCAGTGACGGGCGGGAGGGGAGGAATGACGATTAACAAAGGCATGAGGATCTAGGAGGGTCGTCATTGTAGGAGCGCGACCACGGCGGCACGCTACCGATTTGATAGCGTGCGATACAGCGCTCGCGCGGCCCTACGCTGCTTTTTACCCTTATAAGAAGAAATGAAACAGTCGGCTTCAGGGTTTGGGCGGGGCCGCCGTGGCGCCGGCGCCACGTTCACGCCAGATGATGCGCACGTCGATGCCGTCGCGCTGCAGCAGCGATTGCTCCTCGACCCAGGTGCGGTCCAGCCGCAGCCGCCCGTGCACTTCGAAATAGCGGGTTGACACCCCATGCTGGCCGTCGGTGAATTGCGACGAGCTTTCCTTGACGAAGGCCGATGCGTCGTTAAGGCTGCGGAAATAGCCGCGCGTGCGTTGGGCGACCAGTCTTTTGGCGCCCGCCAGATCGAGCGACGGCACGCTGGCGAACAGGGCTTCGGCGCTCGCGGTGTTGACGTTGAGCGGCGTTCGCACCGGCAGCACGGTGACGTAGGGCTGCAGCGCCGCAACCGTAGCGGACGAAAGGCCGAGCCAGACCAGCTGCTCCGTGCGCCGAGGCATCAGCGGGCCGCTTGCCGAGCTGTCGCCGCCATCGGTTGTGGTGGGGGGGGCGTTTGGGGTGGTGTGGTTGTGGGTGTTCACCGTGGGCCTTTGGCGGGCGCCCGCGCGGGGCGGGCCGGCGGGGGCGCGGGCCGCCGGCCCACCGCCGCCCGGCGGCATCGCGCGCTGCAGGTT
>JANOCL010000075.1:0-4258 GCA_031412135.1 Variovorax sp. | reverse complement strand
GACTGGAAGCGGTCGATTCCGGCCTGGCTGCGCGGCACCGCCATCGGTGCGCCCTTCGGCTGCATACCCGCCGGCGGCACCGAGATCCCGACCTTCCTGAGCTACGCGACCGAGAAGAAGCTGGCCAAGGATGAGGTCAGGGCCGAGTTCGGCGCCAAGGGCGCGATCGAAGGCGTGGCCGGCCCCGAGGCTGCCAACAACGCCACGGTCACGGCGGCACTCATTCCGCTGCTCACGCTCGGCATACCGACGTCGAACACCACGGCCATCCTGCTCGGGGCATTCCAGAACTACGGCATCCAGCCGGGGCCGCAGCTCTTCACCACCTCGGCCGCCCTGGTGTGGGCGCTGATCGCCTCGCTCTACATTGGCAACGTGATGCTGCTGGTGCTCAACCTTCCGATGGTCGGCCTGTGGGTGAAGCTGCTCAAGATACCGAAGCCGCAGCTGTATGCCGGCATCCTGATCTTCGCGACGGTGGGGGCCTACGGCATGCGCCAGAGCGCGTTCGACCTGGTGCTGCTCTACGTCATCGGCGTCATCGGCGTCGTCATGCGGCGCTTCGATTTTCCGACCGCGCCGGTGGTGGTCGGCATGATCCTCGGGCCGCTCGCCGAAGCGCAGCTGCGCAATGCGATGTCGATCGGCGAGGGCAGCGCGGCTGTGTTCGTGCAGCGGCCGATGTCGATCGCGCTGATCGTGATCGTGCTGGCGGTGCTGATCCTCCCGCGCGTGGCCAAGCGCATGAGCGACCGCAAGCAGCGCGCGTTGCCGGCCTGAGGGCGTTTCCCGAACCGAAAGGAGCCGGCATGTACCTCGACCGCGAGGACGCTGGAGGGCGACTCGCCGACCTGCTTCGGCACTACCGCGACGCCTCGCGCTGCATCGTGCTCGGGCTGCCTCGCGGCGGCGTGCCGGTGGCGGCGGTCGTCGCGCGCGAGTTGAATCTGCCTCTAGACGTCTTGCTCGTGCGCAAGCTCGGCGTGCCCGGGCACGAGGAATATGCGATGGGTGCGATCGCGAGCGGCGGCGTCCGGGTCATGAACGAAGCCGCCACTGCGCTCGGCGTGACCAAAGCCGAAATCGAACGCGTGCTGCAGATCGAGCTGACCGAACTCGCGCGCCGCGAGATTGCCTACCGCGGCGCGCGTGCGCCGCTGCGGATCGAGGGCTTCACCGTGCTCCTGATCGACGATGGCCTGGCAACCGGCGCGTCGATGCGCGCCGGCGTTGCCGCAGCGCGGGCAATGGGTGCGGCCCGCGTCGTCGTGGCGGTTCCGGTGGCGAGCGCCGACGCCTGCGCTGCGCTGCGCAACGAAGCGGACGAGGTGATCTGCGCCAGCGTGCCTGCGCACTTCATGGCCGTGAGCGCGTGGTACCTCGACTTCCCGCAGCTGAGCGACGGCGAAGTGATCGATGCGCTCGAAGCGCACGGTCCGGTCTAGTCGCACCGAACCCGGCGATGCATCAGCGCTGCGGCGGGCGGTCGGCCGGAAGGACGATGGTCGCCCGGCCGTCGCCCGAGGTCACGGCTTCCGAGCCGCTCGACGGCGGTGTCGAGCCTTCGGGGCTGACGATGGTGGCGCGGCCGCCCGGAGCGGGCTGTGCAACGTCGGTCGGCGGTCCACCGCGCGCGCGGTCGAGTGCCAGGCCTGCCGCGCGGATGCAGGCCTCGCGCGCCGGCGCCGCCAGCGCGCCGCTGTTGCAGGCGGCGACTTCGCGTTCGTAGCGCTGACGGGCCGGCGCCAGCGGGTCGGCGGCCGGCTGGGCCGTCGCGGCCCAGGCCGAGGCGGCGAGGGCGGCGAAGCAAAGTACGGAACGGGAACGTCTGCGCACTCGGTTCATCGAGGCCTCCGCGGTCATGGTTGCACTACAGCCGGGGGCCCTTCCTTCGCGTCGGCCGGGTCGGGCGCCTTGCCCCGGATTCGCGCCAGTGTGCGCCGTATCCAGTGTTCGATGTCGTCGATGTACGTGAACACCGCCGGCACCACCAGCAGGCTCAGCACGGTGGAAGTGATGAGCCCGCCGATCACCGCCATCGCCATCGGCGAGCGGAAGCTCGAATCTGCCGCACTCCAGCCGAACGCGATCGGGAGCATGCCCGCGCCCATCGCGAGCGTGGTCATGATGATCGGCCGCGCCCGCTTGTGGCATGCATCGCGAAGTGCGTCCCAGCGGCTCATGCCGTGGTCGCGGCGCGCGACGATCGCGTACTCGACCAGCAGGATGGAGTTCTTGGTGGCGACGCCCATCAGCATGATCAGCCCGATCAGCGAGGGCATCGACAGCGCCTTCTGCCCGATCAGCAGGCCGACGAAGGCGCCGCCCAGCGCCAGCGGCAGCGCGCACAGGATGGTCACCGGATGCAGGAAGTCCTTGAACAGCAGCACCAGCACGATGTAGATGCACAGCACGCCGGTCAGCATGGCAAGGCCGAAGCTGGCGAACAGTTCGGTCATGACCTCGGCATCGCCGACTTCGGCCACGCGCACGCCGGGCGGCAGGTTGCGGATGGACGGCAGGGCCATCGCGGCGGTCTTGGCATCGCCGAGGCCCAGGCCCGACAGCTCGATCTCGAAGTTCACGTTGCGCGACCGGTCGTAGCGGTCGATCACTGCCGGCCCGCCCTCGACGGTGAGTGCGGCGACCTGGCCCAGCATCACCGGTCCGCGCGCGCCGGGCACCGACAGCCGTTCGAGCAGCGCCAAGTCTTCGCGCGCCGAGTCTTCCAGCTTCACCACGATCGGCACCTGCCGTTGCGCGAGGTTGAGCTTGGGCAGCGCCTGGTCGTAGTCGCCCAGCGTCGCGACGCGCAGCGTCTCGGCAATCGCCGAACTGGTGACGCCCAGGTCGGCGGCGCGCGCGAAGTCGGGCCGCACCGCGATCTCGGGACGGATCAGGCTGGCCGTGGACGTGATGTTGCCCAGTCCGGCGATGGTGCGCAGGTCGCGCTCGACGGCGCGCGCTGCCGTCGTCAGCGCCGCGGGGTCGTCGCCGGAGAGCGCCAGGACGTACTTCTCGCCCGAGCCGCCCAGGCCGACGGTGGTTCGCGCGCCGGGCAGCGTTTCGAGTGCGGCACGGATGTTGTTCTCGATCACCTGTTTGCGCGGCCGGTCGCCGCGCTCGTCGAGCTTGATGGTGAGCGTGGCCTTGCGCGTCTCGGGCGTGCCGAAGTTCGCGAACGGGTCGCCGCCCGCGCTGCCGCCGCCGACCGTGGTGTAGACGCCGCGCACATGCGCCAGCTGCATCACCCGGCGACGAATTTCCTCGGCCGAAGCCGTGGTCTGGGCGAGCGTCGAGCCCGGCGCGAGCGACAGGTAGACCTGCGTCTGCGAGTTGTCGTCGGGCGGGATGAAGCCGGTCTTGAGCAGCGGGATCATCGCGATCGAGCCGAAGAAGAACAGCGTGGCCAGCACCATCGTCGCCAGCCGGTGCCGCATGCACCATTCGGCCATGCGCATGTATATGGCGAGCCAGCGCGGCTCTTTTTCGGCGCCGACGATCGGCTTCATGATGTACGCGGCCATCATCGGCGTCAGCACCCGCGCGACCACCAGCGATGCGAACACCGCGAGCGACGCCGTCCAGCCGAACTGCTTGAAGAACTTGCCGGCGATGCCGCTCATGAAGGCGGTCGGCAGGAACACGGCGATCAGGGTGAATGTGGTGGCGATCACCGCCAGGCCGATCTCGTCGGCGGCTTCCATCGCCGCCTGGTAGGGCGTCTTGCCCATGCGCAGGTGGCGCACGATGTTCTCGACCTCGACGATCGCGTCGTCCACCAGGATGCCGACCACCAGCGACAGCGCCAGCAGGGAAATCACGTTGACCGAGAAGCCGAGCAGGAACATGCCCGCGAATGCCGGTATCACCGACATCGGCAGCGCGACCGCCGAGACGAAGGTCGCGCGCCAGTCGCGCAGGAAGAGCCACACCACGAGCACGGCGAGCGCCGCGCCCTCGTACAAAAGGAGCATCGAGCCGTCGTAGTTCTCCTGCACCGGGTCGACGAAGTTGAAGGCCTCGGTGACGGTGATCTCGGGGTGCGCGGCTTTCAGCGTCTCGAGCTGCGCCCGCACGCCGGCAGCGACCTCCGTCTCGCCCGCGCCGCGGGTTCTCACGATCTCGAAGCCGACCACCGGCTTGCCGTTCAGCAGCGCCGCCGAGCGCCGCTCGGCGACGGTGTCGGAAACAGTCGCGACCTGATCCAGACGAATACGCCGCCCACCCGCCAACGCGATATCCATACGCGCCAGCT
>JANOCL010000074.1:0-8702 GCA_031412135.1 Variovorax sp. | reverse complement strand
GCCGCCCTGCACGACGATGCCGAGATCGGCATGCGTGCCGGCGATCAGCTCGTTGAGCTTGTTGTCTGCGATATAGCGGCGTGCGGCGGGAATGCGCTCCTCGCCCTTGAGCTTTTCGTGGCGGAAGGTGACCGGCGGATGCGCGAGCCGCATGTAGTCGAAGCCGGCGGGTTCCTGCATCAGCGCCCGGGTGGAGATCGCGGGCGGCAGGTTGTCCTTGCATTTGAAGCTGCCGCGCACGTGGCAGGTGCGGATGCGCAGCTCCATCATGCAGGGCATGCTGGAGTATTCCGACAGGCGAAAGCCGTGCTCGACCATGTCGACCATCGTGCCCAGGTCGGGCCGGGGGTCGAGCAGGCACATGCTGGACTTGAGCGCATACGCATGGGTGCGCTCCTGGATCACGCTGGCGCCTTCGCCGTAGTCCTCGCCCACCACGATCAGCACGCCGCCCTTGACGCCGGGCGACGAAAGATTCGACAGCGCATCGGCCGCCACGTTGGTGCCGACGATCGACTTCCAGGTCACCGCGCCGCGCAACGGATAGTGGATGGAAGCGCCGAGCATTGCCGCGGCCGAGGCCTCGTTGGAGCAGGCTTCCACATGCACGCCGAGCTCGTCCATGTACGGCTTGGCCTGCACCATCACGTCGAGCAGGTGCGACACCGGAGCGCCCTGGTAGCCGCCGACATAGGCCACGCCCGACTGCAGCAGGGCCTTGGTGATCGCGAGGATGCCCTCGCCATGAAAGGTGTCGCCGGCCTTGAGGCGCAGCGCTTCGATTTCCTTCGTGAATGAAACTTCCAAAAGTCGTGACTCCCGTTACCCCGTTATTTCGTGGCGGCCTGGCCCGGAAAGCGGGCCAGGTAGTAGGCGAGGGTGTCCAGGTCCTCGGGCGGGACGCGGCCGACGGCCTCGGCCATTGCATTCGTGTAGCCGACCCGCTTGCCGGCGCGGAACTCCCGCAGCGTCATCTGCAGGTAGTCCTCGCGCTGCTGCCCGATGCGCGGCACCTGCTGGCCGCCGCTGAAGTCGGCGCCATGGCAGAACACGCACTTGTGCTCCTGCGCCAAGGCCTTGCCCTTGGTCATGCGTGCTGCATCGGGGGGCGCCGCCGGTGCCGGCGCGGGCACCGGCGGCAAGGTGGCGATGAAGTCGGAGAAGCCGCGCAGGTCTTCGTCCTTCATGGTCTTTGCCAGCGCGGTCATGGCCTCGTTGGGGCGCCGCCCCTCGCGAAACAGGAACAGCTGCGTGATCGCATAGAAGGAATGCTGGCCGGCCAGCACGGGCGTGCCGGCCATCTCGCTGCGCCCGTTGGCGCCGTGGCAGGCCGCGCACAGCGCCGCGAAGCGCTGTGCGTAGGGCCCGGTCGTGCCCTGGGCCCCGGCCGGTGCCGCCAGCCACAGGAACGCCGCGGCCGCCGCCGCTGCAGTGAAAGCGCGTCGTCCCGGCGTCCTCATTTCTTGCCGGTGTAGCTGATGCGATAGATCGCGCCCGCGTGGTCGTCGCTCACCAGCAGGGAGCCGTCCTTCATCACCATGAAATCGACCGGGCGGCCGAGGTAGGTGTTGTTCTCGACGAAGCCGGTCATGAAGGGCTCGACCTTCGCGCCGCCCTTGCCGTCGGGCCAGGCGACAGAGACGTCGGCGTACTTGACCGTGCGGTTCCACGGGCCGTGGCGGGCGATGAACATCGCGCCCTGGTACTTGGCCGGGAACATCTTGCCCGTGTAGAACTTCAGGCCCAGCGCGCCGGCATGCGGCCCGAGGAACGCGGCCGGCTTCACGTAGTCGCTGCACGACTTGCCCCAGCCGAATTCCGGGTCCGGGATGTTGCCCTGGTGGCAGTACGGGTAGCCGAAGTGCTGGTTCGGGCCGGTGACGACATTGAGCTCGTCATTCGGGATTTCCTCGCTCAGCCAGTCGCGGCCGTTGTCGGTGAACCAGAGCCGGTCGGTCTTGGGATCGAAGTCGAAGCCCACCGTGTTGCGCACGCCGCTGGCCACGGTCTCGACGCCGCTGCCGTCGAGGTTCATGCGGTAGATCTTGGCGTACTCGCCGGGGTCGCAGATGTTGCAGGGCGCGCCGATCGGGAAGTAGAGCTTGTCCTTGTGGATGCGCAGGAACTTCCAGCTGTGGTCCTCGCCGCCGGGCATCTTGTCGTACAGCACCACCGGCGTCCCGGCGTTGTCGAGTTTGCCGTCGATGCCGTCGTAGCGCAGGATCTGCTTCGGGGTGCCGAGATAGAGGTTGCCCTTGTGGTACTCGATGCCCGCGGCCTTTTCAACCTTGTCGATGATGGTCTTGACCTCGCGCCCATTGCCCTTGGGAACGATCGCATAGACCTTGTTGCCGACGAACAGCGTGCTCACGAACACCGTGTCGCCGGCGCCTTGCCGCAGCTCGCGAGCGTCGAGCACGCCCGAGGCCCAGGTCTCGACCTTGAAGCCGGGCGGCAGCTTGAACTTGCGCGTCGGCAGCTGGTCGACCGCCGTCGGGATCGGAAAGGCCGGCACCGGCGCCATGCGCGTGGCTGCTTCGGTTTTCGGCCGCCCCTTCGCCCAGCCGGGCTCTTCGGCGGGTGGCTGCTGGGCCGACGCGGAAAACGCCGCGCACAACGATGCGGCAAGCGCCGCGTACAAACGGATCGTGGGCATTGGGTTGTCTCCTGATGGTTTTCTCGAACGGCGTACCGCAGGGATGTGCCGTGGCGCCGCGTGCCAGTGTGCGAGCGTCGGGCGGCCGCATCAATAGAATATTCGTGCTAACCGACATGAATGCCATGCATATCGATTCCATCGACCTGAACCTGCTGCGCCTGTTCGACGCCGTCTACCGCGCGCGCAGCGTCAGCCGCGCGGCCGAGTCGCTGGGGCTCACCCAGCCGGCTGCGAGCCATGGGCTCGGGCGGCTGCGGCTGCTGTTGAAGGACGCGCTCTTCACGCGCACGCCGGGCGGGGTGGCGCCCACGCCGCGGGCCGAACGGCTGGCCGGCGCCGTGCAATCGGCGCTCGGCATGCTGGAGGAAGCGCTCGACGAATCCGACCGCTTCGAGCCCTCGGCCTCGCGCAAGACCTTTCGCATCCACATGAGCGACATCGGAGAGGGCCGCTTCCTGCCAGCGCTGATGGCGCGCCTGGGCGAACTCGCGCCGGGCGTGCGCGTGGAAACCCTGCCCCTGCTGCCGAACGAGATTGCCCCGGCGCTCGACACCGGTCGTGTCGACTTCGCCTTCGGCTTCCTGCCCATGGTGAGCGACACCCAGCGCGTCCACCTGCTGAAGGACCGCTACATCGTGCTGCTGCGCGAAGGCCATCCGTTCACGCGCGGGCGCCGCAGTGGACGGGCGCTGCTGGAAGCGCTGCAGAAGCTGGAGTACGTCGCCGTGCGCACGCACGCCGAGACGCTGCGCATCCTGCAGCTTCTCAACCTCGAAGACCGGGTGCGCCTCACGACCGAGCACTTCATGGTGCTGCCGGCGATCGTGCGGGCCACCGACCTCGCGGTGGTGATGCCGCGCAACATCGCGCGCGGCTTTGCCGAAGAGGGCGGGTACACCATCGTCGAGCCCGCCTTCCCGCTACGCGACTTCACCGTGTCGCTGCACTGGAGCAAGCGTTTCGAATCGGATTTGGCGAACGGGTGGCTGCGGGGCGAGATCGAGAATCTTTTCAGACAGGTCTGATGAACGCCGCAGGTGGCGAAACAGCGCAATCGGGAAGTCCGGGCGTACTATCGCTGCCCTTATGCAGAGCCCTTCCTCGAACCTGACCCTCACGCCATTGTCGGCCGACAGCGACGAGGCGATCGCCGGCGATCTGGCAGCCGTGGCCCGACTCGGTTCGGTGCCGGCGCTGCTCAAGCTCATCTGCGAGAACACCGGCATGGGCTTTGCCGCGGTGGCCCGCGTCACCGATGGCACCTGGACCGCTTGCGCGGTCCAGGACAACATCGACTTCGGGCTCAAAGTCGGCGGACGGCTGGCGGTGGAGACGACGCTATGCCGCGAAGCACGCGCGGCGCGCTCGCCGGTCGTCGTCGACCATGCCAGCGAAGACCCGGTCTACCGGGACCATCACACGCCCCGGATGTACAACATCCAGAGCTACATATCGGTTCCGATCATCCACGCCAACGGCGACTACTTCGGCAACCTGTGCGCCATCGATCCTCGGCCCGCGCTGGTGTCCGACGTGCGCACCGTGGCGATGTTCACCGCCTTCGCCGACTTGATCGCACGGCAGCTCGAGACCGAGGACCGCCAGTATCGCGTCGAGGTCGCGCTGCTCGACGAGCAGTCCAGGGCCGAGCTTCAGGAGCAGTTCATCGCCGTGCTGGGCCACGACTTGCGCAACCCGCTGGCCGCAGTCGGAGCGACGGCGGAGCTGCTTTGCCGGCGTACCGCTGAACCCGATCTCGTGAAGCTGGGCACCCGGCTGCGCGCAAGCACACGGCGCATGTCGGGGCTGATCGACGACGTCCTCGACTTTGCACGTGCTCGCCTCGGCGGCGGCATCGGCGTGTCCATTCGCGATGCGGACTTTCTCGCCTCTCGACTGAAGGACGTGATCAACGAAGTCCAGGCTGCCCACCCCGGCCGCGCGATCGTCGAGCGGATAGACATCCGCGGCCTGGTGCGATGCGACGAGCAGCGCGTGCAGCAGTTGTTGTCCAACCTGCTCGGCAACGCCGTGGCGCACGGCGCGACGGACCAGCCGATCGTCGTGCAGGCGACGACCGCCGTCGATGTGCTCACCCTGTCGGTGACGAACGGCGGCGATCCGATTCCCCCGGCCGACCTGGGCCGGATCTTCGAACCTTACTGGCGCCCCGCCAGCAGCAAGCCCGGCGGCGGGCTGGGTCTCGGTCTGCACATCTGCGACCAGATCGTGCAAGCCCATGGCGGAACCTTGCAGGTCACGTCGTCGGCGGCAGCAGGAACCTGCTTCGTCGCGTACCTGCCGATGAGCGTGCGCGCCAGCGCCAGCGCCAGCGCGAGCAGACCGGCAGCCTGAGCTGCCGCTCGGTAGCTTTCCGGCGCAAGGGTTTTCCCCAGCGTTACATACCGCGCCCTACATAGGCCCTATGGCGGCGACCGTATGCATTTTCGGCCGCAACGAACTACCGTCGGCAGGCACGAATATTGATCGAGCACCCGCATGAACCCGAGCACCCAACCCATCCGCTTCTTCCATCGAGGCAGCATCGTCGACGTGAGCGGCGTGCATCCGACGCGCTCGGTGCTCGACTGGCTGCGTGAAGACGCACGCTGCACCGGCACCAAGGAAGGCTGCAACGAGGGCGATTGCGGTGCATGCACCGTCGTCGTCGGCGAACTGGCTGGCGATGGCGAGGCGAACACGATCGGCGGCCTGAAGCTCTCGACCGTGAACGCCTGCATCCAGTTCCTGCCGACGCTGCATGGCAAGGCGCTCTTCACCGTGGAAGACCTGAAGGCGCAGTGCGGCAAGAGCCACGATCCGGCGCGGCACGACAAGCACGCGGTGACGCGGCTGCATCCGGTCCAGCAGGCGATGGTCGACTGCCACGGCTCGCAGTGCGGCTTCTGCACGCCGGGTTTCGTGATGTCGCTCTGGTCGGCCTACGAACATCACCATCAGGGCGGCACGCGGCCCACGCGCCAGCAGCTTGCCGACGAGCTTTCAGGCAACCTGTGCCGCTGCACCGGCTACCGGCCGATCCTCGACGCCGGCCAGCGCATGTTCGACCTGCCGGGCGTGCGGCTCGACACCGAGCCGGTGGTCGCCGCCCTGGCAAGCCTGCGGCACGACGTCGGCTTCGACTATGCGGCTCCGCTCGGACAGCGCATCGACCACTTCCATGCGCCGACCGGCCTGGCCGAGCTGGCCGCCCTGCGCGAAGCCAAGCCCGCGGCGCAACTGCTTGCCGGCTCGACCGACGTCGGGCTGTGGGTGAACAAGCAGTTCCGCGACCTGGGCGACATCATCTTCGTCGGCGACGTCGCCGAGATGAAGACGGTCGAGGAGCGCGGCGATCATCTCTACATCGGTGCCGGCGCTTCGCTCGAATCTGCCTTCGGCGCACTGGCGCAGCGCGTTCCGCAGCTCACCGATGTCTGGCTGCGCTTCGCATCGCCGCCGATCCGCAATGCCGGCACGATGGGCGGCAATGTTGCCAACGGCTCGCCGATCGGCGACTCGCCGCCGGTGCTGATGGCGCTCGATGCCGACATCGAGTTGCGCCGCGGCGAGCGCGTGCGCCGCATGCCGCTTTCGGATTTCTATGTCGACTACATGAAGAACCGGCTGGAGCCCGGCGAGTTCGTGCAGGCGCTGGTGGTGCCGCTCGCGGCGATGCGGCGGCAGGTGCGGGCCTACAAGATCAGCAAGCGTTTCGACTGCGACATCTCGGCCCTGTGCGGCGCCTTCGCCATCGCGCTCGACGGCGATCGGGTGCAGGACGTGCGCCTCGCCTTTGGCGGCATGGCCGCGACGGTCAGGCGCGCCGCGCAGGCCGAGGCGGCGCTGGCCGGCAAGCCCTGGAACCAGGCCAGCGTGAATGCCGCCAAGGTGGCGCTGGCGCAAGACTTCAAGCCGCTTTCGGACATGCGCGCCAGTGCCGACTACCGCCTGCAGGTGGCGCAGAACCTGCTGCAGAGGCTGTGGCTCGAAACCCGCACCACCGATCCGCTGCCGGCGGAAGCCACCAGCGTATGGAGCGTCATGCCGCATCTCACGAGCGTGGAAGGAGTCTGAGATGAACAAACCTCTGGATCTCGCCCTGCTGCAGTCGGCCGAAGCCTTCGCCGACTACCTGACCAACACCGCCTCGCGGATCGACGCGAGGGCCGAGGCCAAGGCGCACGACGACGGCGCCCGTGTGGGCATCAGCCGGCCGCACGAGTCGGCGCACCTGCACGTGGCCGGCGAGGCGACCTACATCGACGACATTCCCGAACTCGCGGGCACGCTGCATTGCGCGCTGGGCCTGTCACCGGTCGCCCACGGGCGGCTCAAGGACATGCGGCTCGAGGCCATCTGCGCCATGCCGGGCGTGGTGGCCGTGCTGACCGCTGCCGACATCCCCGGAAGCAACGACTGCGGCTCGATCGTGCATGACGACCCGATCCTCTGCAGCGGCGATATCCGCTACCTCGGCCAGCCGGTGTTCGCCGTGATCGCCGAGACGCGCGATGCGGCGCGCCGTGCCGCGGCCCGTGCCCGCGATGCGCTCGACATCGAAGCCGCGCCGCCCGTGCTCACGCCGCAGGAGGCGCATGCGAAGGCCCAGTACGTGGTGCCGCCGATGCACCTGGTGCGGTCGACCGGCGAGGGCGGCGTGCAGGCCGCAATCGCAAACGCACCGCACCGGCACAAGGCAACGCTGGACGTGGGCGGGCAGGAGCAGTTCTATCTCGAAGGCCAGATCAGCTACGCGATTCCGAAAGAGGGCGGCACGATGCACGTGCACTGCTCGACCCAGCATCCGAGCGAGATGCAGAACCTGGTGGCGCATGCGCTGCACCTGCATGCGAACGAGGTGCATGTCGAATGCCGGCGCATGGGGGGCGGATTCGGCGGCAAGGAATCCCAGTCGGGCCTGTTCGCCTGCGTCGCCGCGGTGGCGGCGCACCGGCTCAAGCGGCCGGTGAAGCTGCGGCTCGACCGCGACGACGACTTCCTCATCACCGGCCGGCGCCACTGCTTCTGGTACGACTACGAGGTCGGCTACGACGACGAGGGCCGCATCCTCGGCGCCGAGATCTCGATGGTTTCACGCGCCGGCCATTCGGCCGACCTGTCGGGACCGGTGATGACCCGCGCGCTGTGCCACTTCGACAATGCCTACTGGTTGCCCGACGTGGCGATGCACGGCTACTCGGGCAAGACCAACACGCAGAGCAACACGGCCTTTCGCGGCTTCGGCGGGCCGCAGGGCGCGATCGCGATCGAGAACATCCTCGACAGCGTGGCGCGCGAACTCGGCCGCGATCCGCTCGACGTTCGGCGCGTCAACTTCTACGGCAAGGCGGAGAACAACGTCACCCCGTATGGCCAGGTGGTGACCGACAACATCATTCACGAGCTGGTGGCCGAGCTGGAGGCATCGAGCGGCTATCGCGGGCGCCGGGCCGAGATCGCGGCGTTCAATGCCGGGAGCCCCGTGCTCAAGCGCGGCATCGCGCTGGCGCCGTTGAAGTTCGGCATCTCGTTCAACGTCAAGCATTTCAACCAGGCCGGTGCACTGGTGCATGTCTACACCGACGGCTCGATCCTCGTGAACCACGGCGGTACCGAGATGGGGCAGGGCCTCAACACCAAGGTGGCGCAGGTGGTGGCGCACGAGCTGGGCGTTTCGTTCGAGAGCGTCCGCGTCACCTCCACCGACACGCAGAAAGTGGCCAACACCTCGGCCACCGCCGCGTCGACCGGTGCCGACCTGAACGGCAAGGCGGCGCAGGATGCCGCCCGGCGCATCCGCGAGCGGCTCGCCGCCTGCGCCGCGACGCGGCACGGCGGCGACGCGCAGGCGGTGCGCTTCGCCAACGACAAGGTCCAGGTCAACGGCCGAACGCTGCCCTTTGCCACCGTGGTGGGCGAGGCCTACCTCGACAGCGTGCAGCTCTGGTCGGACGGCTTCTATGCCACGCCCGGCCTTTCGTGGGACCGGGAGACGATGCAGGGCCGGCCGTTCTTCTACTTCGCCTATGGCGCGGCCGTG